>JABDEO010000001.1:0-33944 GCA_013287015.1 Chlamydiota bacterium
CTTAACCCCTCACTCCTAAGTGCACCTCTCTCTTATGGGGCGCTTATCGATATTAGCGGCAAAGCCTGCTCGGAGCTTTTAATTGACCCTGTCGTTTATTGGTTTACGTTGGAATTTAGTAATGTATGACACATGACCTGCCAGTCATGAAGATTGTACTCTCTTCTTATTTTAAATTCGACAACGCCATTAATGCCATTTATGACTGGGGAGTTTGAATCTGTATAATTAATAATAACTAAGGTGAAATTTAAATAGGGGAAATAGCGATCTAGCACATCTTTTAGATTTTGAGCTTGTCTTGAGTTAAGGTGATTTCCTTCCTGAAACCAAAATGATCTAAAGAAAAAAACCTTTCCTAGATACTGCTTAAGCTTTCTAAATCTATCAATTCTTCTACTATATTTTATTTTGATTGCCTCCAATTGTTTTGTATATTTAGTAGAATCGCTTATTTCTTCGCCTGGAAAGGGCCAATCATGCACAAAAGCGATGTCGTAATAGTTGTTTTCAATACACCTTGGAAAAGCTTCCGGCGGTGTGAAATATTGTTCATCTAAAAAAATTGAAAATCATTATCAAGCAACTCGATAAAACGATCAACATTCTTTAGGACTAGCCAATCAAAAGGAAAAGCAGCATGTCTTAGTCCACAATCTCTTAATCTTAGAGCCATTTCACAAATAGGCCCTAAACTAACAAATAAATGTTTTTCATGACAAATAAGTTCGCCTTCGAAATCGAAATCAGGCGAATCAGCAAATAATGTTCTCATTTGAAAAATAAGAAGAACAAAAAATTTGCGAAACATAAGTCTCCTCATAAAGTAAATTTCAGGATGGGTAGGATGGGTAGGATGGGAAAAATAAAGAAAGACAAAAATACAGAATAGATTTTAATAATCCAACTATCCTTCCTATCCTACCTATCCTGAAATTTATTTTTCAACTTAACGCTCTTCAATTCTTTCGCGTCTTTGCGTTGAATCTTTATTTTAACATTTTTGCGTCACAGCAATTGGCTTTAATACCCTAAAAGGCGCGCAATATTGGCGGCAACGAGATATCCTGTAGCCATTGGGCTTCCATCCATATCCTGCGGATTAATGGAGTTGTCCGCTACAATGAGATTTTGGACTCCATAGACCCTTCCCGTCGAATTCACAACACCGCCCTGGGCAAGAGGCGCCATACGGCAATGACTTTGATAATGGAAATTCGATGCTACGGCTCCTTGAATGAAGGCTGTTATCTGAGCCGGGTCATCTAGAATTGCAGGATCGGGATAAATAAGTTGGTATAAAGGATCGATCAGTTGAAGCTGAATATTGATATTTTTGACATAAGTCGCATACGCGGAAACAAATAAGGCTAAATCGCTAGGATCCGATAGAACTCCCAAATCGATAACAGGAGGCGCAAGCGGGTCGGCGCTGTTAATGGAAACACTGCCGCGACTTTTAGGCTGGCAAAGATCCACTATGCCGGCGGTGACTCCTGGAATAACATCCACTGTACTAATGCGAATTTGACGTGAACTTGGATCACCCCCTGGAGCAGGCAGCCAAGCTATTTGCGAAAAAACTCCATTTCCTGTTGTATTGGAATCATTGGGATTAGAGGAGAAAAGAATCACAGTATTTTGCTGATCCGCCAAATTTTGGCCCACACTCGGATTATCATACACAACGGGAATGCCAAGAGATGTCAGCAGTCCTGATGGGCCTATTCCTGAATGTAATAAAAACGGACTGCTTCCCAATCCAGCGCAAACGATGACCCCTTTTTTGGCATATACCTGCTTAACAGCGCCATTCTGCATATATTCGACGCCAATAGCTGTGTTGCCATCCCAAATCGTTTTCATTGCAGAGCTTTCAAAGAGAACTTTTAATTTTCTTCCATTAACTCCGGTTCCATCACTCTTCATCACGTGATGATTTAAAAAAGCGGTGGCGCTGCTCACTCGATAAAAACTGTCGTCTCCTTTGCGAGTTAATTGAAATTGAGCGGAAACTCCGATAGGTGTTTTTGGATCATTGTAATCGAGTACAAAAGGCATGCCCGTCGCGTTGATTTCCGCCTGCGTAAATACTTTTGCCAATTTTGAAGCTGGATCTTGGCGTACTGAGAGAGGGCCGTCATAACCTCTCGCTTTATGATTGGTTGTCTTCCCATGATAATCCTCTAATCCTTTATAGATTGCCAAAATGCGATTAACAGACCACTCAGGTCCAGCAATAGCTTCCCATTGAGAAAATAACTGATCAGTGCCGCGACACCAAGCCCCTGCATTTACCGAAGTCCCGCCGGCCAAAGGAAGAGGAAGCGCCCAAAGAATCTGACGGTCATCGGCATTTGGTTGAGGCGTAGAGACTCCCGTTTCATACAAGGGCTTTGCAGCATCATTTGTAAGTTGAATAAGCTCTGCAAGCTGCGCTTTAACATCTGGCGGTAAATTTAAAGTAGAAGGATCAAAAGGCAAAGGAATTCCTAATAAAGCTGCAAGGACGGAAAAAATAGTATTTTTGGCATATTTAATGATGAATGCATTCGTAAAATTTTGACCAGAATGCAGTGCAATGACAGATGTTTTCTTATCATCTGTCAATTTTTTTGCAAGGAGCCCGCCCGCTGAACCTACGCCCACAATCACATAATCGGCCTTATTGCCATCGACGCCCGAACGTGCCTGCACGCAATTGGGGGATAGAATACCAACAATAAGCGCATAAGTTATGATGCTTTTTAAAAAATTCATACGAGCGACCTCGCCTTTTAAGGTTCAAACTCTGGATCTAAAATTGCGGGATTAGAAGAAGATCTCTGGATTCTATCAACCACAATAATTTCATTACGTTTGACAGGCTGAAAAAGTTTTTCCTTAACCCTGTCAGGAGCGCAAATTTTGGCTTGATTCCAAAAACAGATCCAATCAAAAGGAATGTTCAGAGAGAGTGTTGCTTGTCCAGTCCAATTAAAGCGCGAATCGTAGGAAGCGACTCCCTCCAATTCAAAATAAGTTAAAAACGCGGCTGAAGCTCGCAACCGTCCGCCTATGGCGTCTTTTCGTGTCGCTCGAAAAGCGTTTTCGGTTTTTTGAGAACGCCCGAAATAAAAATAGGGTCCTAAAGCAGCGTACAGATCGAAATATTGCATTTTACAAAAACGACGACCTAATTCAACGTCTATGCCGCCCATCGCAAATTGTTCTCTAGCTTTTGCAAGAAAGCCCGAGGAAAAATCATAGTCAAGCGTATATATAGGTGTTTTTTTGCGCCCGATCGGCAGATAGCCGTTGACGCGCAAGTCCCAGGTTTCACCAAGCGTTTCCAATCCAAATGAAACTTGGTGATAAGGCCGGCGAGCGGAGAGTAAAGAATCATAAAAAAAGTTAATCCCCCACACGCGGTTGTCGCATGAATTGAGCCAGCGCAAACCCAGCCCTGCATTGGTTGCAAACCTGCCATGATTGAAAACATGGCCTCTTAAATCGACAAAAGGAATGAGTTGACTGTCACAGACAGGTTGGGCTAAAAAAAGATCTAAAGAACTGTACCCTTGAGAATAGCCTAATCCTTTTCCTTCAGTATGGCTGAAGAGGATGCTTTTGGAACCAGGATTCTGAACATCTTTCCAGCCCTCTAAAAAAGGCATTTGCAAGGAGCCTTCTAATGGCGTGCAGGCTATCAGAAGACCGCAAAATCCAACCAAAGCCAAAATGTTTAAGCGAAAAATAGTTTTAAGCATGCTATTCTACAAGTACTTTGAGATGGATGCATATATTTCAAAAAAAATGATTAGAAATTAAAACGCATAAAATGTAAATAAAAAAAAATTTACCCATCATCTAAACATCTTAAACAATACGAATTTTGGATAAACGATTGCCTTAACATTGACGCTTTGGCTGAATTTTAAACCATGCCAAAAATTGTCTAATCATACTCATCCATGAAATTTGGGAGTTATACTTCCATTTTTCATGGATTGATTAATGATTTCAAACTTTTTGCAACAGTTTAGATACCCCTCCTTCGTCAAGGTATCTGAACGAAGGTAATCAGGCCGAGACGGCCTGATTACCTTTTTCGTTCAGATACCTTGACGAAGGAGGGGTATTTGTATAAGGTTGCATGAAAGAGCTAAATTTTTATGGAGGAGCTGTGTTGGAAAAATATTTACTTAGCATATTTAGTTTTGCCGCCGCTTTCATGGCTTTATCGCCTTTACAAGCGCAAATGTACACTGACGCGTGTGATGATTTTTCTTGTTGCGACCCTTGCAGCACGTGCCAAAATCGATTTTGGTTAGAGGCGGACTATTTATATTGGCAAGTCCAGAACTCCCCTAAAGTTATTCCTCTAGTTATTGAACAACCTGTTGTAAATGGTCCGTTTGATGTCGTACTTGGCGGAAAAAAAATTAGAAATGATTGGCATTCAGGCGCTAGATTTGCCTTGGGCGGTTGGTTCGATGAGTGTAAAAGTCTTGGAGTTGAAATCGATTATTTCTTTTTGGGAAAAAATTCAAAGCATTCCGACGTTGCATCTGACGCAAATGGTTCGCCTCGCTTACGCGTGCCGTATTTTGACGTGACTACCGATCTGCCCGCTTCGTCCGCCCTTGCAACACCTGGAGTATTTAGAGGGGCAGCCTCTCTTAAAACATCCAACAGAATGCAAGGAGCTGAATTGAATATTGTAAAAACAATTCCCTCAACAGATTGTTCAAATTTTAAAGTATTGGCGGGTTTTCGCTATTGGAATTTTGAAGATGACTTAACATTTTCCGTCAACAGCCCTCTTGTTGTTATACCGACCGTATACAACTATCGAGATAAGTTTCGCACGCAAAATAATTTCTATGGAGGACAAATTGGAGCTTGTTTTGAGCGGAACTTTTCATGTTTTTTCTTTGACGTAAAAGGAAAGGTGGCTTTAGGCGCTATGCGCCAAAAATCGATTATCGAGGGTCGTTTTCAAACGAATGAGTTTACGGGTTCCGTGGAAACATTCGCCGGTGGATTTTTTGCGCTGCCAACTAATATTGGCCACCATAAAAAAACGCGTTTTTCTGTTATTCCGGAGTTGAATTTGAATGTCGGCTGCCATATCACTGATAATTTGCGCATTCATTTAGGCTATTCTGTCATTTATGCGAGTAAAGTTTTAAGAGCAAGTAAGCAAATGAGCAAGCGCATTAATCCGACTCAGTCAGCCAACATCGAGTTTACACCCACGCCGGTTCTAGTGGGTGAAGCAAGTCCAAAAGCCGAATTAAGATCCACTGGCTTATGGGCTCAAGGATTGAATGTCGGTTTGGATTTTACATTTTAATCGACATTGGGGCCTGACCTAGGCTGAAACGAATGGTTGAGTATCTTCAAAATTCAGCCCGGTTTTATCCCGCCAATTTTGGCGCCGTTTTCTTAAACGCGTCATACAACCACCCCCGGATGAGACAGTTGCAAAAGTTTTCTTGCAGCCTTAAAAGCAATATGCAAAGGTGAGCGCTTACCCCTCTCTGCGCTCTCTGTGGGCTCTGTGGTGGATATAAAGCCTTAAAATGATTCAATTTAAGGCTTTTTGGCTACCACAGAGCCCACAGAGAGCGCAGAGAGGGGTAAGCGCTCACCTTTGCAATTGTCTCGGATGGGGGTGGTGGTTGTATCTCAATGACCGGGATCCACTTGCACCCCTTCTACAATACTTGGAGATGGATTTGTGATGAGCCTATCCTCTTCATTTAATCCCGAAACAATTTCGATGGATTTCCCATAATCCCTTCCTATAGTGACGCTGACTAGCTTTATGCGATTTTCCTTATCTAAAATGGCCGCTTGAGGCGCTTGATTGCGAATGATAAGAGACTTGGTGGGGACAATAAAATAGGATGCTTCAGGTATAAGTGAAAAAATCACTTCCGCATAAAGTCCTGCCATTAATCGGCCGTCTTTATTATCGATATGAATTTCTGTCGATAACGTGCGCGCGATAGGGTCTAAAGCTCCGGCATTCCGGACAACGGTTCCTTTAAAAAATTGATTATTAAATTCTTGAATCCTGATTTTAGTTTCAAGCCCATCTTTAATCATACGGTAGTAGGATTGTGGAACATTCACAAAAACTCTAAGGGGATCCATCTGAGCGATTGTAAAGAGCTGCTGCGGGTTGCCATTGCTCCCGGCGGTGATCAATGAGCCGACATCAATATTTCTCTCTGTGACAGTCCCTTTAAAAGGGGCATAGATCTGATTAAACCCTTGAACTTTTTCGAGTCTTTGGACATTAGCCTCAGCGGCTTTGACATTCCCTTCCGCTGAATGGAGGGTCGACATGCGTTCGTCAACCTCTTGATGTGGGACAGCCTGGGCATTCAATTGATAAAGATCCGTCCAGCGCTTGGCGCTTATGCTGGCGATATCCAATTTAGCCTTAGCGCTTTCGAGATCCGCCCTTGCTTGAAGAAGTTCTCTGTCGACCTCTGGGGTATCGATTTCTGCAAGCAACTGACCCTCTTTGACTTTATCGCCGATGTCCACAAGAAAGCGAGTAAGGTAGCCATTAGTGCGCGCCCAGATAGGGGTGAAATGCATGGCCTGAGTGGCGCTTGGAAGAATGAGCTCTATAGGTTGACGGAGGGGCGTTAATGTCATGACTGAAACTTTAATGAGACTGTCGTTTTCAGCCTCGTCTTTAATTTCTTTCCATCTCCCTAGGCGTGGGAAAAGTCCACCTAGAAAAAGAACGAGAAAAATCAAAAATATGATGATCGGAACAAAATAGTTCCACTTTTTACCATTTCCTGCCTTGGAGTTGGAATTTTGAACCATTGTCATCCGCTTATTCCTTTTCCTCAGTTAAAATTTCACATTTTGGAGGGACATATGTCTCTTCATCTTGAAATAGATAGGGGTTAGGTTTATGCCGTAGAAATGTAAACATGACCGGCACAAAAAACAGCGTTGTCAGTGTCGCAAAAAGAAGCCCCCCGATGACGGCCCTTCCTAATGGAGCGTTCTGCTCTCCTCCTTCTCCCAGCGCCAACGCCATGGGAATCATGCCCACGATCATTGCAAGAGCTGTCATTAACACAGGCCTGAAGCGCGTATATGCCGCTAAGCTCATTGCTTCGACATTATTTTTGCCTGCTGTTAGTTGCTCATTAGCGAAAGTGACCATTAAAATACTGTTGGCGGTGGCTACTCCCATGGTCATGATGGCGCCCATGAGGGATGGGACGTTCAATGTCGTTTGGGTGATGTACAGCATCCAAATAATTCCACAAATGCCCCCTGGCAATGCCATAATGATAATGAAGGGATCCAACCAAGATTGAAAATTTATCACCATAATTAAGTAGATCAAGACGATGGCGAATATGAACCCAATTCCCAAGCGCACAAAAGTTTTATTCATATTGTCAACGATGCCGCGCATGATGATTTGATTGCCCGGCGCCAATTGACCTTGAAATTCGTCGATCAGTTTTTCGATATCAGACGCAACGCCGCCTAAATCCCTATTTTGAACGCCGGCGTAAATATCAAAGACCGGTTGAATATTATTATGCGTCACCACGCCTGGAGCGACGCGACGCTCAACCGTGGCCAAATTATTTAAAAGCTGTGATTCCTTTGTAAGGGGAGATGACACCGGCATCCGCATCAATTCTTCAACACTGTTAATGCGATATTGAGGCGTCTGCACGCCTATCAGATAGGGGATTCCATTGACTCGATCCAGCCAAAAGTTAGGAGTGACTGCGCTGCTGGTTCCGTAAGAAATCAAGATGTCATTGCTGATATTTTGTTGATTTAACCCCAAGCGAGCCAATAAGGTTCTATCAATATCTAGAAATAGCTGAGGGACATCTTGAACTTGATGAATATGCACATCTACGGCCCCTGGCACATGTGAAATGCGTTCCGCCAGCAGGCTCGCGATTTTATAGTTTTCCGCTTTGTTATATCCAATCACTCTGACATCAATCGGAGCGGGCAATCCAAAATTCAAAATTTGACTGATCATGTCGGCGGGTTGAAAATAAAACGTAAAATGAGGAAAGCGCGCGTTGAGTCGCTGGCGCAACTGCTTCATGTAGTATTCTGTCGAATGCTTTCGGTCGCGGCTTAACGATGCCAGTATTTCTCCATCATAGGTGCCTACCGTGGAGCTATCCCCAAAGGCAAAATTATACGTCTCGAATGGCAATCCAATATTATCGATGAGCTGACTGATCTCGTTGTTGGGGATGATTTTGCGAATCTCAGCCTCCACTTCGTTAAAGTATTCTTCAGTGACTTCTATTCGGGCTCCGCTGAGAGTTCTAACGTGCAAACGGAATATGCCTGCATCTACATTGGGGAAAAAATCACGGCCGACAAGCAGTAAAACAAACATCGAAGCGATAAAAATCAGCGCAAAGATGGCGACCACCACCCATCTATTGGTTAAAGCCCATTTAAGCGCTATTCTATAGCGAGTTCGGAAACGTTTAAAATAATACTCGAAACGTTCGTGACAGCGTTCTAGGGTCGACAGCTGCATATTCGATTTTTTATTCCCCGAATAAAAATGCATCTCGTTGACAAGCAAGTGTTTGATCATGACCGGCACAAGCGTTCTAGAAAGGAAATAAGAAGCTGAAACGGCGAACACCACCGCAAAGGCAAAAGGCACAAATAGAAATTTGGCTGGGCCGACAAGCAGCGCCACAGGCAAGAAAACGATGCAAATGGACAGAGTCGAAACAAATGCAGGGATGGAAATCTGCTGCGAACCATCGAACACAGCCTTCTGCAAAGGCTTTCCCATCGCGATATTGCGATGGATGTTTTCAATGGTGACCGTGGCGTCATCGACGAGTATCCCAATAGCGAGGGCCAGTCCGCCCAAAGTCATGACATTGAGCGTCTCGCCAATAAGACTCATAATAATGATCGAAGTGAGTATGGAAAGCGGTATCGAGATAATGACAATAACTGTGCTGCGCAGGCTCCCTAAAAAAATCAAGATCATGAGCGCTGTCAAAGCCGCGGCAATGGATCCCTCCGCTACAACGCCTAAGATGGCGGCTTTTACAAAAACTGACTGATCGAAAAGCAGTTCGATATGCATTCCCTTTGGCGCGGCCTCTCGAATTGTAGGCAAAAGCTTTTTAATGGCGTTTACAATGTCCAGCGTTGAAGAGGCGCCTGTTTTCAATATCGTCAACAATACAGCTCTTTTGCCTTCGCGGCGGACAATGTTGATCTGCGGAATGAAGCCATCATGGGCGAAACCGACATCCCTTACGTAGACGACGACATCATCGATGACCTTCACTGGGATATCATTATAATCGCTTGGCAGAGTGGGGGTGTTATTGACATTGATGCGATAGTCGAAATCGCCAATTTTGCTGTCGCCTGACGGGACTGTGATGCTTTGCTGATTGATCGCATTGTTGATATCCCTTGGGGATAATCCTTTAGCTTGAAGCGCAACAGGATCCAGATCGATCATCATCTGGCGCGCTTGGCCTCCATAAGGAGTCGGCAGGGTGATCCCTGGAATAGTGGCTATCGCCTGCCTGATGCGATAAATGCCATAATCGTACAATTCTGATTCCGTTAAACTATCGCTGGATAAAATCATCTGAACGATAGGCACGCTGTTGGCTGTAAATTTGACAATTGTCGGCGGGAGGACCCCCGCCGGCATGCGACGCAGGATAGATTGGGAAGAGGCTGTTATCTGTGCAATGGCGGACTCGATTTCCACATAGGGATGAAAATACACCCTGATAATGCCAACGCCGTCCAAGGTTTGGGATTCGATGCGTTCGATATCGTTGACGTTGCTGGATATAGCGTACTCGCTATAGGTCGTTATTCTTTCGGCAAATTCCTCGGCTGGAAGTCCTGTAAACGTCCAAATAACATTAACGACGGGAATATTGACGTTCGGAAAAATATCTTTTTGGGTTTGGACAATAAACCAGCCGCCCAAAATAAGCATGAGGATGGCGACAACAACGAATGTATAAGGACGCCTAATGGCGAGTCTGACTATCCACATAATGATGGCGCTAAATTCTCAGCTAGATAAAATAAAATATTTAACATCAAGTTTGATAGTACGCAATATCTATGATTATAAAAATTTATCCCTTCATGATTTTCATCATCCTTGTTGGCTGCCAAGTAGGACCAACCTATCAATCGCCGAATCCCTATGCTCCAAAAGAATGGAAGCATAAAGCCGCTTCATCCATTGAAACTCAAGAGAGCCTATGTAACTGGTGGGAGGTTTTTAAGGATGAGACATTAAATGATCTTGAACTGCAGGCCTTGGCTAATAATCAGAATCTCTATGCTGCAATGGAAAGGGTCTTTGAAGCAAGAGCCTTGGCCCAAGCGGCGCTTTCCAATTTATACCCTCAAATTTCTTTACCGCCATCCTATTCCAACCAAGACGTTCTAGCCAAACTCTTTGGAGCAAAGCCGCCAACGCCCGCTTTTTTACGCGAGCATCAAATAACGAATCTGCTCCCTCTTTCTGTAACGTATGAAGTGGACTTATGGGGAATGCTTTACAGCAACTTCCAAGCGGCATATTATTATGCAGAATCTCAGGATGCGGCTTTCAGAGCCGCTCTCCTTACGTTGACGGCGGACTTGGCCGACAGCTACTTCCGCCTGCGCATTTTAGACGCTAAAATCGATCTCTATCGCAACACAATAGACACTCGCAAGATCGCTTTGGAGATCAATCAAGCGCGTTATCAGATGATGCTGGATGATTATGAAAGCGTTTCTAGGGCTGCATTGGACTTAACAAATGTAGAAGCGGATTATTTCGAGGCCATTCGGCAAAGAGATATTGAAGAAAACCGCATCGCCCTGCTTATTGGCGCGCCAGCGTCCGATTTCAATTTACCTCACTCGCCTTTGGACATCGCTCCACCGGACATTCCGGCCGGCATTCCTTCCGATGTTTTACTGCAGCGGCCTGACATTGCGGCGGCGGAAAGGTTGCGCGCATCGGAGAATGCTCAAATAAGGGTGGCGTACGCCGCCTTTTTCCCCTCTTTCTCTTTAACGGCGGCTCTTGGCTTTTCAAGCCCGGACCTAAAACACTTCTTAACATGGAAAAGCCGCTACTGGGCTCTTGGAGGAGCTCTTAATCAAAGTTTATTTGATGGAGGCCAGCGCCTAGCCAACCTTGAGCTGGCTTGCGCGCATTTCCGCGAAGCCGATGATGTCTATCAACAGCAAGTTCTGGCCGCTTTTCAGGAGGTGGAAGATTCTCTTGGGAACATAGAACAATATTATAAACAAGCTGAAAAGTTGAGTGATTCAGTCGGTTCCGCTGGAACGACATACGCCATTGCACGCGACCGCTACTCCCAAGGGGTGACCCTCTATCTCGATGTCGTTGACAGCGAAAGGGATCTGCTAAACGCACAAAGAAGCCTTCTAACAGTGGAAGGATTGCGATTCTCTTCCACCATTCACCTCATAAAAGCGCTTGGAGGGATGTGGCAAAACAATGTACGAACACCCTAACAAGCGCACTTGTAGCGTAGACTTCAGTCTGCGCTTGTTTACGCAGGTTTTAACCTGCGTTTGTTTTTGCGGGTTTTAACCCGCAAAGAGTACGCTTCGGTCTTATCCACTAATTTTGCTTTAATTGAAGTTTCCGCAAGTGTGATTTGCGGGTTGAAACCCGCAAAAACAAACGCAGGTTAAAACCTGCGTAAACAAGCGCAGACTGAAGTCTACGCTACAAGTGCGCCTGTCAGGCCTGACCCCAATGCGGCGCCGCAAAAGTTACAACACTTCAATTTTCATTTTATCTTTTTTGAAGCTTGAGAGGTACGTTGCACGTATAATCGCATTTGTATTTGTATAATCCAGCGCAATTTCAACAGGATTATTTTCAGTAGGGCTTTTATTAATAGGAGTTCCGAAAAATCTCATAAAATAATTTTTTAATTCACGATCAACGGTGTTGTTTTGTTTGCCATATTCATAATCTAGTTGCTTGAATTTGGGTAAACAAAAAACTCCCATTGAACTAGTAGACAATGTCATGTTTTGTTCGACTTTTTCACCATTAAATCCATTTGAATAAACCCAAGTTTCCGCTAATGATCTTACATAGTCACCCTTCGCCTTGAGATATATGCTTAAAATAACCTTTAGAAGCGGCCCCCCATATGCGATTTGGCTGTCTGCGTACTCTAAACCACAATCAATCAAAGTCGCTAAAATACGCGGGGAAATTTCTTGTCGAAAAATCATTTCATGCACGAAATTTCTAAAAGAGGAATCGATGCAATTAAAATTAGCGTCGTTGACTGACATCTTTTCTAGAAGATCGATTTTATCATCTTCCGAAAATATACTATTCTGCCTAAGCAAATCGATGAATGGAGGATAATCAGTTACATTATCAGAATTCTGCAAGCGAATTACACGCTTATAACTATCCGGATTAGCGTCATTGTCGAGAAGGAGCTCTAATATCCTCTTTTTCTTTTGAGATAGTCTTTGAAGGGCTAGCTCGCCCTCTTGATTAAACACTCTAGGAAAAAAGCAAGCGTTAGAGCAGGCGGACTTAAATAAAACTTCTTTTCCAGGTATGTCTAAACAGACAACGTCCGTATTCTTGTAAGTGTTGCATAACTTTTCTAGCCGCACCGCATCGTCTTGAAAAATGGCTTCTTCCATCTGAGAAAATATTGCAGCATCCTCTTCTTCTATATAACGTGACAACTCCTTTGTAAAAATGCCTTGAAGTTTACCACTCGTTTCTTTGCTCAAAGCTTTTATTGCAGCCGGCAGGGCTGCCCGTTCTTGTGGTGACAACTGATTCAATTTTTGTTGAAATTGAGTCAACTCAGCGCATAGGCTTTTTAAATACTCATTATTGGAAATGTCCCCTGTATTATTTTTTTGCAAACCTTCCTCTCCACATAAACGGATAAGCTCTCCAATTGCGTCGCTAACTTGAGAACTGTCCGCATCTTCTAAATCGATTGCTAAATCTAACGTTTTGTCAATCTGATCTAAAAAATCTTCTACTTCGTCATCACTAACCAGTTCAACTTCTTCTCGAACTTGTGACATTGGAGATAAGGGAGGAGTTGGAAAATTTAATGAACTCATAGTTAAACCTCATTGTATGTAATTAAAACAATTCAATCGCATGGAATTGTACGCACAGAATAAAGCATGAATGTGTTTACTTCAATCTAATTGTTCGCATGTGAGTGACGATTCTTTTTCTAGACAAGATCGAGGCATAATATCTTAATCATTTTTGCTCATTTTTTCTCTCATTCTGTAGCCCACACTAAGGTGTAGCGAGCCTAGCGAGCGGAACCGCAGGTGTGGGAATAAATGAGATAAATAATGATGCAAGAAAGATTAAGACGCAAGTTTTTGGTTCTGTAAGGACGACATAAAAAAACGTTACCCGTTTTTGTACGTTGTTCTTTCTTAAGCTATAGGCCTGAATGAACCTTTCGTTCACATGAATCCTTATCCACATCGGCGGCGCCCACGGTGATCAATTCCGCCCACAGTTGATGGCGCCACTCTTCAATCACGCAATCTCCTTTGATAAGATCGATTTTAAAGGCAAGCATTCCTTGTTTTTCACAGAAATCACCATCAATGATCTGGTAGATATATGTCCCCTTACGCTGATGGATCTCAACAGTGTCGACAGCGACCGTGCGATTGCCAAAATGGATTGTCGCCTGCAAATACAGAGGATTCTGATCAAAATAATTTTTTGGAAGAACCCAATCGACAATCAAACGTTGGCCAATCAAAGGCGCAAAAAGCATAGGGTCGGGAGTGCGCACCCGATAACTCGCTAAATTGTCTCGATTGAGATATTGCGTTTGCACGGCAAGATGTTCATGGCTGCATCCGGTAAGCAATGCAATGCACCATAAATACGCAGCGCTGTAAATAAAACGATTAATCATAAGGCGACGCTCAAGAACATAACGCTTGGTGTTGGATGAATTCAGCGACAGCATGCTCACGATTAAGCGCGGCATCGCCCCAACGAATAAGCCGTTCCGTCGTCGCCCAGTCTAGACAGGCGTCCGTAAGGGAAACCGCATATTTAAGTTCAGAAGGAGACGCCGTAAAGGGTTGATTTCCAGCCTCTAGATGGCTTTCAATTAAGGCGCCGCGAATATTGCGGTTGCCCTCGACTATCTGATTGATCACGGACTGAAATACAACCGTCTGCCTCTGATGCTGTCGAAGAGAGTTGTCATGCGAGCAGTCGATCAATAATCTTTGAGGCAAGTTGGCTTTATGCAAGCGCTTGAGAGTGCGGGAAATGGATTGCGGGTCATAGTTGGGTTTGTTTTCACCGCCCCGCAACACAACGTGTCCGTATGCATTTCCCCGAGTATGCACCGTGCTTAAACAACCCATGGCGTTGACTCCAATGAAGGAGTGTTCCGCCGCCGCATTGAGAATGCCGTTGATGGCGACATCCACGTTGCCGTCAGTGCTGTTTTTAAAGGCGATGGGCATGGAAAGGCCGGAAGCCATTTGCCGATGAGTCTGCGACGCGGCGGTGCGGGCTCCGATGCATCCCCAAGTGATGAGATCTCCGAAATAGTAGGCTGATGCCGGATCAAGAAATTCGGCGGCGGCGGCGACGCCGATGTCCGTCAAATCAAGCAGCAGCCGCCGCGTCCAGCGCAAGCCCGTCGCCACATCGTGCGATCCATTTAGCCAAGGATCATACAAAAATCCCTTCCACCCCAATGCTGTTCGTGGTTTTTCAAAGTAGACGCGCATCAAGATGCAAAAAACATTGTTTAATGATTGGGCCAATTGGTGCAATTTAGTGGCATATTCTTTTGCGGCTGTGATATCGTGAATCGAGCATGGACCCACGATAAGCAATAACCGCGGATCGGCGCCGTCGAGGATTCGACAAACTTCTTGCCGCTTCGCCTGAATGCGCTGCTTCTGCGCGATGCTGGCGGGAAGCTCCTGCAACAGCTCATGCGGTGAAGGAAGGAGATCGGTGCGACTCACATTGAGATGATCAAAGTGCGGCATATTCACCTAAATTTATATATAATCTTCGTACATTAACAGACTTCACTATTTAATTCATCAGATCATGAAAAAAAATCAACAATTCAGCGCTGAACTTGCCGCCCAATATGCTCAAAACAAGCGGTTGGATCAACCAAAAATCATCTTGCACACTTGCGACAACTATGAAAACGAGACGTTTTTTTGTCATTACGCCGGTGGGACGCTTCACCTAAAAGCGGAGAGCTCCATTGCAGCCGTCTATGGTTTACAACAATTGGAGATGGGAATTAAAAGCGGCCATCAAGCGGAATGCGAAGGCGAATGGACTCCTAGATTCCCCCTGCGTCCCTTATGGATAGGATGCGGCCATGACATTGAATTGACTTCGCGTGTGGGAATCAGCCTGCCCGTCGCTTTGCTTCAGATCGAAGATGGAAGCCTTGACCGTTTTTGTCGGCGTTTGTTGGAATTAGGCTACAACAGCGTGATTTTTGGAAGCCATGAAAACGCCTTTCGTCCGCAGTCAAAACCTCAATTTGTGGCCGCGGGCAGTATAAAGCCGCAGCTTGATCTGATGCATGATTATGGATTAAAGGTGATTCTAAAGCCTCATTTCCATATTTCATCGCCTCAATGCTCTCAGGATCCGTCATATATCGCCGCTATACGGCAATGCCTAAAAGATTTACTTCAGGAACTTCCCTCGATAGATTTTGTTTTTTGGGAAGCCAGCGTCAAACATTCCGACTCCCACCAAAGCCTTCTGATGCGCGACGCCACCTACTATGATCTTATAAAAGCCGAAGCGAAAATCGTTGAAGAATCTTTACAAGGAAAAGCCTCTCTCATTTTCTATGCGTCTTCATATGACCATCAAACAGCGGAGCGGCAAACCGCCTGGTTGTCGGAACTGTGCGATGATGTCGGAGACAAAACAATCATCGCATTTTCAGCCGTCTGCGGCCTTCCATGGGCGGATCATTTGCCCCCGCATCCTTTTTGGAAGGAATTGCGTCGGAGCCCTGACTGCTCAGCGACTCCGCTAATGCCGATTGTCAATATCGGATGCGTCCATCAGGGGGAAGGACTATGGCCGACATTGACATTGGATTTAGTGGAAAAATATTATCAGCGCTGCGAGCGGCATCGCTTTGCGGGGGTGATCGGTTTGGCGAATCAGCTGCCGGCCAAAGGGGCGATGCTCGAGTGCAACTTGTGGGTTGCTTCCCAGGCATTATGGAAGCCGAATTCAGCAACGCTGTCGGCGGAGACATGGTTCCAAGCGCAACGTCCAGACCTTGATTTCACCTCCTTTGCAGACCAGTTAAAGGAGATCCGCATGTTGGCCATTGATCTAAGCTTCGTGCGCAGCCTGCAGGCCGAGCGGCGTCGCGATGCAATTTCGGGCGATGAACGTCGAGCGTTGGCCGATAGCGTTTGGGCGCGTTTGCGCCGATTGCAAACAGCGTTTGACATCGGCGAAAAAACAGGCGCCAAACACAGCGAACGCCCCACCCATGCCGAGTATTTCATGTATTTCTTAGTCGATGCCCGCCGCATCCTGACCAGCTTCATAAGAAATTTCCATATCTCATTGCCTCACGTGCGCTGCGAAGAAGATGCGCAGCCCGGATTTTGGACTCGCCATTCGCACGATTCCGCGATGTTGAATTTTCTCGAACAGCCTCAAAAAGGTCAGCCAGGAACCCGCATGGCGCAAATTTTCTCTGAGAATCGATGCGCATAAAGAGCGTTTTCGGTCAGTTAAGAGAATTCCCTCTCGCCTCTCTGTGTGCTCTGTGATCTCTGTGGTTGATAAAAAATTCGAAACGTTTTTATCAACCACAGAGATCACAGAGCACACAGAGAGGCGAGAGAATTTTTTCTTAGTGAAAGTGATCATGGCCTGAAAATCGATGCGTATAAAGAACGTTTTCGTTATTCTTTGAGAATTATTTATAAAGGATTCAAATGTTTATGGAGCAGCTTAACAATTTTATCGATAGCGTTTATCACATTGTATGGGGAATTCCCCTGCTAGCTCTATTATTTGGAACCGGAGCCTATCTTACAGTTATTTTGAAGGGCGTTCAATTCCGCTATTTGGGTTATGCAGTTAAACAAGTGTTCGCTAAACAGAAAAAAGACTCCGAAGGAGACATTAGCCACTTTGAAGCGTTAATGACTTCGCTAGCCGGCGCCATCGGCACAGGCACCATCGTTGGCGTGGCGACGGCGATTACAATCGGAGGACTCGGGGCTCTATTTTGGATGTGGATCATGGCGTTCCTTGGAATGGCCACAAAATATGCGGAGTCCTTGCTGGCCGTCAAATATCGCGAGCTCGACGCCAAAGGTGAAATGATTGGCGGCCCTATGCAATATATTGAACGCGGTTTGGGATGGAAATGGATGGCGTCGCTTTTTGCGATTTTCGGAGCCATCGCCGCGCTTGGAACCGGCAACTTGGCGCAGGTTAATTCCATTGCGGCCGCCGCCGGAGAATTATGGAACGTCAACCCGTGGGCGACAGGCGTTGCGTTGTCAATATTGACGGCTTTGGTCATTATGGGAGGAGTGAAAAGCATTGGCCATGTAGCGGGCATTCTAGTGCCAATAATGGCGATTTTTTATATCCTCGGCGGCCTTGTCATCATCGCCATTCACTTCGATCGATTGCCCGAAGCGTTTATGCAAATTTTTCATTCCGCTTTTCATGGTCAGGCCGCTATTGGAGGTTTTGCCGGCTCCACAGTGATGATGGCGGTGCAAATCGGCGTTGCTCGGAGCATTTTTTCCAATGAAGCGGGATTAGGCATCTCATCGATGGCCGCCGCAGCGGCCATCACCGACAGCCCAGGTCGCCAAGCAATGATCACCATGACCGGCGCTCTATTATCTACAGTTATCGTGTGCACAATCACAGGCCTTGTCCTAGCTGTAACCGGCGTATTCGGCGCAACGGAATCAGGCGAAGTCGTCACCGGAGTCGTACTTGCCATGCGCGCCTTTGAAACCATTCCTTGGGGAATCTATATCGTTTCCATAGGGCTTGTCCTCTTTGCATTTTCAACGGTGATCGCATGGGCGTATTATGGCGAAAAATGCTGCGAATATCTATTTGGCGTGCGATCCATCATGGTTTACCGCTTGATCTATTGTTTGGCTGTCATCCCCGGCGCCGCCCTCCAAATCAAGGTCGTTTGGGGCTTGTCGGATATTATGAATGGTCTCATGGTTATTCCAAACTTGATCGCTTTGCTGGCGCTATCCAAATCGATCACTTCCGAAACAAATCTATTTTTGGCATCAATAAAAAATGAAGCCTGATGAGACTAAAACGGAGTGTCGAATGAAATTTTGGCGATTAGGCGTCCATACGCTAATGTTATTATGTTCATCAATGTTGCGAGGCGAGGAACAACCGGTTTTCAATCAGATGCAATTCGAACAGCAAACAGGATTCAAGGGAACCTATAACGCTGAAGAAAAAGCATTTAAAACCACATTCCCTCGAATCGACGTAAAAGTCGCCGTCGACCAGAGGGTGTTGGATCCCTATCTAGGATTGACCTCATGGGCGGCGTTCACCCAAAAGGATAAACAAGAATTCCTAGTAATGGGAGACTTTGTTTTATTTCAAGATGAGGTCAACCCTGTAATTGCCGTTTTACTAGAGCAACGGCTTCATATCACCGCATTGCATAACCACTTTTTTTATGACCAGCCTCGCGTCTATTTTATGCATATCGAAGGCCTTGGGCCATTAAATCAATTAGCGCAAGCGATCAGGGCGATATTAACAAAAATCAGGGAAATTAGAGTTGAAACAGTCAGACCAAAAGAGACCAGCGACGGAATTCCACGCAACTTTTCAAACGGCATCACTGCAGCTCCTTTGGAATCGATTTTGGGATTGCCTAGCGAAAGCAGCAATGGAATGGTCAAATTCGTTGTAGGCGGAAAAGCTGTCATGCATGATGTCGCCTTAGGCAAGCTCATGGGCATTAATAGTTGGGCCGCCTTTGGCGGGAGCGATATTAACGCTGTTGTAGATGGCGACTTCGCCCTGCAGCCGAATGAGATGGATGCCGTGTTGAGCGCGCTGCTCAAAGGCGGCATTCAAGTTGTCGCTATCCATAATCACATGATCGGCGAAAAACCCAGCTTTATCTTTATTCACTATTGGGGAATGGGAAAAGCTGAAAATCTTGCAAAAACAATCAAATCCGCACTGGAAGTAAGGGACAAAAAGGACCAAAAGGACCAAAAAGACCTAAAGGACAAAAAGGCAGTCCAAAAAAAATAAGCAGTGATTTAAAAATTAATTTCAGGATGGGCAGGATAGGGACAGAACAAAGGGCAAGGTTTTGATGTCCACTGTTGCTTCTGTCTCTTGTCCCTAAAGAAAGTAACCAGGTCGTCTCCCGACCTGGTCGTTGATACATTCAAGGCCGGGACGGCCTTGTTACCTTATGCCCGCTGCCATGACTTTTGAGGACGTACCGCTATTGTCCCTACCCCTTGTCTCTAAAAAGCCATGTGAAAGATTTAACAAAAAACTTACAAAATCAACTAATTCCCAGTTTTTATTACACTTCGAATTATTTTTAATACTTTATTTATTAAACAAATTTGTTTATAATATGTATATATTAAATAATAATTGGAGGGTAGTATGTCTTCTCTTAATAATGAACATTATAAATATTCCGAATATATGCAGGATTTACAAGGCCTAGCTTTACGCTGGGAATCTGTAAAAAATACGCCTGAAAAAGAGAAACTAAGAAACGAATTATCAGAAAAAATAAACGAGGCGCTAAAAAATATTAAAGAAAATTCTCCATTCGGTGTATTGAGACAACCACTACAAGAAGCAAGCGCATATTTAAATAACAAAAACGTCAAAATCGAAAACAAAGGCAAAGCGCTCCAAAATTTATCTAATTCTATTGGAATTTTTTTTACGACGCCTCTCGCCCAAATGGAGAAGTTAAATGCTTTGATCAAAGATCGCTATAGAGTGGACGACCTTCGTCAGGGAGACACCTTGAATGCCAAACAAAAGAGACTCGACCCATTATTAAAAGAAAAAATAAATCTATTAATAGAATCTATCAAGAACAAGTCTCAATTTGGTAGTCTGAAAGAGCCTTTAGAAAAAGCGAGTGATCTATTATCACCTGTAACAGGTTTAGTGGACATTAATTTATTGGACATTAATTTGTTTAGATTATCTGATTTTCTTGTTCTTAATATACTTAATTCTGCAGGGCCAGAAGAAACATCCAAAAGCAGCGAAGAACAACATGTTACGCATAAAAATGAAATTACAACTGAAAAAACTGAAATTCCTCAGGCTCTGCAGCCTTTATCCGATTTATTAAAAAAAATAGAAAAATCGCATCAAGATATTAAAGTTCTAAATGCCTTAATTACAAAGAAAAAAGACCGCATAAAGGAGATAATAGCAAATATTTCTAGTCGTTCGACTTTTGTTAACTTTCAAAAGCCACAGGATATTCACACATTACAGAAAGATATTACAACGTGTGAGCAAGGGATTAAAAAAAGGGGAGAGGAGTTAGAAAAATACAAAGAGGAAATGGTTGCAGCGATCAGCGCTCTAAAAATAAAGGATATATTCGGTGAAGAATCACATCCCGAATTGCATTCCTTCATTGATGAAACTCTAACTGCACTTGACATATTGAAAACGCCGCAACAAGCGGCTGAAGGTTTTCGCGCATTCATTGCCGATTGCAGAGATTCTTGCAATAGGTTAATTGCCCATCCCGATTTTCAAAAGCTGTCAGAAGATAACAAAAAACTATTTTATCCTTTGCTAAAAATGGTCCAAGATGCAGATAGTTCGCTTTACACAGATGTGAAAATAAAACATCAAGAAGGAGCGAACACTTACGAGACGCGCGAAAACGATGTGGGACTCGAGACAATCACAAAAGTCTTAGAAAATATAAAGAATGAATTAAATAACATTAAAGATAAAGAAACACCAAATGCAGCAACAAAAAGAAAAGAATTAAATGAAATGGAAGAGATGAAAAAATTGATGAAAAAATTCGAAGAATTTAAAAGTTCACTGTCTGCGCTTAAAAACGAGAAATTAACTATTAGTGACAGTAGATTATTAACGCTGTCTAAAGCATTAGAAAAATGGTCGTAATCCACATTTCGCAGGTCGAGTTTTTTTATTCAATGGCTATGGAAAACCAGCAATATTTAGACTTTCATTAGAGTCAGGCCGAGACGGCCTGACTACCTTCTCATCCTGCCTTATCCTGATATTAATATTTTTTTTCTCATGACAGTTTGCCGTTGCCGGTTAAGGGCGCCCGCTCGTGATCTGGCGGCCGGTGATGGCGTTCCAATAGCTCGTGTGCACGGATCCATCCGGGTTTAAAACCCCAATGCTGTAAACCGGCAGGAACGCTTCGGAAACATTGCGAATAGTAAAAGATGGCCCAAATGCAGCCTGAGCAATCTTTTCCACTTGACTGCGGCTGTATTTCCTGGCGATGCGCTGCGCCTGATTGCATGGCCTGGCGACAAAAGTCTGTTTGATCTTTGTTTGAGGCGCAACAAGCAGCTTGGGATTTTGCAAATGCAGCTGCAATGCATCACCCACTGGCGCAACGAGTTTTTTTTCACAAACACTATCGATCCAAGGAGCTAAAACATCTGACTCAAGATGCAGCTCCCTTTGAAGCTGATCGCGCGTCAAGGCTCCCCCATTCTTAGCCAACGCATGCATGATTTTGAAATCACTGCGCGAAGCTCCGACATCCATGGCGTCTTGGAAACCATGAGTGGTCTCCCAAGTATCCGTATCGAGCACCATTTCGCCGTCAGTCAATCCCCATAACACTAAACCCTCATGTGTTTTTTTATCTTGAAGCACGTATTTGGCTTCAATCAATAAATAGGGATAGAATTTTAAGAGAGGTTCTTGGAAAGCGTGTTGATCGTCAACAAGCAGTTCTTTGCGCCGCTGCCCCATGATGGCGTCAGCTGTATAACGCGCCTCCAACGTTAAGAATTCACCATTCTCAACATATTGCGCAATTGCATCAAGCGCTCGGGGGTTGTCATTCCAAAACCACCACCCCCCCAGACCAATAACTGCAACTATAACCAGAAACATTAGTCGGCGCATCACCACTCCTTCGTCAACTATTCTTTCATTGACAGCAAGAATTCCACATTGCTCTTGGTTTTTTTCAATCGTCCCAGCAGCAAGTTCATCGCGTCATTAGGGGCCAGATCCGCTACAGCTTGTCGCAGCAGATAAATTTTTTCAAGCTCATTTGGATGATACAGCAGCTCTTCTTTACGCGTGCCGCTCTTGATTAAATCGATGCCTGGATAGATGCGGCGGTCGGTCAACCGTCGATCGAGCACCAGTTCCATATTGCCGGTGCCTTTGAATTCCTCAAAGATCACCTCGTCCATGCGTGAACCCGTATCAATCAACGCTGTAGCGATGATCGTCAACGAGCCGCCTTGTTCGATATTTCGAGCTGAACCAAAGAACCGCTTAGGTTTGTGGAGAGCGTTGGCGTCTATGCCGCCCGTTAAAATTTTACCTGAATGCGGTTGGACGGTGTTATAAGCGCGGGCAAGGCGGGTGATGGAGTCCAAAAGAATCACGACATCATTGCCGTGCTCTACAAGACGGCGCGCTTTTTCCAGCGCCATTTCCGCCACTTGAATATGGCGCTCCGGCGGTTCGTCAAAAGTGGAAGAGACGACCTCTCCCACCACGATGCGCTGCATATCCGTCACTTCTTCCGGACGCTCATCAATTAACAGAACAATAAGAACCACTTCTGGGTTATTGATGGCGATGGCTTCTGCGATATTTTGCAGGAGAATGGTTTTACCGGTGCGGGGAGGCGCCACAATAAGGGCGCGTTGCCCTTTGCCGATTGGAGCCGTCAGATCCAGCACGCGCATTGATAATTTGTCTGGAGTTGTCTCCATGACCATGCGTTTGTTTGGATATAACGGAGTCAAATTTTCAAAGAGAATACGCTCGCGCGCCTTTTCCGGAGGCTTGCCGTTTATTTTATCCACCTTTAAAAGAGCAAAATATTTTTCTTTTTCCTTAGGGGGACGAATCGTTCCGCAGACGGTATCGCCTTTTTTCAAATCGAAGCGTCGGATTTGGGCTGGCGAGATGTAGATATCTTCAGCGGAGGGCAGATAATTGTAGTTAGGAGAACGTAGAAAACCGAAACCGTCCGGCAGGATTTCTAAAACGCCCTCTCCGTAGAGAATTTCATTCGGATTTTCCGAAATCGCTTTAACAATCTCAAAAACCATCTGGGATTTTGTTAATGAACCGAGATGGCGCAACCCGATTTTTTTTCCAAAAGCATTTAATTGATCGATTGTCATTCGCTGGATATGAGCGATATAAGTGATCTCAACAGGAGCTTGCGGGTAGGGTGGTGGTTGTTGTGTGGTTTGTCCCGTTGCGGGGGGTTGGTTGTTAGGAACTTCGTTTTCTTCGTATTCTGGTGAGTTTTCCTGATCCATTAAGAATCTAACTCCTCTTTAAATGGTTATTGCGTTAATTTTTTAAACAGTTCGGCCACGGCCGGCTGCATGTCCGCCAGTGCGCCATTATTCGTGATGGTATAATCTGCGCGATATGCTTTTTCTTCAGGACTTAATTGTCGAGCCATTCGCCGATCATATTCCTCTTTATCGTAACCTGTCGTTTCTATAAAACGCTGTCGACACGCCTTTTGATCGGCAATCACAGCGACCGTATAATCAAAAAATTTATCGGCGTCTATTTCAAATAGCAATGGAATCTCTACTACGAAGAGCGGAGCCAACTGTTTTTGACTGACCTCTAAATAATATTTTTCAATCTCTTTAAGCGCCTGAGGATGTAAAAGATTTTCCAAGGACTGCAGTAATTGCGGTTGATTAAATACCTTTTTTGCAATTTGAGAACGGTCTATTTGTTGATTAACGACAACATCAGAACCTATTAGACTAATGACTTGTTGTCCAAGAGTTGTACTGGGAGATAACAGCTGATGAACGATCTCATCGGCGCTTACAACATAAGCGCCAAGCGCTTTAAAGAAACGACAAACAGAGGTCTTTCCACATGAAAGACCGCCAGTCACGGCTATCTTTTTCAACTTTAGCATGCCGCCCAATTTTTGCCAACTGCAATATCAACAATTAATGGAACTTTTAATTCAACAACCCCTTGCATCATCTCGCGCACAAGTTTTTCCATGCCGCTGATCTCCTCATCCGGAAGTTCAAATATCAATTCATCATGTATCTGCAGAATCATGTAGCCCTGTTTTTTTTCTTCCCGCAGACGTTGATCAATCTGCAGCATGGCCGTCTTGATCAAATCCGCCGCTGCGCCCTGCAACGGCGTGTTGATCGCCAACCTTTCGGCCACCGAACGAAGTTGTCCGTTTTTGCTGTTGATTTCCGGAATCAATCTTTCGCGCCCGGTGTAAGTCACTGCCTTTCCTGTCTGGCGAGCCTTCTCGTGGCACTCTTGGACAAATTCTTTGACGCGTTTGTACTGTTTAAAATACATATCGATAAAAAGCGCGGCGTCTTTAACGTCGATGCCCAGTTCTTGCGCCAATCCAAAAGACTGCTGACCATAAATCACTCCAAAATTAACCGCCTTGGCATTGTGGCGCTGCTCTTTCGTCACCTGATCCAAGGGAATATTGAAAATAAGCGACGCAGTATGGGCGTGAATATCTTCTCCGGCTTGAAAAGCGTGCACGAGGGCGGGATCTTCACTAAGGTGAGCCAGCAAACGCAATTCAATTTGTGAATAATCCGCCGCCAAATAACTCCAGCCCTCTTTTTGCGGACGGAAAGCTCCGCGAATCTTGCGGCCGATCTCGCTGCGAATTGGAATATTTTGAAGATTGGGATCCTGGCAGGAAAGGCGTCCTGTAGCGGCGACGGTCTGGTTGAAAGTGCAATGGATGCGCTGTGTTTTCGGGTACACTTCAAGCGGCAATGAGTCGATGTATGTGGAGCGCAATTTTTCCAACGTGCGATATTCCAAAATTTTACCTGCAATCGGATGCTGGCGTTGCAGACTTTCCAGAACGTCCGCGTTCGTTGACAATCCTGTCGCTGTTTTTTTCGGAGGTTTGATGCCCATCTTGTTGAAAAGGATCTCTGAAACCTGTTTTGGAGAGTTAAGATTAAACTCTTCTCCGGCTAAGGCGTATATCTCCCGCTCGAGATCTTTAATTTGGCGCGCAATCTCATGGGACATTTTTTCCAAATAAGGGAGGTCTAGATAAATTCCATGCCTCTCCATGGAAGCCAGGACGCGTATAAGAGGCAGTTCCAACTCCGTGAACAGCGTCCATAATTTGCGTTCATGCAGCCGCACTTCGAGCAATTCTTTTAAGCGGCGGATGCAGTCCACTTGCTGTCCGCAATGTTTAGCCATCTGATCCAGCGGAGCCTGATGAAAAGAGAGCGCCGTTTTGCCTTTGCCTAATAATTCGAGGTTGGAAGGCGCCGTTTGACCAAAATGCTCCACGGACAAATGCGCCAAAGTATGCTGACGAACGTGTGAATTAAGCAGATAGGACGCAAGCATCGTGTCAAAAGAGATGGAGGCTATTGCAACGCCGTAGTTGTTGAAGACTTGAAAATCATTTTTGATATTGTGGCCGTAGAAATTTATTTCCGGGCTTTCGAGAACCTCTTTCAGGCTTTTCAACACGCGCTCCAGACCCAATGCACCATTGGCGGGCGCATACCAAGCCGTGTCCGATCCCATGCAGAAACCGACGCCCACAAGCTCCGCTTTGATGGGCTGAGGATTGCTGGAAATGGTCGCCAACGCTATTTCTTTATGTTGCAGCATTTCTTTGACGAGCTCATTAAGGGTCTCTTCATCATCGACAAGCCTATAGGCAGGGGCGTTGTCGACGCTCGCCGCCGTGCGGCCAGGAGAGGTCTGTTCAAGCTCGCGAATCAGCGAGTTAAAGTTCATCGATGCGTAAAATTCTTTCAGCGGCTGGGTTTCGCATGTTTTGATGGCGAAAAAATCGCGGTCTTTAGGAAAGTCGACTTCTGTGTTGATCGTAACGAGGCGGCGGCTGAGCAGCGCCAATTGGCCGTGCTGCATGAGCGTTTCCCTTTTTTTGCCAGTAACGGCCTCTGGATGCGCCAAGAGGTAATCCAATGAGCCGAATTCCTTCAGCAAAGCCGCTGCGGTTTTAGGTCCAAAGCCAGGCAATCCGGGTATATTGTCAGAAGCATCCCCTGTCATCGCAAGCAGATCAACCATTTGCCGAGGAGGCGCGCCGTAAGTTTCCTCTACTTCCTGGGGACCAAGAATCTGATTTTCCTTAAATGTATTGAGAATATTGATTTTGTCATCTACAAACTGGCAAAGATCTTTGTCGCTAGTGCAAAGATAAACCTTTGCGTCATGCTTAGAGGCCCAGACCGCAACGCTGCCCATTGTGTCGTCCGCTTCCACGCCAGGAACGGAGAGATATGGAATGCCCATCAATGCGCACGCTTGCCGGGCCCACTCGATCTGGTACGCAAGGTCGGGAGGCGTGACAGCGCGATGCGCTTTGTAGTCTGCATAAATTTCCTTGCGCCCGCGAATGCTGTGCGGCCCATCAAAAATCGCCACCAGATGTTCCGGATTAAAATCTTTGCGCAATTTTTGCAAGGAACGGATAAAACCAAATAAGGCGTTGGTCGATTCCCCTTTTGCGTTCGTGACATTGCGGATGGCGAAATACGAACGATAGAGATACCCAGAGGCGTCGACTACATACAATGTCTTCATATTATTTTTCCAGACGATAGAGGTATAAAAACCGCCCCTCTAACTTAGAATCAAAATCTGGAGACAGCTGGATCTGATGAATGATTTTTCCTTTAAGCAGGGGCCATTCGGACTTAAACAGCTCTGAGAACCAAGTTTTGCGCTGCATCTCAATCACTTGATAGTTGTCATCCTCGATATTGATCTGCTTCAACAGACGCTTAAGAGTTCCCTCTTGCGTGTTTTCGACAGCGTCGATAAAACCATATTCTTGCGCCCGTACAGCGTTAAAAATATTAGCGCCGTAATCATTGATTAACTTATTTTTATCTAGATGTGGACGATTTTCAACAACAATGTTCACGAAATGAAGATAAAAATAATCGATCAGATCTTGGAAAATTTTTGGTTCCTCGGGACGCCATGGACGTAAAGGATTCAGCAAGTCTTTATCTTTTCCTGCGCTAAGAGTCAAAGCTTGGACTCCCACCTTATCGATGAGCTGCGTAAAATTTAGAAAAGAGGGCACAATCACGCCCACGCTGCCGATGAGGCTCACATCGCTGGCGAAAATTTTGTCAGCGGCGCATGCGGCATACATGCCTCCGGATGCGCATAATCCATCGACGTGCGCGTATACAGGGATTTTATAACGTTCTTTATAGTCTTTAATGGCGTGATAAATGCCATCGGCGTCAACGACAGTCCCCCCTGGAGAGTTAATGCGCAGGAGAATCGCTTTCACTCGATTATTCGCTAAAGACCCTTCGCGCGATTCCACCAATAATTTTCGGATGGAACCCATACTTAACGATTCACCCCCTATCACCCCTTCGACATTGATTTTAAGGATTACAGGAGTCTCTTTCGCCAAGCTTTTGCGATCTCCTTGCGCATTTGCAACAATTTCCTGCGTGTAGGTGGTGTCCATCTCTGTGGTGGATGTTTCGGCGACGGCGGCGATTAATATGATCAACGGGACAATGCCCACACAGATGCCGATCATCGCGAACAGCGCTGTAAAAAACGCACGAATTGAGGCGAAAAAAATCGATTCACTCATAAAAGGTTCCTATATTTTGCAAGTTGTAGCGCAGACTGAAGTCTACGCTACAAGCGCCCCTATCTGGGGATCATTAACAATATTTCTTTTAGAGACCATGGACATTCTTCTGGAAATGTATTCTCATTCAAGCCCGTTTCATCCACGGCTTTTTTTTTCTCTGAAAAGACGGGAGAAGAAATAGAAAGTCTTTTAGGACTTGACTTCACTGTTTTTTTTGTCGCCTTCATCGTCATTCTCTGCCGCTTGTAAAATTGATGTCATGATAATCCAAATAAATTTGTTTGGGAAGGGTGAATATGGCTTTATTCTAGGCTGGCGAGCGCCGCGGCGAGCCGCGCGACAGGAATGCGATACGGCGAACAGGAAACGTAATCCAGCCCAAGCTCATGGCAAAACTCAACCGATGATGGATCCCCGCCATGCTCGCCGCAAATGCCGCACTTCAATTTAGGACGCGTTTTGCGGCCGCGCTCAAGCGCCATGCGCATCAACTGGCCAACTCCCTCGCGATCAAGAACCTGAAAGGGATCGTCCGCTAAAATATGCAGTATTTCATGCGGATCTCGAGGATTTGGAAATCCTTGCACATACAGGGGCACGAATTTCGCGCTGTCGTCGCGACTGATTCCAAAAGTGGTCTGGGTGAGATCGTTGGTGCCGAAACTGAAAAATTCCGCATCGATGGCGATTTTATCTGCAATTAAAGCCGCGCGCGGCAATTCGATCATGACGCCGACTGAGTAAGGAATGGTTTTTCCTTTTTCCTGAAAAACCTTTTGCGCCGTCATATCAATAAGGGCTTTCTGGTGATCGATTTCCGCTTTTATTCCCACTAGCGGCAGCATGATTTCCGGAAACACTTGAATCCCCTCTTGGGACACTTCAATAGCCGCCTCCAAGATGGCGCGCGTTTGCATAATCGTCACATCCGGATAGGTGATTCCCAAACGGCATCCACGATGGCCCAACATGGGATTTTGCTCTTCCAACGAGGCGCCGATGTGAGCAAGCTGTTCGACGGGAATGTTCATGAGTTTCGCCAACGCCTTCAATTCATCCGCTGTATGCGGCATGAACTCATGCAGCGGCGGATCTAAAAACCGAATGGTGACGGGCATTCCAGCCATTGCGCGGAAGATTCCGATGAAGTCCTGCTTTTGATGCGGCAGCAGATTGGCGATGGCGCGTTTGCGTTCTTCAATGTTGACGCTAAAGAACATCCGGCGCACATCATTAAGACGGCCCGCTTCGAGAAACATATGTTCGGTGCGGCAGAGGCCGATGCCTTCCGCTCCAAAGGCTCTGGAGACAAGACTATCCTCAGGGGTGTCGGCGTTGGCTCGCACACGCATTGTACGGTATTTGTCAGCTAGATCCATGATTCGCTTATATTGCCGATAGGGGAGGCTTTCTTCAGGGGTTTTTGTTTTTGTCAGCAGAACTTGCACGATTTCAGAGGGACTGGTTTCAAGTCCGCAAAAAAAGACTTCTCCAGTGGCGCCATCGATCGAGATGAGATCTCCTTCTTTAATTAACAATCGTTCAGGATGAAGCGGAGCCGAAAGCGTTTTTGCAGCGTCGTCAAGGCGCAGCGCTCCGCATCCGACAATGCAGGGTTTTCCCATTCCACGAGCAACCACGGCCGCGTGGCTCGTGCTGCCCCCGCGAAGAGTCAAGATGCCGTCGGCGGCGACCATGCCGGGAAAATCGTCAGGATTGGTCTCTTGGCGCGCCAGAATGCATGGCGTTCCTTTTTGCTTCATCTCAATGGCTTTTTCTTTGGAAAAGACAAGCCTGCCCGAAGCGGCGCCTGGTCCGGCGTTCAGTCCATTGGCGGCCAAGCGGTCGCGGGCGGCGTATTTCGCTTTGATGTCGAAAACAGGCGCCAGCAACTGGATGAGTTGCTCCGGATGGACGCGTCTGAGAGCTGTTTTTTCATCAATGAGTCCATCTTCCAGCATCTCCACGGCCATGCGGACGGCGGCGAAACCTGTGCGTTTTCCATTGCGCGTCTGCAGCATGTATAATTTTCCATCATCGATAGTGAATTCGATGTCTTGCATATCCGTATAGTGTTTTTCCAAACGCATCACGATGTTGTGCAACTGTTGATACACCTCCGGCATGAGCTCTTCCAGACTATCCAGATTCGATTGCATGACTTGCTTCTGATATTGATTGATCGGATGCGGCGTCCGCATGCCCGCCACGACCTCTTCACCTTGAGCGTTGATTAAGAATTCTCCATAAAATTGCTTTTGACCTGTGGCGGGGTCGCGGGTGAATCCGACGCCGGTGGCGGAGCGATCGTTCTTATTGCCGAAGACCATCGTTTGCACGGTGACTGCGGTGCCCCAGTCGTCGGAGATGTGATGAAGTTGACGGTAAAGGACTGCGCGTTCACAGTCCCAGCTGTTAAACACCGCTAAGATGGCTTTGAACAATTGTTCTTGCGGGTCTTGCGGAAAAGGTTTGCCTAACTGTTTCTCATGGAGCTGCTTGAACAAAAGGCATGCCTGTTTGAGCCCTTCGACGCTCAGTTCGATGTCTAGCTGGACGCCTTCGCGTTTTTTTATCTCTTCAAAAGTTTTTTCAAACAACTTGCGATCCATGCCCTCCACAATATCGGAATACATCATGATGCAGCGACGATAGCTGTCATAGGCCAACCGTTCGTTTTGGGTGACTTTCGCCAGACCGATAACGGAACAGTCATTAAGGCCTAAATCGAGAATGGTGTCCATCATGCCGGGCATGGAAACTCTTGCCCCCGAGCGAACGGACACCAACAGAGGATTGCTTTCACCGCCAAATGTGGAGCCCATTTGTTTTTCCAACTGTCGCATAGCGGAGCGCACGGCCTCTTCTAGATTTTCGGACAAACGCCGTTCATTGTGACGATAATCGTTGCACGCTTCAGTCGTGATGATAAAACCCGGCGGAATGGGCAGTCCAAGCGTAGCCATCTCAGCTAAACCCTTGCCCTTGCCTCCAAGGAGATTTTTATCTAAAGGCGGAGGCGGCGCATCCGCGCCAAATGGATAGACGCACTGCGCCGATGTCTTTTTTTTGAAAGCTGAGGCAACCGTTTCCATAGCGCTCCAAAGTTATAGATTTAACGCGGCGACGTTTTTTTAAACGCACAACCCACCCCCGGATGGGGGTGAGGGCATGTAGCCCAGGGCAAGCGAAAGCGCAGCCCTGGGTAATCGTGTTATATGATGCACCCCTGAAAGGGGTGAGGGCCTACTTTTCGCTAGCGACATGCAAATCCATTCTACGTTCAATTTGGACTCATTGAACGCAATTAAACATGGGCCCGCACCCCTTTCAGGGGTGCATCATTTAATGCAGCTACCCAGGGCTGCGCTTCGCTTGCCCTGGGCTACATGCCCTCACCCCCATCCGGGGGTGGTTGTGCGATGCGTTTAAAAAAAACGCGCCATAGCGTCAAGGCTGACCCAAGAAAAAACGTCCTAATAAATGTCTACTTATTATAAATTAAATTATGCTTTTCTTTTTTAAATTGACAGAAGATTGTCTTGAAATTATGCTTCATGCAATTTGAATGCCAACCAAGGAACAAACAGATGATCATCCTTTTATTAGCGGCTCTATTGAATTATGTCAGCGCGCCTGTCGCCACAATGCGAGAAGGTCCTTCAGAAGACACCAAAATCGCTTCGCAAGTTTTCAACTCTGAGCAAGTCGCCATTTTAGAAAAGCAAGGAGATTGGGTTAAAATCGCAACTGTAGACGACTTCCCCTATCAGGGATGGACGAAAATGTCAGCTCTTTGTCAACGTGAACATCCTTTTCTAGATAAGCAGGGAACAATTATTGCGCGCGTGAATCGTCTGGCGGCTCATCTTTATCATGTTAAAGACACAGAATATGGACCGATAAAAACTCTGCCTTTTGAAAGCCGGTTGGAGGTGATGGATCAATTTGGAGATCTTAACGGCCGCTGGCTGTATGTGCAACTCGTTGATGGTTCTTATGGCTACATTCAACGTGGAGACGTTTTTTTAAATCCAGCGACGATAAACGCAGAAAAAATGGTTGAACTCAGCAAAACTTTCTTGGGCTTGCCTTATACCTGGGGCGGACGTTCCAGCTTTGGTTATGATTGCTCAGGATTTGTCCAGATGCTATATCGTCAAATGGGCGTCTCCATCCCAAGAGACTCGAAACAACAAGTGGTTTGGGAAGGTTTCCGCGAAGTGGCGATTGAAAACATGCAACCTGGCGATTTAATATTTTTTGGTCGAGAAGCCAACAAAGTCACTCATGTAGGCATGTATCTTGGCAATGATCAATTTATTCAAGCTGTGGGAGCTGCGGAAAATAAGCCCTATTTACGCATTAGCGGCATTCATGATCCGCATTGGAGCGGCGTCGGCTCCCTACCCTACCGCGTCGCCCGGACCCTGAAAAATGGAAATTAAAATTGTCTTTCATCTTCCAAAGCGCTATATGTAAGATTATGGCGCTTACTTAGGAGGATACTATGAATCCTATAGTCACCACAGTGCAAAATGCGACCTGGGGTTTGATCCCTGCAACGGAGCAAACGCCGAAGCCAATATGGGCGATCTTTAAGGGCGTCCATTATATCCACCAACTTTGGCGTTGGTATCGACATGCTGAAGTCTATTCTAATCCTGACAACTTTCAAAATTTGATGCTGGGACACGTATTAAATTACGTTGCCGGAGACAACACCGTCCTAAGAATCGCTGCGCAATGCGTGCTTATCGCGAATCGCATTTTAACTTGCGTCGAGCAATGCGCCAACATGTTCAACGCTTATCAGCAATTGGCCAATGCCATTAAAGGCAATTATCCACGCCATCGCATATCCAAATGGTCCACCAAACAACCCTCTTCAATATATTCTCCCTCGACCAAACAGTGGATGAAAAAGGGATGGGATTCCGCCGGCAACCGCGTTAAGCGCATTGCAATCGCCTTGTTTTGCCTATTCAAGGAGATGTTCAAATTAAGCATGTGCATCATGGACGCCATCGAATCATTTTCCTTAAGTCCGACAACGCGCAACGAGAGTATCAATCAATTGTTTGTCAATGCAACGCAGTCGATAGATCGGCTAGTGGGAACTCAGGAAATGCTTCGCGACGGCCTTGTTCGCCATCGAGAAATCATCGCCCAATTCTTAATAGGCATGGGTTCTCAATGGAAAGTAGAATATCTCATCGGAACTGTCGAGTCTACTTTGGAAGGAGCGAAAAAAATTCAAAAAGTCGCGCATTTTGGCGACGGCATTATTCCAGACCTTGGAAAACGCATGATCTACGGAGCCGCTCAAGGACTCGGGATGGAGAGCTATCTGTCATGGCAGCCTGATCCCGAGCCAAAATGGCTAAAAGCGTTTGCTGAAGCGAAACCCACGCGCAAAGCGCGCTTCGTCCTCTCTGAAGGAGCTCGAGCCAAACGTGAAAAATGGCGCGGTCATCACCCAAAAGCCCTTTCCGCTAATTTGGAATATGCGCTGGTTGGAAAAACGTAGCGTAGACTTCAGTCTGCGCTTGTTTGCGCAGGTTTTAACCTGCGCTTGTTTTTGCGGGTTTTAACCCGCAAACTTGCGGCCAAAGACTCCCCTTGCTTTGCGGGTTAAAACCCGCAAAAACAAACGCAGGTTAAAACCTGCGTAAACGAGCGCAGACTGAAGTCTACGCTACAACTGGAATATGCGCTGGTTAGAAAAACGTAGCGTAGACTTTAGTCTGCGCTTGTTTGCGCAGGTTTTAACCTGCGCTTGTTTTTGCGGGTTTTAACCCGCAAACTTGCGGCCAAAGACTCCCCCCTTGCTTTGCGGGTTAAAACCCGCAAAAACAAACGCAGGTTAAAACCTGCGTAAACAAGCGCAGACTAAAGTCTACGCTACAAACCGTTGCAAAATTCTTTAACAATCGTCTCATCATTTACACCGTATGCCAGCCTCTAAAACAA
>JABDEO010000001.1:33954-48959 GCA_013287015.1 Chlamydiota bacterium
ACGCTACAACTGGAATATGCGCTGGTTAGAAAAACGTAGCGCAGACTAAAGTCTACGCTACAAACCGTTGCGAATGAGTCGCTTCCAGTAGGGTTGAAGGTCTTCGGACAGAAAAGAAGTGAACATCTTATAATGGACAGGCCACTGATCGAATGATTGCGTGTCAATGAAAGCGACGCGGCCATCCTTGGAAAAGGGAATATTGTCGATTTTAATGCAGTCGGTCAGGCCAAGCGTCTCCAGTATCGTGTAGAGTCCAAACAACATCTCTTCTGTAACCATGTGGCTGCCCCATGCAGCCCTGTTGTCCGCGGGACTAAGGAGATCCATATCGTCTTGCACTAAAATGAAATTCTTACGTGAATATTCCTTTGGCGGCGCCGGCTGGTTTGGCAAAGCATAGATCCACTTCTTAGGGACCTTGAAAAGATGATTCCATTGATTTTTATCGATCAAGTCCTGAATTGCACGCGCTCCCTTAATTCGAAGCAGCCAATGATGATATTCCGGTTTGTCTTTATAATTGCGCTGCGCATCGAGATATGTTTTCACTACATATCCAGGCAGCTGCGGATGCTTAACAACGATAAGGCGCGTCCACTTTCGCACTTTCGGATTTACAAAACCCGCCGCACGCAGAGTTTTTAAATTGAGAATGGCGCGTGAAGAAGAAAAAATAAGATCAAGATTCGGCTTAATGGGATGGTCGTCAGGCAGAAGGTAAGGAAACACCTTATTCCAAACTTTAGCTTTGACCGGCGGTCGCTCCGCGGCGAACGCTCCAGCGCAAGTCAATAATAAAGCCAACGTTAAACCCAACGTTGCAAAATTCTTTAACAATCGTCTCATCATTTACACCGTATGCCAGCCTCTAAAACAACACATATGCAGTGGCGAACGCTCCACCTCCGGTTCCGACATTATTTCCCCACATGTGGCGATAATAACCAATAGACGCATGGAGAGCGCGATAAACCCTCAAAATCCCCTGAATTTCTAATTTAAACAACCGAAAATTAGGGTCAAATAAAATCATATTTTTGCTTACATGGAATTTTCCATTAAATGTCCCATATTCTAAACAACCGTCGACAACCAACTGAAAACAAGGAAAAAGATGATAACCAGCCGAACAATCGACGACTATTTGGTCTGAAGGAAAACCTTGATAATAGCGATAGCCCAACTGCGCCTGACACCAACCGCAACGCTCACGATAGGCGAAGCGGTGTAAGTAAATGCAATCGATCTCGACGCCAAAGCGTCCGTAGCGCAATCCCGGTTTGTAAATATGGGCTACGGGAATAATCGCCGCGATTTTTGCAATAAATTGGTCCGGACCGCATTGATGAAATAGATGTTTCCAGCTTAATTCAGCGTCTGCAAAACCCATCGTATTGCTGTTGAGGCTTTCTTTGATATGTCCATATGCATCCTGCAGGCCTATTGTATCTTTCGCCGTCAAACCATACTCTGCAAGTACGCTGTAGGTCCTTTTATGAAAATCATTGAAGGCCGGCAACCGTTTGCCGTGTTTGTTCCAAAAATGCGACGTGTTGTAAGCGTATCCGCCGCCTGAAATAAATAGATCTCCCTTATTTTGGATGGGCTGTCCGGGCAAACTTAATATGCTGAGCAGATCTCCCGGCATGGCGAAAGCGAATAAAAGGATTAAATATGGTGCATAATGGGCTAACATGCGTTTCCGTCCATTGCCATTGTTTCTTCTAGTTTTCGATAATTAATTTTTCCCGTGCCTGTAATCGGGATTTCCTTCAGCTGGACCACAGAAGTGATTTTCACTAAATTGCTGAAACCCGCCTCTTTCAAAGCCTTATTGGCCTCATCGATTGTTGCGCTGAACCTGCAATAAAGGGATATTTTGGGTTTTTCACCGGGAATTTCTTTTGCGCATATGGCAAGAATTGGACCATCTTCCTTCGCTCGCAGCCAACCTTTTTTCAGGGCCGCTTGCTGAAAAACTTCCTCCAGCGCAACCAAGCTTATCATTTCTCCGCCTACTTTGACGAAACGCTTTAAACGACCTGCAAGGATCAAATTGCCCTCATTGTCCAAATATCCGATATCTCCCGTTATATACCAGTTCTTATTGGAGCTTACAACAAAGGGAGACGACTGTCCCGGATTCAAGTATCCTTTAAAAACATTGGGACCGCTTGCTAAAATCAACCCTTGCTGGCCTTTAGAGAGAGGCGCATGCGTTTCCAAATCAACTACGCACAGTTCAATGCCCGGCAGCGGACTTCCCACTCCGCGCCGTTCTTTGCCGGATCGGGTGAAAGTTAAAACGGGCGAGCATTCGGTGACGCCATACCCTTCCAACAATTCCGCGTCAAGCTGGGACATCGCTTGAGCAAGTTCGTAGGGCATTTTTTCCGCCCCAATGCAGCATAGACGAAGCATCTTTAATTGTTCAGGGCGCGCTACTTTGAGCATCCCCTTAACAAAGGTGGGCGTCGCGCACATCACCGTCACGCTCCAGCGTTCTAAATTCTCAGCCAAACGCCTGCCGTCCGTGGGATCGGGCGAATAGGCGACTTTAACGCCCGACAATAATCCTGTGATTCCCGTGACTGTAAATCCAAATGAATGGAACGGAGGAAGGATGCCGAAAATAACGTCATTTGAGTAGATTTCAAGAGCTTCCAAGTACGCTCTTTGATTGCTTAATATGTTGTCGTGGCTGAGCGGAACTCCTTTAGGAGCGTTCTCGGTGCCGCTCGTAAATAATAAAACAGAGGTCGCGTCTTTACTCAGTTTGTGAATATTGAACGACCTTAAAATCGTCTTAGCGGAGAATTTCGAATAAATAAATCCTTTCAGCCTATCTGTCAGACTAATATCTCGACGCAGATCTTCCAACATAACGAGCAGATCCTCAACCCCGGTGAGATCGACATTGGGCAAGCGATCCAAAAAGCTCCAAGAACTTAAAATTGTTTTAACTTGCGACAGTTGAACCATCGATTGAAGGTGGCGGGGGCCAATAGTCCAGTTAATCATCATCGGAGCCTTGCCTGCAAGCTGACAGGCCAAAACCGCCATGCTGGCTGCAACGCTGGCGGGAAGTAAAATTCCTATGTATTCTCCTGGAAGACGGCGAATGTGTTCAGCTAAAACGATTACGCGCAATTTGAGCTGCTGATAGGTGACCACGCCGCTGCGCATGTCTCCGCACGCCACTGCATGGCCCATGCGGTCGCAGTTGCGTAAAAAGACTTCCGGAATCGTTTCTCCTTTGGCGATTTGGGCTCTGGCTTTCTGTATAGTCTGCTTCCATTGTGAAATGTCCCATTCGAGTTCTTCTTTGGTTTCTTCGCAAACAATTTGTTTTGCAGCGATGGCCATCACCTTGCCCACTGTCGTCAGCTCTTCGGGGTTCACATTGCCGACGTCATATTGATCTTGCAGAAACGCCGCCATTTCGGCGGCGTCCAGAGAATCCATTCCAAGATCCGTAGTAAGGGTCATATCAGGCGTCACGGCATCGGGATCGCCGCCGACCAGTTCCGTCACTTTAGCGACGACCTTATCCTGAATATCCTTAGGGATGGCGTCTATTTGAATGTTGTCTTCCTCGCGTTTCTGTGCGGCTAATTGAGGATACTCATTGCGCCACACGCTATAAGAGACTAATATTAGGGAGTCTCCAGGGTAGGGCTTTGTTTGCGGTTTCAAACCATCGGGACGATTGTACCAACGTTCAAGCCATCTATTAAATTCAAGACGATCGACATGATAAGGAAAATCCGGCGGAGCGAGTTCAAACTCGATGATCACTTCGCGCCGCGGCGTAAAAAACAATAGATTTTTCAAGACATATTTAAAGCCTTGAAAAACCGTCGGAAAAAAAGGAGGAGCGTGACCGACGAGGGCGCGGGAAAAACTGCTTCCCCATAATCCCTTCACTCTCACCAGCACAACGTTTGTTTCAGGCGCCTCCTGTAAAATGCGATGCACAGCTGAAGCGCCATCTACAGCTTCGATGGCTGTCTGTTTGGTTTTTCCCGCAGGAAAAATGAGGAAGTTTTGTTTATTTCGGAGGTCATTGATGACGGTTTGAATGACGGCTTCCGTTTTTTTGCGTTTAAGGCTGTTGCTGGAGGTGGCGAAATTCGGCACCGGCAAAGCGTCTAAAAAACGCAACACCGAATTGACAAACGGAAGATAGTACATATATTCGACGACCATTGGCCTTAGCCGAAACTTAGGCCACAAAGCGATTGTAATCGACGTGGCGTCGACAAAAACCGTTGGATGATTCGGTAAAAACAGCGTCCCCCCCGGCTTATTCAAATTCTGTGGAGTGAGTTTCTCAAGCCCTTTCACCTTAACGCGATAGCGAAACCAGAGAGCGATGCGCAAGACGCAAAGCAATATAAATTCGAGTATAATCTTTATCATACGCCTCCCCTTAACGCGAGTTTTCAGAATGATATGCCAAATCCCTGAAACACACAAGTCCGAGATATTCTTCGCAGCAATTTCCGCAAAAAACAGTTAACAATTTAACGTAGAGACGCGGAAAAATTGAAGAATATTAAGTTAAAAAAATAAATTTCAGGATGGGAAGGATGGGAAGGATAACAGGATTATTAAAACCTATCTTGAGGAGCGTTAATTTAAAAAAAATAAATTTCATGATGGGTAGGGTGGGAAAGATAAGGAAAGAGACAAAAATACAGAATGGATTTTAATAATCCTGTTATCCTTCCCATCCTGCCCATCCTGAAATTTATTTTTTAACTTAACGCTCTTCAATTCTTTCGCGTCTTTGTATTTTTGTAGTGAATTTTTTTCTTTTCACATTTCGAGGAATACGCTATAACCTAATTTTGTATTTATCAATAGGACACGGCAACCTTATGAGTATGTTTAAGAAAATATCTCTGACGCTGGCTTCCCTGATTATGAATGGAGCTCTTTCAGCTGAAAGCAATACACAAGCCTTCAACGCGCCTTCTGAAAATCAGCAAATAGAATCCCCCAGCAAAGGCTGTCCATGTGGATGTCCATGCGGTCCTACATGCGAATGCGGTTGCGCCGCGGGCAAGCCATGCGACTGCTATGATAAAAAATCCGATGCATCTTACAGCGAAGAGTGTCCGTGCGGCTGTCGATGCGGCTCCGCATGCGAATGCGGTTGCGCAGCGGGCGAACAATGCGGCTGCTATGACAATGGACCTGACATCTGCGCAACCATTGAAGATTATTACGATGGCGAGACCGACTGTCAGCGCGCCGCCGAGTGCGGCAAATGCGGAGTTTGGCTTCCGGAAGAGCCTGTTCTTTTTAAGCCCTTATTGGCGGATCCTAGACAGATCACCTATTCCGTAGGTTGGCGTTTTAATGACCAAGTCCTCGCAACAGACATTGCAGATGTCTCTTTTGGAGACACGTTGGCGATTTATCAGTGGTGCAATGTTTGGCCCTGGTGGGGTAAATTGCGCATTGAATTAGAAGGCGCCTTATGGGCTGTCTTCGCCCCATGTCAAGAGTCCGCGCCTTTAATCAATGCGGACTATTATGTCGGACTACCGATCACTTATGCAATTGATCGCTGGCAATTTCGTGTGCGTTTTTTCCATATTTCTTCCCATATCGGAGATGAATTTTTAATTAATAATCTGCCAAAAGGATTTAAGCGGAAAAATCCCAGCGCCGAATACCTTGATTTTTTTGTATCGCATGATTTTACGCCCGACCTTCGTTTATACGGCGGCATCGGATGGATGGTGCATCAAGACGAGTCTTTTCATATTGGACCTTTTTACGCTGAAGGCGGTGTGGAATTGCATTTGCAAGCGCTGCGCTATGTCGATCGCTGCGATAGACTGTACGGCGTCCCTTTTTATGCGATGAATTTCCGCTATAATAATGTCTTCAAGCATCACATCGACTCCACATATGTTCTGGGTTATGAATGGGGAAAATTCTGCGGTCTTTGCCGTAAGCTGCGCGTCTTTTTGGAATACCATGATGGATACTCTGTTGAGGGTCAGTTCCAAAAATTTGCAACGAATTATTTTAGCATTCGAGCTTCCTACGGCTTCTAACGATCTCGATTATGACGACGATGCCGCTTCGGGCCTTGTTCACCTTTTCCCCTCTCTGTGTGCTCTGTGATCTCTGTGGTTGATAAAACAGCTCGAAACGTTTTTATCAACCACAGAGATCACAGAGCACACAGAGAGGGGATTCTAGTGACCGAAAAAGTGAATGAGGCCACAACAACGCCGCTTCGTGAGCAGGATTTTATTCACGAGGGATATGCGAAAAATCCCTCGCTTTTGTGGATATGGCTAGCCCTGATTGCAGCGCTTATCTGTTTGTTGTGGGGCGGCCAAACCTGGCGTCAGCGGCGCGTCGACTCCAGCATGGACTCAAACCCTTTCCTGCAAGTGACAAATCGCGAATTCTCATTGTTCCTCTGGCAGCATCCTGAATATATGCGCATTCACGTAAAAAATAGATCGGGATATTTGCCTGGCTTCCAATATATGGACAAAATCGGCGTAGATCCGCAAATGGCTGAACAATATGTCGTGGGTCCGCCTCAAGTGATTTTCTTATATCATGCCTGGCGTCGTCTAATCGGTTCCGATGTTGTTTCTAGAAAGATTCCCGTAAAAGAATTCCGCGAGTTTACATCGTACGCCGAAGAATGGCAGCCCAAATATTGGCCTGCGGCTCCTGCTGAGTATGTAAAATTTATGGAGACTCTGGAGAAAGAAACAATCGCCGATTTGCAGACGTTGCCCCTGACGACGCTGCCGCATCAGGCGCGTCTGGCGTTTCAAGGATGGAAAAATTATTTCAAGGAAGGCGATTTGATTAATGCGGTAAAACCCACGTATGCGCAGCTGCAAGCCTTTTTAGCTGAGCGACCCCATTATGCGCGTCAGCATTGGCGCGACATTCTCAAGGAGACGCCTAATTACCTTCTGACATTATCTTCAGGAACATTTGATCCGGAAGCGGAAGTTCCTTCTCAGGAGCTCGCTCCCTTTCTTAAGGCGGCGTTCTTTAATTTTCAACAAGTAAGTTCTTTGCAACACCCCCGGAGGGGGTGAGGGCATGTAGCCCTGGGCAAGCGAAAGCGCAGCCCTGGGTAGTCGTGTCATGATGCACCCCTGAAAGGGGTGCGGGGCCCATGCTTAACTGTGTTCAATGCACCTACATCGAACGTAGAATGGATTTGCATGTCGCTGGCGAAAAGTAGGCCCGCACCCCCCTTTCAGGGGTGCATCATATGACGCGACTACCCAGGGCTGCGCTTTCGCTTGCCCTGGGCTACATGCCCTCACCCCCATCCGGGGGTGGTTGCCTGACCCCAATTGCATTTAGCTCCATTCGACACTGGCGGCGATGAGGGCCAGAGGCGTTGCAATGGCAAGAATGAGGGCGGTTTGAGTGGCGTTGAAAGCCAAGGCCGCCGCGAAAGTCATCGAAACGCCCATGACGCCGGCAATGCCCCAGGTAACGGCGACGATGAGAAAAAACGCCGCCGCCACTGTTGCAACGATCGCGATGGTTTGCGCCGTCGTTTCAGATAAGCCGCATGCTTTACAGAGGGCTTTTAATGGCATTCCAACGACTAAATATGTCGGAACAGCTAAAAAGGAACCCACTCCAAATGTGCATAGACCATATATCGCCCCGGTTGCAACCGATACGCCGCCAAGAATGCTTGAAGCCAATGCGCCTGACGCTGCGCTGACTTCCACAAAGGCCGTCATGCTTGACATGCCTATAATGACGCCGAATGCACTCACTGTGTTGCCGGTTGAGGGGAGGGTGCAGCTCTTCCCCAGGCGCTTAAGCACGCACAGCAAGACACGCAAAGAAGACAGATCGACGCGATCATTGTTATATTAATGCCGATTTGCACAGCGGAAAACGCCAAAGCCGCTGTAAAAGTCATTCCAATCCCGATACCCCCAATGAGCCATGTAAGGGCCGCCACTGCGAAAATGGTGGCGGCAAGTTGGAAAATAGCGCCAATGGCTGTAACGAGTTTCGGCGGCATATTGCATTTTTCACAAATCCATTCGACTGGTTTACGCACTAAAAAATAGATGGGAATGATAGTGACTATACCTATCCCGAATGCACCCATTCCAAGTAAAGCGCCTCCAGAGGAACCCAACGAACTTCCAAGGGCAAGAGACGTCAAAGCTCCTGTACCGGCGGTGAAACCGGCGCCTATGCCCAATCCGAATAGCGCGCCAGTTGAAGCGAGAGAGGGATTTGCCTGAGCGAAAGCAGTAACATTGTTCATAGATGAATCCTCTGAAAATAATGATGTTTGAGAATGTTTTTATTTGTCAGGCAGGAAATTATCTATTTTTTGATTAATAGGCAAGATTAAAGATTGTCTTCGCGCAGCGTTTGGAGTGCGTGCGACTTGTCGCCGCTTTGGTAGACCTCGACTCGTCGAGGTCGAAGCGTAAATCTAAAATATCTAAAAGCTAGCATTTTGAACGTTGAACAGGTCATATTGTCGATAGCAAAACGCTTTTTAGGTTAACGTTAAGCTAGCTTCTAGATATTTTAGATTCACGCTTCGACCTCGACAAGTCGAGGTCTTCCAAAGCGGCGACAAGTCGCACGCACTCCAAACGCTGCGCGAAGGGCGATTTTACGCTTTTTTAGACGAAAAAAGTTTAAAAGCCTGCGAAGTGGCCAGCGTGGCCATCTGGAGCTTGACCGACGGAAGCAATGGCGCAACAACAACAAGGCGAACATAGCAATGCTAACGACATGCCCACCCCCAATGCAATTCCGTATGATACGGCGCTAAATAATAAGATTGCAGTAAAAGGCATCCCGCATCCAATGGCCGCAGCAACAGCCCATGTAATAGCCGCAGCTGCAAAAAATGAAGCGACGCTGGAAATAATTCCACTCATTATTTTGGCCGTTTTTTCTGATATGCCAAAAGCTTTAAATAAATGAAACGCTGGAATGCCTATGATTAAAGAAGTAGGGATAAAAGCAACCACACCCGCTCCACCAAGACCCATTCCTAATAAGGCTCCACCGCCAGCTCCTAAAGCGCTGCCAAGGGCAAGCGACGATAAAGCTCCTACACCGGCATTGACACCCGCAACTACTGGCAAAGATGCAACCAAACAACTGCTTATCGCTCCAGCGCCGGCCGCGCCGACTGCATTCATAGGATCAAAACCCATATTAACCTCCAAAATAAAATATTTTATAAAATCACTTTAAAATTTAATTGCTTTAATTATTTTCACACATTGTATTATAAAATGATATTTACAGTCAATATATTTTATTATGTATATTGTAATTTTATTATATTAAGCTTGCGCTAGATCTTGCGCTAAACCCTGTGCTACACCCTGTGCAAAACCCTGCGCTGCCTGCTGCGCGAAATTAGGTCCGTACTTGACAGCGACGCAACAACAACAGGACGTGCATAGCAATGTTAACGATACGCCTATCGCCGCTGCAATTCCACCTGATATGGCGCTAAATAATAAGACTGCTGTAAAAGGCATTGCGTATCCAATAGCGCCGGCAAGCGCCCATGTAATAGCCGCAGCTGCAAAAAATGCAGCGACAGTGGAAATAATTGCACTCATCAATTTGGCTGTTTTTTCTGATATGCCCAAAGCTTTGAATAAATGAAACATTGGAATGCTTATGATTAGAGCAGTGGGAACAAAGGCAACGAAACCCGCTCCACCCAAACCCATTCCTAATAAGGCTCCGCCGCTAGCTCCTAAAGGGCTGCCTAGAGCAAGCGACACTAAAGCTCCTACGCCTGCATAGGCGCCTGTAGTTACTGGCAAAGATGCAACAAAACAACTGCTTATCGCTCCAGAATCAAAACTCACACAACCTCAAAAATAAAATGTTTTACGGAAATCACTTTAAACTAATAAAATAAATCGATGTTGATGAATTGTATTCTAAAATAATATTTCCGACAATATATTTTATTATATTTTTTGTTATAACTTTCAGATGTCTTGTTTTAATTGAGCGCGTTGCAAAACTCACAAAAATTCTTCTCTGTGTCATCGCGCCTCTGCGTAAAATGCCTCCACAAGCATTTAACGCAGAGACGCAGAGGCGCGATGACGCAGAGAAGGATTTTTTGTGAGTTTTGCAACGCTCTCAATTATTTAAATAATTTGAACAAAACCCTCAGAATGCATGGGACTTTCCCTGCCGATAGCTAATTTTCCCTGGAAAAAATCGTGATAGATTCGAAGGCCTTGTTGGGCCGTTTGCACGCAATAGAAACAGTTGCTGATCCATTCAGAACCTTTGATGGTTCCGCTTTCTAGATTGCAACGAAAACGCGAAGTGACTTTACTTCTCCAATAATCCTGACTTCCAAACAACAAAATAGGATTTGGCGGACTGGCGCTGACTTTACGTCGCACCTCTTCCAGGCAATACTCAAAATCGGTGCCTATGCCGCCCGTTAAAAAAATAGGAAAATCAAGATTGAACTCCGCTTGACGTTCAACCAATTTATCTAAGCGATAGGTCATTTTGGCGTCGATATAAGAATTTTGAACCTGCTCGTTCACAAGGTGATCGGAGGAATGGCTGAAGTCCACAATGTTGGCGCAGGACAAAATATGCAGCTCCTTTGCAATGCGATTGCCCACAGTCATCACGCCGGGGCCTCCTCCGGTGACCAGCGCAAGAGGGGTCTGAGCATTCAATAATGGATGGCGCATCTCCGGGCGCATCGCCAAAAGGCCTTCCAACAGCCGTCTGAGTTCCTGCTCAAAGTCCCCTTCAAGCAAATTAGAACCATAGATGCCAAAGACTGTAGCTTTTAAGAAGGCGTCAACTTGATCTAAAGGAACAAACAATCCTGAGTCACGATCGGGTTTTTGGACGTATTCCAAAATTTTACCCGATGTTTCATCCACCCAATAAGCCGGGATCCCAAATCTATCTAGATCATGTAAAAGGGCGCGATCTTCAGCTGAAAAAAAATCGCCATAAGAGGCCGAAGGACGCTGGAAATAGACTCTCTTTAAGCAGCGCTGCACCTGATCGCTCAGCAGTAAGCGTTTCATAAACGGAGAAGGAAAATAACGTGTGAAAAGGACCCCTTGGCTAGTGATGAAATCGTCATCAATGGCCTTCAAAAACGGATAAGAGGCTTGTTGCTTGATAAAGCGCTCCACCATCAAAGCTTGGCGCGGCGCCTGGCCATATCCAGGAAATTCCTGAAAACCCGGCTCGCGGCTGATCCAATCTTCAGGAGCGAGTTTAAGCATCTGTTCGCCTTTTACAACGAATACGGCTGCGTGATTGTTGAGCGGCGGCGGAGCAGTCGAAAAGGCTTTGAATAAGGCGGCGTTGTCTTCTAAAGAACTTTGCAACTGGTCTCTGTCCGAGAAAAAAACATGCTCTCGAAAGGGCTCCAGCGTATAGAACTCCAACGGAATGTCTGTAATTTCGCGTTTGCTGCTTCCATATAATTCGTAAATGTCCCCTGAAGCGTGCGTGTCGGGTTGCAAGACAGAGGCTGTTGTATGTTTATAGCCATGCGGAAGCAGTTTGTCTGCGACGCGGCCAAACACAGTGCGAATATGAAGGGGGAGCGTTCTCAACAGCAGGATCTCATTTTCTTCAATTTTGCGAGGCATATTGGGGCGCCACTCTTGATGCAGGCGGATCAGATTGCGCGTATCCAATTTAGTGCTGAGGGCCTTCGCCAGCATCGGCAGAAAACTGTAGATTGACTTGTTATAAGTCAGACATCCATTTTGCAGCGTAAGGTAGGCGATCGTCCGCCCCTCGATTTTGTCGAGGATAAGATCGCTGCTGCCATGGAGTCCCCCTAGAGAAAGCAAGGGGCTCCCCCGGCGGTCCGCGCGGCCAAAGAGGCGCGACAAATAATCGGGATTCCGAACGCGCCGGCGATCATCGGCCGCAAACAATTTTCCAATTGAAGCTCCCGGTGCAAGCAGTTTTAGCAACTCTTCAGCGATGCCGCCGATGGCAAGGAGGAGAACCTTAATTTGAGCGGTATGGGTTTTGGCGTTGAGTTCATAAGTTTGCCCTATCCCATCCACTCCCAACTGAGCCAATGTGCTTTTAATATTAAAAAACACCAATGAAGCGTCGATTTGGAATCCCACAAAGGCCGGAGAGATATTTTCGATGAACACGATCGCTTCAGCTGTCTGATCGGTCAACCGAGTGATGCTTGTGATGACGCCATCGGGAGAAACTAAGTCATAACCAGGATGAAGATAGCTTTCATAGGGTAAGTCTGCTGTCATATTTTTATGGTAAGGGATGAAAGATTTTTAGGAAAAGGACTTAAAGGACATAAGAGACATAAAGGACCTAAGGGACCTAAAGGACATGTTTGCTATTCTATTTAACATTCTAAATGTCCTTTAGGTCCTTTATGTCCTTTATGTCCCTTCTCTTTTTGTGAATGTTAAACTTTATTAATTAAAACACTTGCTTTTAAATAATGTTTAATATACAATGATGATAATTAATTGAGTTTTTAGTTTTTATTATTAATTATTTTTTAACTTTAAGGGGTTTTATGCAAGCTGCAGGACAAAGTTGTTTTAGGTTCATCCAAGATCATGGATCAAGATTAATGAGCGGGAAACCGATTGGGAACAAGAACGAAGCTGATGTTGATGTAAAGGCTTCAGCATGCTCAAGACTAACGAGTTTAGGCTATTTGCTCCTATTCACATTGCCAGCGGGATTGGTTGGCTGCATGTTGACATTTCCAAGTTTAGTGGGGAGATGCTGCTGTTGTTCTCGAAGTAAGAAATTGAGTGGTGATGCGAGTGTCGGAAAAACAAGCGATGCAGGAGAGAACATCCTATTGGCGCCTATACCTAAGTTTAAGTCAGCTTCACCAAGATCAGTTTCAGAGGAGCCTCAATCTCCAAAGAATAAAGGCAATGTTCAAGAACCTGAAGATGAAGATGAAGCGCCAGTGGATCCATCGTTGCAGGAAAGAGATGCTCAAATAAAGAAATTAGAGCAAGAACTCGCAGAGGTCACCCAGCAATGCCAGGCATTAAGAACTAAACTGACGGAAGCTGAAAAGGTCGCGGCGTCTAATCCAATCCCGGTTCCGGTTCCGCCTAATCAAGAGGCTGAAGTAAATTCATTGAAGCAACAATTGGCACAGAAAGAAAAAGCTCACAACCAATTATTAATAACGATTAAGAACTTGCAAACACAGTATGACGGTTTGTTTTCTGAATTAAATAAAATGAAGAAGTTAGAGTTAGAGGCTGAAATAGCGAAGTTGCAAGCGCAAGTGAAAGCTCATAAAGAATTGGAAGACTCTGCTAAAGGAACTCTTGGATCCGAACGACAGCAATTAGCTGATTTACATAAAGAACTAAATGAATTACACGGAAAATTACAAGAATCGGAAAAAAATAAAACTGAAATTGCTGACGAGTTGAATGAAAACAAAAAATTATTTAAAACATTGGAAGATAAGCTAGAAGAAATTACAAATATAGTAAAACAAACAAACGAATTGCGTAATACAGAATTACAAAAGGCAAAAGAATTAGAAAATGAAAATAGCGCAAACAAAAAATCCCTAGACGAAAAAATAGCGAAAGTGAATGAACTTGAAAACGAAATAACACAAAATAAAGAAGAATTGGCATCGATCAAAGAAAAAATGTCTGCTTGCGAAAGTTCAATATCTATGTTTGAAAAACTAATGAAAAACAAGGATAGTGCGTATGCATCATTAGTGGAAAAAGAAGGTCAATTAACCGCACAATTGACTGAACTTCGAGAGAAGCATGAGAAAACAAAAGAAGAAAACAAAGCATTGTCTAAGGCTTTAAAAGAATCTATGGATATGTTGCAAGGTATGTATGATAAACATCAAAAACTGACCAAAGAATTTGAGTTACTAAAAAAATCATTATCAGATGAACAAGAAAAATCAAAACAATTAGAAGCAGACAACGTGACATTTGCTAATTCGATTAATCCTCTTGAAGCGAGATTACAAGAAGATACAGAAAAATTTGCAGCTCTTGAAGAGATGGTGGAGCAAGCTAGTCATTCAAGATACGAAGCTGATTTGGAAACTGAAAAATTCAGACAAGAAAATGAAAAGCTCAAATCGAAAACATCAAAAAATGAAGAAGAAATAGAAAAATTGAAAGCCGAAAATGAAAATATCAAAGAATTCATCCTCAATTTTTCTAATGAAACTGTGTCAGCAATTGAGAATCTTTATAAAGAAAAATATCAAAGGGAAATAACAGACACTCCGAAAACTCTTATAGCTAGATTTAAAAAGAAAAATGCCTATATTGGAGGCCCTAATCCAGATAATCAAGAACCTATAAGAGGAGTGTTAGAGCGCAGAATAAAAGAGACAGAAAAAGATCACACTCAAAATCATATTCTGAAATTCTATCTATGGCTGAGAGATCAGCAAGACAAAATTGATAATGAGACTTATGTATCTAATTAAACCATATCCTAGCGTCATTTAAGGCACGTTTAGATAACGCAAGTTTAAATAAAAAAATAACTCCTTATAAGTTTTTGCAAAACACCCCCGGTGGGGGTGAGGGCATGTAGCCCAGGGCAAGCGAAGCGCAGCCCTGGGTATTCATGTTGAATAATGCACCCCAGAATGGGGTGCGGGATTACTTTCTGCAAGCGGCATGCAAACCCATTGTTTAGTTCAGGTGCATTGGAATATAGTCAAAAATGGCCCACACCCCATTCTGAGACAATTGCAAAAGTATTTGAGGGTCTAGAATTGAATTTTCGTCGAAAAAGTTTATGTTTTTGCTGAACGAAGACTTCGTTGCTAGGTAAGATCAAGGCTTGATCTCTTAATCATTTTTGCTCATTTTTTCTCTCTTTCTGTAGCCCACACTGAGGTGTAGCGAGCCTAGCGAGCGGAACCGCAGGTGTGGGAACATAATGAATACAGAACCTAACTGGGGACCAGT
>JABDEO010000002.1 GCA_013287015.1 Chlamydiota bacterium
CTCCCTTCAATATACCAGAAAATGGTAACTTAAGCAACTTGAGATGTCAATACTAAAAAGAAAAGTCACTTCAACTTGCAAGCCTGACCCCTATCAGTCTGAAAGCGCCATATCTTTTTTTCTATAAAATTTATCATCAACGCAATACAATCATTTTTCATTTATAATCAAAAGACATGAGTGTTTATGTATTCAGTTACAATGAGCGGGCTTGGAAATCAATTTTTCTCTTCGATCACCCCCATCAGAAAGAAATATGTTTTTGTTGGATCCATAGGAATTGGTTTTGCAGTTGGGGGGTTGGGCGGAGCTTTAGGAGTCGGAGCTGCTTATCTTGCTGGGAAGAAAATTTGCCAAACCTGTGATTGTTCTCGCGCTATCCAAAATATTTATTCGAGATTATTTGGGAAAACTCAGCATCTAGACGAATTATTAAGCGCTGTCTTAAAAACAAACCCCGTCGACAATTTTGCCACTTATCACAAGTTGAGAAAAAAGCGAGATTTTCTCCGTCGCAGCCAACTAGAAGAATGGAATGGTCTCTTAAATAAAATCGGAACACTTAATCGTAGCCCTCTTTCTATAGCTGCAATAGAAGCCTTTCGATTAGGAAAATGGGATCATCCGATTTTCAAGCATCAAGACTGGCCCGTTCTTGTCTTTTATGCTTATTTGGAAGGGCTGTTAGAGGAAAAATATTTGCATAAACTTGTTCCTTTTGATGCCTGTTGCAGAGAGACACATCCTAATCATCCAGTTCGCACTTTCCAATTGATAGATCGAGAAAGAAACGTTAACCCTGAAGCGCTAGCAGTACTCCAGCGGGGAATGGAAGGCTACTTTAGTAAACAATGTATAAAAGCCATAGTAGAAAAATTGCGCGCTCTACCCCCCGAAACTAGCCAGTTCTTTGAAATTCATCAGTCAAAAGAAGCAAGTGATACGTTTCATTATCTAACCTACACAGATTTCCATCCATTCCTCTGCCAAGATGCTTTCGGAAAAAATTATATACAAACAGTACTCCCTCCCGAATTTGTTTATGAAATTTTAAAAGTTAGATTTGGTAAAAATGCTAGAAGGCCTAATCCTGTTTTAGGGTACCACAAAATAGAGAAAATGTCCCTTGTAGATCAACGCGTTGTTGCACTCTCTCTAGGCGATTACATTAAATTACCAAAACAACTCCACGATTTTACATCTACTCCTCTTGGATATTATCAACACGACGCTATCTATCACTTATTCGTTGATTCAGCAAATAAACATAGAGCGGCTTGGATTGAAATTGCTCAGTTATTCAAAATAAAAAAAGAGGAAACAATTGTAGAACATCTATTTGATGGAGATTTTCCTCCCTACAGTAGGTCTATACGAGCAAACCCTCAACTTGAGCCGCTTTCGCTTTGTAGAAAGCCGTTAGAAAAAGACGATGAGAAATTCTGGGGTATGTTTATCATGATAGTGGCAAGGTGGCATAAAACGATGTCTCCTGATAGCGCAGTAGATCTATTTTGCGAGTATTTACAGGTGCATTCTGAGAAATGGAGCCGGGACTATGGACTAAGCATTAATAGCTTACGTCAATTCGCGCTAGGTGTGAGTAAAAGAATAAAAGCTCCAAACAAGAATGGACATTGCTTGAGCGAGCCTGAACATCTAATGCGCCTGTTAGGAAAAAAATTGGGACTCGAAAAAGAATTCCAATTATGGCCAGGTTTTCCAAGTTATGAGAAAAGCGATCAATATCAGGCCGAGACGGCCTGATTACCTCCATTTGCACAGCTATACTGCCCATAATGCCGCATGCGGCATTATGCCCATCCTGATATTATTTTTTTTTGCATTTAGGCGCTGGCGGGCAGCTCTTGTCCGGCGGGAATGATGAACATTTGAAGCATATTAATGACGTTGCTAATCCAGAAATAGCTTTGTCGGACGAATTCGGAAGTCATCAATTGCCAACCAAAACAGATGACGGTTAAACCAATCAACGATTTCAAGGGCATTCCCAAAAATGTGATCTGCACCTGCGGCGCAAGCCGGTTTGCGATGCCAAGAAATACGTCAGTCATCAAAATTGAGATCAAGGCCGGAGCCGCAATCTGAATGGTGATCACCATCATCTGGTTGAAGAGTTGAATGATCATTTTTGCAAATGATGAACTCAAATTAAAAAAAGCAGGATTTAAAAATTTGTCCGGAGGAATGAGTTCATAAGATTTGATAATGGCGTCAATAAATAAAAATGGTCCATCGATCATGTAAAAAATATAAATCAACACCATGTTAAACAATGTGCCCAATGGAGAAGACTGATTTTGTATCGTAGGATCATTAACCATTAAACTGGCGCCGCCGCGTTGGTGATCGATAATGATGCCGGCCGATTGCACGATAATAAAGGGAATGCTCATGATATATCCAATGGCAAGTCCGACGAACAGTTCTTTAAGAACGTAAAATACCAGTTGAGTGTTAAATTCAGTCGGAGAGCTCACCGACAAAAGCAAATGCGGCAAGAACACTACAAAAAGGGTGAATGCGAAAAACACCTTCGTGGGGTTTGGCAGCAATCGCGCTCCAAAAAAGGGCGACATCGCGATAATCGGCAGCATCCGCGCCAAAAAGAGAAACAACAGAGAAAGAGCCGCATATGAGCTGGATTGTGCATAGGCGCTGGAGAGAAAGAGTTCGAGGTAGCTATCCCCCATGCCTTATCCTGTTGATATCACCCACTCGGGGAAATGCTGGAAAATATTGATGGCGAATGTCATGATTTGGGCCCCTAGCCAGCCGCCCATAAACATCAACGTCAGTGTAACGGCAACGAGTTTTATCGTGAATGACAATGTCTGTTCTTGAATCTGTGTGGCGGCCTGAAAAATAGCGACAATAATTCCAAAAAACATACTCACCAAAATAGGAGGCGCCGATAAAATAAGAATCAGCAGCATCCCCTGATAGGCAAGTTGAATCACATGCGACTGGCCCATAACAATCTCCTAATGGAAAGTATTCACTAACCCTTCGACCAACAGCGTCCAGCCGTCCAACATCACCAGCAAAAACAATTTTAACGGCATTGATATGGTTACAGGAGACAACATCATCATGCCCATTGCTAATAAAATGTTGGAAGTGACAAGGTCGATGACGAAAAATGGAATATAAATCAATACTCCGATTTCAAATGCATCCTTCAGCTGACTTGTAATAAACGCGGGAAGAAGAACCATCATGTCGCTAGGTGTAAGCGCGTCGCGGTACTCCTCAGGGAGCCCTTTATACGTCATCCGATAAAACAGAGCCTGATGTTTAGGCGTCGAATTTTTCTTCAAGAAATCCTTAAAAGGCTCCTTGGCATATGATGCGATCTCGATTACATATGTCGAGGAATCCGTGGACATGAGGGAATCAGGAGCCTTCAACCGGCCGACCACCTCTCTAGTGACATCATACATTTTTAAACAAGTTGGGTACATGATAAATAACGCCAACATGAACGCCACGCCATTCAATATCTGGTTGGGCGGAGCTTGTTGAACGCCTAGGGCGCTGCGCAGTAAAGAAAGAACAATCACAATCTTCATGAAGGGTGAAAGAATCATGATGATAAACGGCAATAGCGCCAGAAGCGACAGCAGCATGCCCTGTGTGAGGAGGGAGGGCCGCTGATAGCCTGTTGGTTCCACAGCCACTTGCCCAGAAGTTTTCACCTTCGCATTGTCAATAGCCCCTGGAGGAGGCAAACTCGTCGTTGAGCGCGCTCCCGCTTGTGAAAACAGTTGTTCGGGAGAGCAGCAAAAAACTCCGATAATTGCAAAAATGCATACCAGGAATCTCGCCGTAAAAAAACGTGAAATAAACGTCATAACATCCACTCTACTTTGCTTTCAGGAGATTTTCAAAAGCCGCTTCCAGAACGCGCCAACGATTATCCAACTGAGCGTTGATGATGCCGCCCTCAGTCTCGATAATGCATCCTCCCTGCGCCAAATCCGCACGTTCACGGATCGACAAGGCTTCTAAATTTTCAAATAATTGCCTCAAACGCGGCCGATTAGCTTCCAATACAGCAAAATCTTTTCTATTAACATAAATTGCAACCTTTTTGTGTTGGGCAACAGCCTTAAGGTTTGCTGATACAATATCGACGATCACGTCTTCCGAAAGTTCAATTTCTTTATTTACAATTTTTTTAGCGGCTTTGAGGGCGACCGGAATGACCTGTTTTTCCATATCGGCGCGAACTTTAAGGATCTCCTCTTCCAACTGAGCGATTTTATCCACCCACTGTTGAAAACCGACTTCAAATCCCTCGCGCTGCGCCTGTTCTTTCAAGGTTTCTATTTCCGCTACGACTTCGATTTTATGCTGTTCCGCATCTTTTTTTACGCTTTCGAGCGCTTCATGGGCGGTTTGTAGAACAGAAAATTCGTTGGCGGGAATGATTTTCTTTTTGGGAGCGATATGAACGCTGTCGCCATGAATAAGTGTAAAAAATTTATTACTCACGATGCACTCTTTGGCTCAAGGTATTTTATAGCGTTAAGGACTTGTTGTATTAAAACAGGCGTCACTCCAGGCAACGCCTGTGGAGAATAATGCTTTTCCAATGCAGCCCCGCGGCCGACATCCAAAATATGTTTGATGTACCATAGCAGATCGGGATGCTGACCGCAAAGAGCTTTGCCAAGACGTACAATGCCGCGTTGATGCAATAATCGCTCTAGCGTACGACGACTGCCGTCCCACAACTTTAAATTAAGAGGCGTCGCCGTAATTTTTTCTTTCTGATGCAGGCATTCTCGCAAAAAGGGCTTTTGTTTTTTGGAAAGATGCGTATAAAACTGTTTCACACGCTTTTGGTCAATAATATAGCGCATCTCTTCCGCTAAATCATATAAACCTAAAATATCAATAAGCTCAATCAGTTGCTGTTTATTCCAATTAGCCAATTCTGAAAGCGATGTTTGAGGTAAAAATTCCACGGGAAGGATTTCGGCTGGCTTCACATGTTTATAGAGCGTATTGAGGAGAAAGACACGCACCGGATCAGCAAATGATGCGCCCGTATCAACTGGAGTTTGCTTTAACAACAGTCCTAATTTAGAGCTATGCCCCTCAGGCAATACAGCCAATAAGGTGTTGTGCAATGGAGCGGGCAGCTTTTTCAACGCGGGCAGCAGCCATGAATAGTGGATTTTTTCAACAAAGTCCTTGGGCTGCTGCAATGCGACGGCCGCATTGTCGAAGGCGATTTTCTGACTACGGACGCCTGCAGCGTCCTCCGGAGGTAAATAGCGCAGCAGAGAATCTTCCGAATGATGAAAGTGATTCAACAGCGCTTTCAGCATAATCCAACTTTTTGCCTGCATCCCTTCATCCTCAAGTTACATCAACATCGCGATCCTTCGCACTCTCCTCTTCCGCAGCTTTTTCGGCCGCCCCCTTCTCTACCGGTTCCTTTGCCTCGGAAGCATCCTCCAATTTTATTGGGTGAATATGGAATAATTCTTTTATACCCCCAAATTTTCGCAATAGGGGGTATATTTTCCAAGCGCCCCATATCAAGCTTAAAAGGAGCAGCAAGATGATTACAATAAAAGAAAAGAAAATCAATCTAAACCGGTTCAGCGACTCCTTGCCTAACGTGATGGTCCAAACAGTGATATACTGCTTGTTTTCTTCACTTAACGCCGTGGATGTTTCATTTCCAAAATAGGGATTAGTCACCCGATCTCCAATAACGGTCACATTGTCCGGATCTAAATTTGGAACGCTGGCCGCTACGAGTCGTTTAATTTTAGTGATGAGGTGACGATTAGGATCATCCAACACGCCATTATGTTTGACATATACGGAGGTTGTGCTTTTCTTCTTGGGAGCATTCGGGTTGAGTGGATTTTCTTCTGGGAATGTAATTTGCACTTCCGCATCCAATACTCCATCAATCTTACGAATCGTGCTTGCTATTTGCTCGGCTAGACCCGCTTGATAGCGGATTTTTTCTTGCAGCTCCGAGGGGACAAGGCCGCCGCCCGTAAATATGCCTAGCAAGTTTTGTCCTCTACGGCGAGGAAGTCCAGCCTGATTAAGAAGAGCCATCGCTTCAGTAGCTTGTTCTGTATTGACGTTAATATCCCACAAAGAAGTTTTCGATCCGCCTCCGCCTCCCGTCCCTTCCGTACTCACCACTTTTGCGGCCTCAATCCCTTTGCTTGCCAAGAAGACGATCATTTCATTAGCGTCTTTTTCATCCAATCCATTGACAATGGTTTTGGTGGAAGAGCAGCTAGTAAAGAGAGGAATAAAAAGACAAAGAAGGAGTAAATGGCGCGCAAACCGCATCCAAGGATTTTGCATGATGACACAATTCATTCGCATAATTATCGCTCTTCAAAAATAAAAGTAAAACCTATTCATTATCCTAACACATCCATCTAAAGGGTACAATTAAAAGTTGGGTTATTTTGCATCTTCACTTGCCTTTTGCTTGCGCAAGGAGTATGCTCCCTCTCTTTTAGAAGATATCCGCCTTTTAATATTTATGAAATATAATTATCGCCTATTTCTTTTTTGGTTAAGCGCGCTTGGTTTAGGCTGCCCCCTTTTACAAGCTGGCGCTTCGGATTTTCAAGACCGGCTTTTTAACGACATGATGATTGTCGACTACTGGAATAAACGCATCAGCGAACGTTTGCCTGTCACCTATAATCATCTGCTTCAAGGCGGATATTTTAATATGCCGTCTGCCCGCATGGGCAGTGAAGGCGAAGTCGGCGCAGGGTTCTCTTGGGTGCCTCCCTATCATAACTACAACCTGCGATGTCAATTCACCGACCGCCTTGAGGTCTCCGGAAATTATCGCGTTTTTCGCGGCGTTGACGACCCTGTTCTAACGCCATTGGGTTTTGGAGACCTCTCCGACAAGGGAGCCAACTTCAAGCTAAGTTTATTTCAAGCGGAGGACAGCGATTACACGCTTCCGGGCATTGCCATAGGCTTTGAGGATTTCATGGGCACGCGGAGCTTTAAAGCCCAGTACGCCGTCATCACTCAAGTTCTGCTCGACTATCACTTAGAAGCGAGCCTTGGATATGGCGGAGGTCGTATTCACGGATTTTTTGGCGGCGTTTCCCTAATGCCCTTTCGACGCTGCCAGTCAGCCCTTTTGAAAGGGATCAGCATAGCCGCCGAATATGATGCGATACCCTATCATGATCCCGAACTCGAAAAACATCCAAAAGGACGCGAAAAAAAATCTCCGATTAATTTTGGGGTTAAATACCGCCTCTGGGATATGTTTGATTTCTCAGCAAGTTATGTGCGCGGCAAAGCTTGGGCGTTCTCGACCTCCGTTTATTATAATTTAGGAACAACAAAAGGATTTTTGCCGAAAATTGATAAACCCTTGCCATACCAATCCCCTGTGAATATCGAGCCTCTAGGCTGGCGTCGACCTGAAGACGCGATGGTTCAGGATCTGCTCTATGCGATGCGCGTGCAAGGTTTTGACCTGTTGGAAGCGTCTCTTTTTTATACGGAATGCGCCGAAAAGTCACTGCGATTAAAAGTTTACAACACCTTTTACCGGAGTGAGAGCGAAGTTCGTGAACGCATTGTCAATTTACTTGCGTGTTTGGTCCCTAACGATATCGATCGCGTTATTGTCGTCATTGAAGATGAAGGTTTTCCCATTCAAGAATACCGCTTTCATATGGAATACTTGCGCGCCTATGCGGAACAAACAATAGGCCCGCATGAATTATGCATTCTTAGTCCATTATGCGAGGTGAGTTTTCCCGGTCCATGCACAGAGCAGCTCCTGTTTAAACACCGCAGAGACTTATGGAATTTTGAGGTCTTGCCTAAAACACACACCTTCTTTGGCAGTTCGAGAGGCAAATTCAAATACGCGCTTGGCGTGAATGCAGGCTTGAATGGCTATATTTTCGATGATCTTTTTTACTCTATTCGCTTAGGCTACATAGCTTTTTCAGACCTTGAGCATCTCAGGGGCGTCGACCGCCTGAATCCTTCGCAATTGCCGAATGTCAGAACCGATATCGTCCGCTATTACAATCAGCCTGGAGTCACTGTAGATGAGGGATATCTGCAAAAAAATTGGAATCTCGGCAAAGGTTGGTACACGCGCGCAGCTTTGGGGTATTTTGAAGAGGAATACGCCGGTTTGGCCAGTGAGATCCTTTATTACCCTCTTCATCACAATTGGGCGATCGGAATTGAAGGCGCCGCGTTTAAAAAACGCAATTACAAGGGCTTAGGATTTACAGATAAAGTGCGTCAATACCATGGATTCATTCCTTTCCACCGCAAGTTCAATTTTTCGCAATATTTCTTGGATCTTTATTACACTTGGCCAGAAGCTCAACTTGATTTTAAAGCGATGATCGGCAAATTCCTCGCCGATGACTATGGCGTGCGGTATGAAATTGCGCGCTATTTCCCAAGCGGCCTTAAAATTTCCATCTGGTACACCGTCACCAACGGCCACGATCGCATTAATGGCTCCAATTATTATGACAAAGGCATCGCCTTTTCTCTGCCAATGGACATTTTCTATACTTACAGCGACCGCTCCCGCTGGAGCTATGGCATGTCGGCATGGCTGCGCGACGTAGGGGTCACTGCGGAAACCGGCATGAAACTCTACGATCTAATTCGCGAACAGCGCAATTATTAACCATTTAGAGTTAAACGATTTTAAATAGCAGAACCAAAAGCTTGATGTCTTATTCATTTTTGCATCATTTTTTCTCTCATTATGTAGCCCACACTAAGGTGTAGCGAGCCCTAGCGAGCGGAACCGCGGTGTGGGAATATCATGAATACACGACCTAACCAGGGACTGGTTCTTCATTTTTATCTTTTTTCCCTCTTTTTAAAATCGAAGGCTTAAATATTTTTCTGTAAAAAAAGCAAAAAAGACAAAAAAAGAAGAACTGGTCCCCAGTTAGGCTATGTATTCATCGTGTTCCCACACCTGCGGTTCCGCTCGCTTGGGCTCGCTACACCTTAGTGTGGGCTACGTAATGAGAGAAAAAATGATGCAAAAATGAATAAGACATCAAGCTTTTAGTTCTGAAAGGATGGCATAAAAAAACAACAGTTTTTGTTTTTAATCGCACCCAGGATCATGGGCGGCGTTAACCACCAAAGAGGCGACAGCCCCGCCTAGTAAATTTCCTACTATGAAAATCCAGATGTTTGACCAATGGCTTAAATTGAGAATGGTTATTCCTAATGCAACCGCAGGATTAAAAGCTCCGCTTGAGATCGCTCCCACAGCATAAGCGCCTGCTAGAACTGTAAAGCCGATCGCCCACCCGAAATATGAATTTCCAGCTGTTTCTTTTACAGTAGCGACATTCAATACAACATAACATAAGGCGAAGGTAAAAAGAAATTCCGAAAGGAGAGCTTTAAGATGATCGGGTTCAAGAGGGACCGAGGCGCGTCCTCCTTTGAGATAGATAGTCATGAAAGCCGCAGCGGCGCCTCCCGCAAGCTGAGCGATCCAATACAACCACAGATCGCGAAGAGCCAATTTCTTGCGTAAGAAGACTGCTAATGAAACAGCGGGATTGTAATGTCCTCCGGAAATATGTCCTCCGGCAAAAACCATGACAGCCAACACGGATCCGATAGCTAATGGAGCCAACAACCCCGCATCGTTGTTAAAAACAGTCATCCCTACAGTCAAAACTAAAAAAAATGCGCCTATAAATTCGTATAGATACTTCATGGAAGGCTCCAGTAAATTTATTTCAATATAAATGTTACCGCATTTTTTGCCTAAAAAAATGATGCTTGAACTCATCTTGAGCTAACCATTTTAATAAAAAAAACAACAATAAATGGAAAAAAGAAATAACAAAAAGAATAAAAAAATGATTGCATTTTTTAAAAAAAAGAATATATTGAAGAATATAGAGCCACCTCTCTTTCTAATATTAACGCGAGGAGAAAATATATGACAGAATCAAATAATGTCACTTTTTTTCCATCTAATGGCAATTTTCTTCCATCTATAGAACCTTTCCGGCCGCCTTTTTTAAAAAAAAGCACATTGGATTATCCTCCAACTATCAACTCTTCCAAAAAATTTTCTTTTACAGCTCGACTAATAGAGAAATGCAAAAAAGACAAAAACGACATTATTTTCGCAGATTTACAGAGCATCCAGACCGAGCGCAGCGATAAACAGAAAAAAAATAGCGGAACTCGCATCATCCTCCCAAGCTTAGCAACTGAAAATGAGCCGGAAAATGCGAGAACTTCCAGAAAAATCACATCGACCGCCGTCAAAGGACCATTGAAAATCGCACTGCAAGAAAAATCTTTTAATGAAAATAAAAAAACATCCCCTAAGAATATTTTTTCTCCTCGAGCCGCCTCGCCTCGAAAGGAATTATCTCCAAAAAGTTTAACCTCCCCTAAAAATACTACGAGGAGAGAGAGATCGCTTTCCGATGAGATACATTTTTTTCGACTTACTCAACTAGGGCCTCGCGGCAATTACACACGGCAATTTCAAGAATTTTTAAAATTGAGCGACACGTATAGCATTGCCAGTGAAGAGGAACAGAAACTTCTTATTAGCGACTTAAGAAAAGAAGCGGAAGCGTTGCGTAAAGAGGCTGATAGGCTCTATAACGTTTTAAAAGGCTTATTAATGGCCGTGGACAACATACATCAAATTCCTCGCGAAAAAGAAGAGATCGGTCAATTTTCCAAAGTGTTAATCAAGCAAATTCAATTTTTAGATTTTGGTTTAAGCTTTCCACATCTGGACAAAGGCTTTGTTTCATTACGAAGAGACTATTTTTACTTTGGACATAATCACGCTCATTTTGCACGCGCCTATGTCGAATCCCGCTACCTGAACATGCCCACGATATGGATGAAAACGGGCAGTGGAAAATCTTTTGAATATTTTTGCGGTTACACTTCCCCCGGACGAGACTGGATGGTCTGCAGCGCCTCCTATCGAGGCGCCATGTGGAAAAATACAACGACAGGCAAATATTCTATAGATAAACAACAGGGAAGCGAATGGATGGAGATCAATTTGCACAAGCCCTTGCCGATATGGAAAGATCAAAAAACCGGAGAATACGCCTGCAGTGTTTCTGTTTTGGGCGCGGATTGGCAAGAATTACAAGAAATGGAAATCCTCCAATTACTCGCCGATGCAGGAAAAAATGTTGAAACTTTTCATCATGCTGGATTGGAAAACACTTTGAAAAAGGCCGTGGACGATGCGCTTACATCGCCTTCTTCATCCCGTAAACTCCCTATGGTTAAAGAGACCGTCGATCAGTTGAGGGTCGCTCAAGATACGCTCAAAAGGCGACAATTAATGCAAATGCACCTGGATGCGAAATTTGCAAAATTGTCCGTTGATTGGGACAGAGCTCCAAACGCCACGACGCTAAAAGTCGCTCGCCCGGGAACTACCAGGGAGACGATCGCATGTGGGAAAAAGAAAAGCCCGATGGAGCTTCCGTCATTTTCCCAAGTTAAGGATTATGTAACGCGGATGGGAGGAGTGGAAGCTTTCATCGATTGCAAAATGTGTTTAGAGGACCTTTTGGCTTTCTATAAATTCATAAATGCGCATCGATTCTCAGTAAAAGAAAATAATAAAGAGGCTCAATGGAGCCTTGCGACATGCTCTCAACTTAAACAAGCGATTCTGACTATACTGTCGACAACAAAAAAAGAGGACGCTCAAAGCAAAATGCGACATTCTATAAAATTTGCACCGGAAGTCGCGCTGGATGGAAAAATATACGAGATAAGGAACAAACAAGTAAAATATGAAACATTCAATAGGCATTTGTTAAAAATTCAAAAGCGAAGCGCGATATTGACGTTTGAAGATTTAACGGCGATGGAAAAAATAGAAAATTGCGGAAAGCAAATCGTCAGAGCTTTTGAACGAGAACTTTGGAGAGATTGGAGTCGACAAATCGAAAAAGAAACAGCCAAGTTATTACAAGAAGAAATGCAGGGACTGCTTGACATCGAAGATTCAATGGAAACAATACAAAAAGTCGCTGAAGAACGGGTCATGAATACAATGGGGCAGGTGTACCCGATGCTTGTTTACACATTTGACGAAATACTGAACAAATTAGCTGATGAGGTTGAAGCGGGAATTCTTAATAAAAAAATAATTATAGAAGGAATGCTTCTTGAAATAGAACAGAGCATCTGGCGTAAGGAGGATGCATTAGCCGTAGAAGAACAGATGTCCGATGATTTGATCATGGAAGGAATACAACTTCTAAAAGAAATATTCGAAAATCCTCATTTGAGAATAACGCTAGAAGGTTTTTTCCTTAAACAAGAAGTCGTCAAGCAATAGGGCGACTGGCTACCTTCCTTAGCCCTCACTTTTAATTGCACCCATAGTTTTGGAAGAACTGGACTTGTACAAAATTTTCCGTAATAATGCTTAGAATAATCCAAAACGAGCTGAGAAAGACCTTGTTTAAAATCTTGACCCCCCCCTTATCATGCACACAGGTGTTTGATCGAAAATCTTCATTAATTCTTGTATTGCTATGCTTGCCTCTTCTCTTCTTTCCAAAAATTAATCTAATCAAACTCTCACAAGGAGAAACAGCTGGTTTACGCATTGACGACCTCATCTTATTCTTCTTTTCGATCGTTCTCTTATGGGCTCATTTTTCTATGCGGAATTTTTTTTTTAAAATTGAATTGTGGGTGTTTGCACTCGTCTGTTTCTCATTTTTCTCTTACTTCTCTAATAAAATATTGGTTCTAATAGAGGTTTTACCTGTAAATTCGAAAATTTTTTACTGCGTCCGTATTTTCGAATATTTTTTGTTTTTCTATGTGGGAGCGATGGCCTCCCAGTTTTTTAGAGAAAATCGGATTATTAAGGCGTTTTTTATTTGGAATTTAAGTTTGATGTTGTTGCAAAAGGCCGGAGTGATAGGAGAGTTCAACTCTATGTCAGGATATAACGCCGAAGGAGCGTATCGCGTTTCGGGAATTGCATCGTTTCCATCTGAAATGGGAGCTCTTTTAAATTTGATGTTTTGTTATTTTCTTTTCGAACCTCCACAAAACGCAAAAAGTTCTTCATTGCTTCCATCGCTATTAAAAAGAATAATTCAGCGCACCTATATCTACTGGTTATTTTTTTTATTTGCCGTTCTCGTGATTTTAACAGGATCGCGCATCGCTCTTGTTGCGCTCATCCTCCCGTTTTTCGTAAAATTAAAAGAGGAATTTCGTTCAAGGAATATAGAATCGGTCTTTGCCGCGATGTTTTTTTTGCTATTCGCTACAGCTATTTTATTTTTCTTTATTGCCAATACGGAATCCATCGCAACGCGCAGCCAGGGTTTATTATCGTGGCGCAATCTTGATTTAGTGAAAAATGTCTGGCAAGTCCAAGATATCACATTGGGATCCGATGATGTCAATGAGATCTCTTATGAAGGCTATGACTTGAGCTGGTGGATCCGCATCCATAAATGGTGCTATGCATTAAAAATGTATGTGTCGCACCCGGAAAACTATTTGCAAGGGATAGGACCTGGTTTTGCCTGGTTGGCGTTGGATGGCGGATTGTTGCGTATTTTGGTTGAATACGGACTGCTCGGCTGCGTCATTTTTTGGCGCCTTTTTCGCTCCATTTCGCAACAGAATGTACAGCTGAAATGGATGGTTGTCGCCCTAGTGATCAATATGATTTTCTTTGACAGTTATTTGGCTTATAAGCCGATGAGCCTGCTTTTCTTTGTCGCCGGATACGCCCACTCGCAGGGCGCACAGACCCGAGACAATTGCAAAAGTCTTATGCAAAGGTGAGCGCTTACCCCTCTCTGTGCTCTCTGTGGGCTCTGTGGCAGCCAAAAAGCCTTAAATTGAATCATTTTAAGGCTTTATATCCACCACAGAGCCCACAGAGAGCACAGAGAGGGATAAGCGCTCACCTTTGCATATTATCCAAGACTTTTGCAACTGAGTTCTTCTCAGGTTAACTTTTTTGAGAACGCAATTGGTACAATAGTTCATGATAGATGGCTCGAGGCCCTCGAAGCTCATAGAAAGAAGAACAGATGCGACCGATATCGCGCATTGTGAGAGACCCCTTAGGCTGCTCAGCCAAATAGCGAGTAAGTCGATCGATGGGCTCTACAATATGTTCCCAATAAAATTGCGGACGGATTTTATCGAGATTTTTTTGAATTTGTTGTTTCGATTCAGAACCAAGAATATGTTTAACGGCTTGGACGATCGCTTCAACATCATGATAAGGGACAACGACGCCGAGCCCGCAGCTTTCGATGAGATGCGCGAAAGAATCTCCCTGGGTCGCGATCATAGGCAAACCAGCCCAAATGTAATCTAGGATGCGCGTACGGAAAGCGTAATGCGTTTCCAGATGTTCTGCATGGGTCGATACGCCAATATCAGCTTCCAGCAAAAAATCTTGACGCTGTTCGTATGGAGTCCACCCGTAGTTAAAAAACACATATTTATCGAGAAGTTCCAACTCTTTCGCCAAGTGCACCGAATCCAACGCCATTTTCATTGCGGGCATGCGTTCATTAGGATGTTTGACGCCCATGAACACCAAATGTATGGGGCAGTCCTCCATGCTGAGACGCTTGACCGCCCGAATAAGCGTGAGTGGATCGAACCAATTCCAGACGCCGCCGCCCCAGAGCATGACTTTGTCGCTCTCTTTGAGATTAAACATTTTTTTTAGACCATTCCCGCTGTGTCTTGGTGGAAGAGAAGGCAGTCCGAATGGCACGATATCAATCAAATTTTTTAAAGTAGGATCCGCATCATAGGTTGAAGGCGTAATGCGTTGCAATCCCATCAATAGTCCGCACCATAGATCGCGCTGTTTAACGTTGGCGCATAAGACAGCGTCCGCCATTTGAAAAGAAAACACCATACCATTGACGACTTGTCGATTTTTATGGTCTCGCAAATGCGAGGGAAGCGACTTAAAGCGTTCTAGATTCTCAAGAGGCATTGGGTCATAGGCGTCTAAGATGATCTTCACGCCCAAGCGTTTTGCGTGCCAAGCCATCCAATGTGTAACAGCTTGTGTGACGATCACATCGGCGTCTTTCATTTCCATGACCAGCGTTTGGCGGGTGCGTTGTTTCATTGCAAAACCTTCAGGGACTAGGTCCGATCGATTGGGAGTGAGCAATACGACCTGATGTCGCTTTGACAGAGCCTTGGCAAACTCCCAATAGCGGATGGCCGGACCCGCCATCGATGTCCCTACAACTTCAAAGCAGTGCAAAATAATCTTCATGATTTTAATTCCTTAACTGCCAGTTTTTTCCTAACGAAACACCCTCTATTCCCGGGGAATGAGCGAATCGTGTGTTTTTCTTAATGGGATAGATGGGAAATTTCAAAATAATTTCGTCGTTTAGAATTTTCTTTTTATTATGAATAGAGGAGTCCACTTTCAATAAGTATTCTCCTTCATGAAAAAGATCGGCCTCGATTATAAGAAACGCGCAGTGACGTCCCGGAGTGACAAAATTTTGTTCACTGTCCACATCATCGATTGTATGAGCGCGGGCCAAAAGCTGATTGCGCTGATTCCAAACTCCGACTCCAAAAAATAGATCGGGAGTAGGCCGCAGCGTTTCATATTCAATTTCAACGCGGATTTTCTCACCTTGATAAAAAAACTCTTGATTTTCTTTCTCAGGCGTTAACCGAACGCGATGAAAACGAATGTGTTCATCCCCAGCGTTCCCTTCCCAGCAAAGGGTGTGGGCATGGCAAGTTTGCATATATGCGTTAACACATTGGTCCATGGAGCCGGACGCTTTGACGATGCCTTTTTCTAAAAAAACTCCTTTATTGCATAAACTCAACGCTGAACCAATGTCATGACTGACAAAGATGACTGTCCGCCCGCTGCCGCTTAAGCGATTCAGTTTTTGGAGGCATTTTGCTTGAAATTTAGCGTCGCCCACGGCAAGCACCTCATCGACAATCAGCAAATCGGGATCGAGATGCGCAGCGATTGCGAAGCCGAGACGCATATACATTCCGCTGGAAAATCGTTTTACGGGAGTATCTAGAAAATTTTCGATTTCAGCGAAAGCGGCAATTTCATCGAATTTCTGTTTGATCTCCTGATGACGCATGCCCAAGATGGCTCCATTTAAAAAAATATTTTCCCTTCCGGTCAATTCAGGATGAAATCCCGTTCCCACTTCAAGCAGACTTGCAACCCGCCCCCGCAATTTAATGCGTCCAGTCGTGGGCAGAGTGATGCGCGACAGAATCTTGAGCAGTGTGGATTTACCGGCGCCATTTCCGCCTACAATTCCGACACGATCCCCCTCTTCAATGGAGAGATTGACATTTTGCAACGCCCAAAAATCCTCATGGACGCTTTTAAAAGGCGCTGACGCGCCGGTGAAAGGATGCCGAATTTTCTGAATGCATCGCTTTGCCTGCCGTGACAGCGTTCCGACCAAAGTTGCATATGCTTCATGTGAGCCGTGCGACAACCGATATTTCTTGGAAACATTCTCTATTTCGACAATTTTTTTCGCCATGGCTAGCGCTCCATCAAGTTTACAATTTCGGATTGTGCTGCGGCAAGGCCCAATGTCATTAAGTTAAAAAACATAATATATATTAAAGTAAACGCTTACGGGCTCTGTGGTTGATATAAAACCTTAAATTGAATCATTTTAAGGCTTTTTGGCAACCACAGAGCGCTAGATCTGATCCGCAAATGTTTGTTCTGTTTTCCGAAAATAAAGCACGCCCGTCCATAAAATCACAAGAGTGATTGCGATGGAAAAACCGATGGAGAACGGCATTTGCGGGTAAGAGATTCCAAAAAACACCCAACGAAAGCCATCAATAACTCCACTCATTGGGTTCAAAAAATAAAGCCATCGCCACGGTTCCGGGATGATGAATGTCCCATATCCAACTGGAGAAATAAACATTCCAAACTGAACAAAAAAAGGAATCATTATCCGAAAATCCCGGTATTTGACTGTAAGAGCTGAAAGCCATAAGCCCGTCCCGACGCATAGGGACGCCGCAAGCAGGAGAAATAGAGGAAAACAGAGAAAAGTCCATGGGTTAAGAACTCCCAGAAAGAGGCTAAGCGCAATAAGTAGAAAAGCCGTGATGGCGAAATCAACAAGATGGACAATGATTTGTGAAGCGGGGATGATCATGCGCGGAAAATAAATTTTCGACACAAGCGGCGCATTATTGATTAGACTGTTGCAAGTGTCTACGGCGCTGCTGGAATAGAGCTGCCAAGGCAGCATTGCCGCCAACACAAATAAAGGATAATTTACGTGATCTGAAGAAAAATTTGCAATTTTTCCAAAAAGAAAGGCAAAGACAAGCATATTCAATAAAGGACGTAAAAGCGCCCAAGCCACGCCAAAAAACGCCTGTTTGTAACGAACCAGAATGTCTCGCCAGGCGAGAAAATAAAACAACTCACGGCAGCGAAAAATATCCTTTAAATATTCTCGTTGAGGCAGTGAAGGATCGACAACTAAATAAAATTCCTGAGCGTGTTCTTTAGTCATCCTTGTTCACCCCTCTTCTTGAGTGAACGATTTCCTGGTTTATGTTCAATGTGGATCTGCTGTAAAAATTTTTTTACAAACCGTTTATGAAGCCATGTTGAATTTTCATAATCTTCAATATTATCAAGCGTTCGGGAAATGCTTTCATGATGAACGCCCACTGCATATGGCGTGTATAGACACAATAATCCTCTCAACGCCAATTTAATCGCCAAGTTCGTATCGCTGTATGCGATCGGATACCAGATTTCCTCAAAACCGCCTACGTTCAAGAATACGCTTCTCTTGACGAGCGCACAGGCGGCTGTCACTGCCTTGACAACGCGAATTCGCTTGGCTTGCCGCAGCTTCTCAAACGGCGTCAATTTTTCAACATGTTCCCAAGTCATTCGCCACAGAGGACTAGGAGAACGCAATTCAACGCCGCCATGTTGCAACAAGCCATTTGGATAATTCAATCGGCATCCCACCATTCCAATATGAGGTTGGTCGATCCAACGGCTCATCTCTAATAGAGCGCCTTGTTCGAGGTCTACATCGTTATTTAAAAAAAGAATATAATCACAATCTTTTCCTATTTTTGTCCGTTCTACAGCCAAATTATTCAACCGTGAGTAATTGAAGGGTTCGTCGATGCGCAGCGTTTCGACTCCAAGTCGCTCCAGCTCTTCAGCGATTGAGCGATCTTCGCTGCGATTATCCACAGCGGTGATTTTGATATTTACGCCTTCTTGCCGCAGTGTATTTTTGATTGCGCTCAGCGTGAGTTCTTTCTGGTCCTTAAATGGCACAATTACATGAATGGCGGGAATCTGTTTTAATTGGGGAATGGCGCGGTAAGCGCTTGGCTGAAATCCCGGCTGTATTTCCCAGTTCAATTTCTTATTTTTTACGTACTCAGCCAAAGCGCGTTGGCCCGCTTCGTTGGGGGGAGGCGCATCGCCCGCTCTATGTGCATATAGATAAAACGGAACATTATAAAAATTCGCGCCCGCCGCATCCAAACGCAAAGCGAGATCAAAGGTTTCCGTTTTTGGAAAACCGGAACGCATTCCCTTGACAACGTTCCACAACGCTTTAGGAATCAGCATGCCGTGTTGAATATCATCTCCAAGCATGTAAGGAAAATGAGGTTGTTCAGGTTTATCAAGCTGTGTATTAGGAATCGGATAGTCTCGCTCATTAATTCGGTATTCGTTGCAATACAAAACCATATTTTCGGGACGGGGCAGCAGCCGCAGCGTCTGTTCATAACGAAATAATAAATCAGGTCGAATCCAATCGGATGGATTCATTAAAAAAAGGAAATTGCCTTTTGCATAGCTAGCCAACCGATTTGCAGCAAGCGCAAAGGCGTTATCCGAAGATCCGGAACCTGGCAACGGAAGAGTGATGAGTCGTTCCGGATGCATTTTTTTCATTGCATCAAGCGCCTTGCTGATCTCAGGCGTTTGCGAACCCGACAGCCCCACTAAAACCTCCATATGGGGGGCTGTCTGATTAAGAACAGCCTTCAAGGCTTTTGAAAAACAAGCGGGATTTGGATTGCCAATAAGCGGCATCAAAATTGAATAGGTGAATCGATTGTCTGCAGACAACAGGGCGTGCAAACCTGACGCTGTGCGCTGCAGCTTGCATTTTTGAGGACCTTCCAAGCCTTCCAGCAAAGGAGATTGTTCCTTCAACGTCTCTGAAAAATAATCGACATATCCAAAAAACAACCGTAGATACTGCTTGCAATACTCTTTTCCAAGCCCATTCCGAAAGCCATTATATAGATATCGAGTTGCATATACGCTATGTTTCCCGAGAACGCGTAAATGACAAAAGATTTTACTAAAAAAATTATTTTTCATATTTCTTTGATCAATTTTCTTGTTTGAGTCATATTAACTCAAACCATGGAATTCAGAATACAGAATTTAGCGTTTTTGGAGTCAGGCCTGACACTATGGCGCTTTTAAAAGCGTTATAGTATCAGGCCTGACCCCAAAAATAAGCGTCAAGTCTGACCCAAATGCAGGCAGCTTTGAAGTTTTCGAATGAGCTCAATGCGCGTCACCGGTTTAATGATGATATCATTGCAACCCACTTCAAAGCATTGCTTTTTTTCTTTCTCCGTTGCATAGGCCGTCAAGGCGATAATAATTCCTTTATACCCATCGGCGCGCAATTTTTTTACCGCTTCGAATCCATTAAGCTCAGGCATTTGAATATCCATTAAAATAAGGTCAAAAGGTTTACTGGGTTCATTTAATGATGCGATGGCTTTCTGATAGGCGACTTTGCCATTTTCCGCAGATTCAACAACAGCGCCGGCGCTCGAAAGATAAAAAACAATGAGACGCATAATATCCATGTCGTCCTCCGCTAAAAGAATATGGGCTTGAATATTATCGTCGCCTTCTTCTTCATCCTTTTGCGTCTCTCGTTTTTGAACAATGGGTTCTATCGATATAGGTCCTCCAGGAATTGACAGAGTGAATACGCTTCCTTTCCCCAGTTTGCTGGAACACGTGAGTTGTCCTCCTAACGCCTCTGCAAGCTGCTTGGAAATCATTAACCCTAATCCTGCGCCTTTTGGATCGCTTAAAACAGGGTTGTTGGCTTGATAATAAGGCTTAAACAAATTGGAAAGCTGCGCTTGAGTCATGCCAATTCCCGTATCAGTCACTTCAAATTGAATAAAGAAATTAGCCTTGTTCATATCAAACATTGTTACAATAATGCCTATTTTTCCCGATTTTGTGAATTTGATGGCGTTGCTTACAAGATTCATTAAAATCTGCGTGAGTCTGCGTGGATCCGTTTTCATTGTCGTAGAGATCATATTGACAAACGTCACTTCCAACTTAAGATTCTTTTCCTCCGTTTTTGGTCGAAAAAGAGTCAACACTTCATGCATAATCGCTTGAACGGAACAAGAAATTCGGTCGACATGTTGCCTTGCATCTAATTCCTCAAAATCTAAAACATCGCTAATAATATCCAGCAATAAGCGTCCATTGCGCTGCACTATTGCGAGATACTCTAAACGTGTATCAAGAGTTATTTTCGGAGACAACGCCAAATCACAGTACCCCAGCATCGCAGTCAGCGGAGTCCTTATTTCATGGCTCATGCAAGATAAAAACTCGCTTTTTGCTTTAGAAGCTTTTTCAGCTAAATCTCTTGCTTGATTTACAGAATTTTCAAGCCGTCTTCTCTCTGTGATGTCTTGAACAACGCTTATAAAAAAACGTTCGCCATCGACCGTCCAAGCATAAAGCGAAATCTCCATAGGAAATTCCAAACCATCGCTTTTTAGGCCTTTCAATCGCTCTGTTCGATCGATATAATGAATCTTTTCAACCTCTAAATATCGCTCTATCTCAGACTGATATTCATCACGATATTTTTTCGCTAAGATCATTGTAAACGGTCTTCCTAACGCCGCTTTCTCTGCGTATCCAAAGATTCTTTGCGCGGCATTGTTCCATCCAATGATTTTTTTTTGATTGTCCGCCAAAATGATGGCGTCATGATTTTCATAAATAAAGGTCTCCCAACGATGCTTCAAATCCAATGCGATTCGCTGCTCTCGTCTGGCTGATTGACCCATAAAAATCGCAACCATGCTCAATATTGAGCCGCAGAGTCCGAACACCAATACGGTCAGAGCGATCGGCGACTGCTGAACCTCGATTCTTTCGCGCTGATAAATCTCAAGAGCTTGATAGAATCCAAGCGTTGATACAAGAGCGATAATGCCGACGGGAATGACAAGCCATTTCTTGAACATTCCACGTTTTTCATCCTCAAACATCCAGGCCGATGTGAAAATACCGCTCCCACCTATAATAAGCGCCAAAGCGGCGTGCAGAGCGATAGGCGATGAATGGCGCCAGTGAAACGCCGGAGTGACCTGAGTGATAAAGCCGAGCAGGCTGATTATTCCAAAAGCGATAGCGACAGAAGCGATCACAGCGCTCGTCAAACACTGCAGTCTGAATGAAGGGCGCCAGCATAAAATAAAAACAGAAATGCAATACAAGATAAAGGAAACAGCGGTATTGATCGACATATGCGTTGCATAGCGGCGCGCAAATTCTTTTGATGCGGCCGTGAACAAGCTATCTACATCCAACTGCATTTCGAAAAAATCATTCGCCTGGGCGATGGCGACAATCAGTAGAATGGTCCCGGCGCAAACTATCGCTATAGAACGCTTGTTGTAGGCAAGAGCGAATAGAGCGCAACCATAAATAATAAGCATGAAAGCGGTATTGGCGTTCATAACCGGGAAACCATACGCCATCCGCAGCAAAATCGGAATCTCTGCATACAATCCCACAAAGGTCAATCCGCCCGTTAAAATGCAGATAAAACCGCAAAACACAACCCAAGCCTTAAGCAAACAACGCGAGTTCGATTGAATATTCAACATAAGTATACCTAAATTTTTACATTACATCATTTTCAAAAAATAACCAATTGCTAACCATCAGACCCTCTATTTTTCATGTTTTTAGTGATTGAATATTAAGAAAATTTGCACTAACCTATTCTTATATGAGGAAGTATTATGTTTCGTTTTTTTGAACAATTGAAATTGCGCGACTATGAGCCCATGACGGTTACGTGCTTGCGCGAAGGGTATACGCGCGAACGCTTTCTGCAGGATCTCTTTGCCGGAGTCAGCGTAGGCGTCATTGCGCTTCCCCTCGCTTTGGCGTTCGCCATTGGCTCGGGCGTCGCCCCGGAACAAGGCCTTTTTACTGCAATTATAGCAGGTTTTTTGATCTCTTTGCTCGGAGGCAGCCGCGTCCAAATTGGGGGTCCAACCGGAGCCTATGTCATCATTGTTTATGCGGTTATCCAACGACATGGCTATGATGGACTGGCGGTGGCGACGCTGATTGCGGGCGTGATGATGGCCTTAATGGGATTGGCGCGTCTCGGCGTTTTGCTGAAATTCGTTCCTTATCCCGTTACAACCGGATTCACTACAGGCATTGCATTAGTGATTTTCAGCTCGCAAATCAAAGATTTCTTTGGATTGCAAATTGAACATCTCTCTCCGAAATTTTGGGAAAAATGTCAGCATTATTGCCTCTATGCCAACACATGGAATCCGTGGGCTGCTCTCATTTCCGTAGCGACGCTGACTTCTATTTTCGCATTGCGCCGCTATTATCCTAAATTTCCCGGAGTCATTTCCGCCATCGCCGGCGCGACTTTGTTAACTTACCTTTTCGATATCCCTTTGGAAACAATTGAAGATAAGTTTGGCCAGATCCCGAGAACCCTTCCCATGCCCTCATGGCCGACCACCTCTTGGAAACAGATTCAAGATGTTTTTCCCGATGCGATCACCATCGCGCTGCTTGGAGCCATTGAGTCGCTGTTATCCGCTGTCGTAGCCGATGGCGCCACAGGGCATCGCCATCGATCCAATTGCGAATTATTGGCGCAAGGTTTGGCTAATATCGGGTCGGTGATATTCAAAGGCATTCCGGCCACCGGAGCCATTGCACGCACTTCAGCGAACATTCGCATGGGGGCCTCCTCTCCTTTCGCCGGAATGATCCACGCCGTTACATTGTTGTTATTGATGCTTTTTCTTGCTCCGCTTGCCTCGCAAATTCCTCTCTGCGCGCTTTCAGCGGTTCTAGTCTTTATCGCCTGGAACATGAGCGAATTGCCTCATTTTTATAACGTTCTTAAAGGACAGCGCAGCGACGCCATTGTTCTTGTCATTACTTTTTTATTGACAGTTCTCATCGATCTAGCTGTTGCGGTTCAAATTGGCGTTGTGTTGGCCGCCGTGTTGTTTCTTAAACGCATGACCGATTCCACAACCGTGCAAGTCTGCAAAACACTTATTGAAGAAAACGCCCATGAATCCCCGGAAAAGCATGATTCTGAAATCTTGCTGCGGCGCGATGTCCCGCACGATGTCGCCGTTTTTGAAATCAAAGGACCTTTTTTCTACAGCATTGCCGATCAGTTGGATGAAGCTCTGTCTCAATTGAATCCTCAGCCGCGAATCTTTATTCTGCGCATGCGCAGCGTTCCTTTGGTGGACTCCACCGGTTTGCATGCTCTGCAGAAATTCACTTTAAAGTGCCGTCAAAAAGGGATCGTCTTTATGGTTTCGGGAACTCGTCCAGAAATTTTGGATCTGTTCCATCAAAACAAGCTTGACGCTCTGATCGGTCGCGAGCACATCTTCCCGCACATTAACGACGCTCTTGCCTACGCCCGAAATTTATGACAACTTGTAGCGTAGACTTCAGTCTGCGCTTGTTTGCGCAGGTTTTAACCTGCGCTTGTTTTTGCGGGTTTTAACCCGCAAGTCACACTTGCGAAAAAGGCTGAAGCGTACTTTTTGCGGGTTGAAACCCGCAAAAACAAACGCAGGTTAAAACCTGCGTAAACAAGCGCAGACTGAAGTCTACGCTACAAGCGCATCCCCCTATGCTATGCAATAAAGAGGCTTTCTGATATGTTGGCGCCATGAACCGAAAACAGCTATTTATAAATTCATTATTGGGATTCCTCTTTTTATGCGGATCCATATACACCGCTGAAGAAGCGCGTGAGTACGAAGCTTCTCAAACCTTAGAAGAAGAAATCGCGCAGGCTCCGAAACCTTCGGACGTCGAAGAAAAAAAAATTGAATCCTTTTATGATAAAAAGTTTTGGTTCAAAGTTCCACAAGAGATGCTTTGCATCGGCGGGTCTGTGCAATGCGATGCACGCTTCTTCACTTCAGCTGACAACGGCGATTCCACTTTTCTCGTGCGCCGCGCGCGACTCTATGTGACAGGCGTTCTTCATGATCTATTCGGGTACATTATCATGGGAGCTTGGGACAGGCAGCGCACCCCCTTTTTAGCTTATGCGTGGGTTGAAACCTTAACGCCCGCATATCTTCGTTTCCGCATCGGACTATTCACAGAACCTTTTAGCTTGGAAGCCCTTTACTCGAACCTGTACTTGAATTTTAATGAACGCAGCCTGGTTATAGACAACTACCTTCAACAAGAAGACATCGGCGCCATGTTCTTCGGAAAGGTTCTTGAAGGCCGATTTGAATACGGCCTCGGCATTTTCAATGGAAGAGGCAGCCATCTCTTGGACAATAATCAAAGCAAGGAAGCGGTAGGCCGCATTGTTGTCATGCCATTCAATAAATGTCCATTCGAGAAGTTGTATTTAGGCGTCGCCGGTTCCAGCGGCAAACAGGATGAAGACCTTACAGGAAGAGTCTTTGCTACACACGACGGAACCATTTTTTGGCGATGGACTGATGGAACAATGGTTAATGCCCGTCGGGCGCGTTGGGGAGCCGATATCGAATGGCTATACGGCCCTTGTGGAATACGCACCGAATGGCTGCATGTTGACTGGGGCGATGTAAAAAATGGTCCAACCTCAAGGCGTTTTACCGGCTATGGATGGTATGCAGAGGGTTCCTATTTGCTCACAGGCGAAGATAAACCACGCAACGCTCCAGTCTTTCCAAAACACAATTTCGATTTAAAGGGCGGATATGGAGCCTGGGAGATCGCTGGACGATATGAAGTTTTTGAAGCTTCCCATGCGGTTCTGGAAGCGGGACTCGCTACGGGAACAAACTATGTCAGCGGTTTCACTCTTGGATTGAATTGGTATTGCAATCCACTAGTCGTTGTAAAGCTCGATTGGGAATCGTTGAATTTTCGTCAGAGCGTTCTCGTCAACTCGCATTCTATTAAACGTGATTCCGTCATCTCGTTGCGCGTGCAAGCCGAGTTTTAAAAAATTAAGATGGATGCATATGAACAATATTGTGCGCATCGGAAACGCTCAAGGCTTTTGGGGCGACAGCCCTGGAGCGGCCGCTCGCTTGGCCCAGCAACAACCCGATTTGGACTACCTTACCCTAGATTATCTTGCAGAACTCTCCCTATCCATCATGGCCATCCAGCGGGAAAAAGATCCATCAATGGGTTATGCTCGCGATTTTGTTGAAGTCGTTCGTTCTTTGACGCCCTTATGGAAAAAAGGATCTCAATTAAAAATCGTGACGAATGCAGGAGGATTGAATCCATTAGCCTGCGCCCAAGCTTGTCAGCGGCTGCTTCAACAAGAGCGACTTCCTCAAATCCGCATTGGCGTCGTCTCGGGAGATGATCTCCTTTCCCTGATGAAAACAAACCCGCAAAATCACTCTTTCGAAAATCTGGAAACCCATGAATCTTTGATCGCCATTCAAGAAAAACTCGTGACTGCAAATGCATATTTGGGCGCAAAGCCCATTGTACAAGCTCTCTCCATGGGAGCGCATATTGTCATCACAGGCCGCACAGCGGATCCCAGTCTGACTGTCGCACCTTGCGCAGCTCATTTCAATTGGTCGTTGGATGACGACTATGATCGCCTAGCCGGAGCCACCATTGCAGGCCATCTCATTGAATGCGGGACGCAGGTGACAGGCGGCATCTCCACCGATTGGCTGCAAATGCCGGATCCTGCCCATTTGGGTTTTCCAATAGTTGAAGTCGACGCAAACGGCGATTGCGTCATCACGAAGCCGCTTAACACTGGCGGAAAAGTCACAATCAACACCGTCAAGGAACAGCTGCTATATGAGGTCGGCGACCCCGACCACTATCTTAGTCCCGATGCAACAGTTTCTTTCCTATCCTTAACGCTCAAGGAAGTAGGCGAAAATCGCATTCATATCTCCGGAGCTAAAGGAAATCCCCCTCCTCCCTCGTATAAAGTCAGCGCCACCTACCGCGACGGCTTCAAGGCGGAAGCCTATCTCGCCATATTCGGCGTGGACGCTCAAACAAAAGCGCGTCGTTGCGGAGAAATCATTCTACAGCGCGTACGTGAAGCCGGATATGATCTCCAACGCACAATCATTGAATGTCTGGGCGCCGGAGCCATCGCGCCGGGCGTAGTATCCAGCGCGCCTTCCATGGAATGCGTGCTGCGCATCGCTGCGGCGGATTCACGTCAGGAGGCGCTGGATTGTTTTGCAAAAGAGATCGCTCCAATGGTGACAAGCGGTCCCCAGGGTGTTTCAGGATATTCATCAGGGAGGCCTCATATCCGTCCCGTTTTTGGCTATTGGCCCTGTTTAGTCGCCAGAGATCAAATTTCACCTATTGTGCAGATATTGGAGGCTTCCCGATGACATTCAGCATTGTTCCACTGCGAACCATCGCCTATGCCCGCAGCGGCGACAAAGGCGACAGCGCCAATATTGGCGTCATTGCCTACAATGCGGCGGGTTACGCCTTCTTACGAGAATATCTTTCCGCTGATAAGGTGAATGCTTATTTCAAACCCCTAGGGGTGACTTCGACCATCCGATATGAGCTGGCCAACTTGGAAGCGTTGAATTTCGTTCTTAATCATGTACTGGCGGGCGGAGGAAGCCGTTCCCTGCGCACCGACTCTCAAGGTAAGGCGCTAGGACAAGCGATTCTTGAAATGCCCATTGAAATTGAAGATTCCATATTAAAACAAGCTCGACGCTCTTATTAGTTATGAGCATATCTTTCCAGACGACGCCCTTGCCTACGCCCGAAGTTGTTGAAGCGCATTGGGGTCAGGCCTGGGCTGAAACGAATGACCGATTTTCGAAGAAAATCAGCTTGGGGTTTACCCCCTAATTTTGGCGCCGTTTTTCGACGCCAGTGAGTGGTAGGGACGATGGGGACTCAAGCGACCTTAGGGACATTAGAGACAGGGACAATCAGCTTGTTTGTCCCTGTCTCCAAGGTCCCTAAGGTCGCTTGAGTCCCCATCGTCCCTACCACTCACTGGCGTCGAAAAACGGCGCCAAAATTAGGGGGATAAAACCGGGCTGAATTTTGAAGATACTCAACCATTCGTTTCAGCCTAGGCCTGACCCAATGCGACGCTTACATCTCTTTAAATAGATCTTCAAGCAACGCTTGATTTGTTATTATTTCCTCGGAATACATGGTCCGCTTTAAACCCATTTTAGTAATCATGCAAAAGAAAAGCTGTTTTTTTGTTCTTGTTTGCTTTCGAAAGATTTCCATTTTTTTCAACAGCTCTTGAGCGTAAGATTTATCGATTGCAAATTGATTGTCAGAGCATTTGATTTCGCATAGAGTAATCGCTCCATCAAGTCGATCAAAAAGCAGATCAATTTGCGCTCCTTCTTGCTGTACCTCTTTTTGGATTTTTTTTGCTTTAGGCGCAAATCGCCAAGTTCCTACAGTAGCCCCTGGATCGATTTTTAATGCTTTGCGAATCTGATCGATATGCTTATAGCATGTAGATTCGAATGATAACCCAGCCCAAATTTTCCAAGTTGGCTGATTCGATTGAGATATCCAAAATCCTTCGTTGATTGCTTTCTTAGCTATTGTCTTCAAGTTTGGCTCAATCCAACGCAAATAAAAAAGGCTATATTCATCATCAATGACGTAGTAGACTCCTCGATCTTTATGTCCATTCTGATTTATTGGATTCAATGAGGTCTCGCAGCAATTCTTGCTCCCTACGTCGCCCTATGATCTTCTCCGTAATGTCTGCAACGTCATCCTTATTCTTGGTCATATGCTCCTATGGCTTTATTTTCTTAAATCTCGCGGAACACACGTGTTTTATGTTTTAAGCGCTGTGATTATATTTCTAAATGCCGCGGTAAAAATGCAAAACAATGTCTGTTCCGCGTTCTTTATATTACCAAACGCCGCTGGAAGGAAACAAGAATTTTATGCATTGGAGTCAGACCTGACCCCACTTTAAGTAAATCATTAGGACAGGGGCTTCTCGAAATGCCCATTGAAATTGAAGATTTCATATTAAAACAAAGCCGTTCAACATAAAGGAGCAAGAGTGCAAAAGTGTAAAAGTGTAAAGATAAAAATTCAACGCAAAGGCGCAAAGACGCAAAGGCGCAAAGAATAGATTTGGCCAACTCCATTGCAAGGAATAAAAATTAATGTCAGATGAGTCTGACTTATCCTTCCTATCCTTCCTATCCTGAAATTAATTTTTATTCCTTGCAATGAAATGAGCCGCATCTATTCTTTGCGTCTTTGCGCCTTTGCGTTGAATCACCCCTTTACAAGCGGCGGCTCCATCGCTTACATCACCTTTAACAGGTGCTTCAGGAGCTTGTGGCGCAATGTCGCCGGCATTGGAATCTTCATTCTGGTCTTGCTGTCAAGGGTCACATGCACGGTTTTGGCGGAACCCACCAGCGCAGTCCGGCCGGTTTTATATATTTGATAAGAAACCGTAAAAGAAGAGCTTCCGACTTTTTCAATGCCCAGATGCACTTCAAGCAAATCTCCGATCTTTAACGGCGTCAAGTAATCCGCCTCCGCATGCACAATGACAAATACATAATGTTCTTTGTGGAAAAGATGCTGAAAACTCAGCCCCTCGCTTTCCATAAATTCCTCTAAAGCATCATGGGCGAAACGAAATTGACGCGCAAAATATAAAATGCCCGCCATATCTGTATCGTGCATGCGGACTCTATTATGAGAGATGAACATGATGCCCTCGCGTTTGATACGCCATTCGCCGTTCCTCTGACAACCGCCGTTTGTCAGGATGCGTCTCATCCCACAACTCATACACCTTTGCAAATTGCGCATACATCGGGCTGACTTCTGGACATAAATTTAATAATATTGACGCTTTATTGAGATTCATTTGCGTTGTAGTGATCACGATCGCCGCCTCAGCAGATTGATCGCTAATCACATGCGGGATAAATCCCTCCTCAGGCAAACGCCACAGCAACAAATCTATGTATTGCGCAGCCTCATTGCTGGACGCTGTAATTAAAATACGCTGACCCTGTTCAAAATAATGCCGCGCCATTTTGCAGATGCGAGTGGATTTCGCCGCATTATCCGCAACGCATAAAAATACAATTATAGGAGATGTTGGAGTGTTCATTTAGCCGAAATATCTTGTTGAATAGGTGGAGGAAACTCTGGCCAGATCACGCCAATCGACACAAGCAATTTCAACGCTTCATCCACTCGCATATCGAGATGTATCAGTTGATCCTCTCGAAACATAAGCATAAAACCCATAGAGGGATTAGGCGTTCCCGGAACAAAGACCGAAATTTTGCCGATATCTTTAATGTCAGAACCCTCGGGGAGCGCTCTATGGGTCACTAAACCAATGCTCCGCGTTTTTTCATGAGGAAAAGGCGCCAGCACGACAGATGAAAAACTGGCGCCGTCTTTTGTTTTTTCCGCCAGCAACGTATGCACGACATCCTGAGTGGCCTTATAAATGGGGCTCACCAAAGGAATGCGATGCAGAAAATAGTCTCCAACTCGACCGAAGACCCTTAAAATAACCAGTTGGGCCAAGCATCCAATCACCATAATGACGACAATCAAGCTTACCAGCGCCACTATTTTGCTGACAAACATCAAAACCGCGGACCCTGAGAAAAATAAAATAGGTTTATTAAATAAATCATAGTAGTCGAAAGCAGTGGAAACGATGCCTACAAAGGGTTTTGTAAGGATATTAATGACAAAAACAACAATAATTATAGTGAGCGCCAGCGGAAGAAGCAAAACCAAACCAGTCAAAAAATATTTCTTCATCACACTTCCCTTTCATTATTAGCAGGACCTTCGCCTTTATATTCTTTAAAAGGCGGCATAATCAGTCCACAGGAAATAATGTACTTGAAAGCATCCTCAACTTTCATATCCAAAGGAATAACGTCTTCTCTGTTGTATATCGTTAAAAATCCCGAAGTCGGATTGGGGGTGGTTGGAACAAATACAGCAACTAAATTTCCACCAACGCTTTGCTCTAAACCGGGCAAAGAATCGCGTGTTACAAGTCCTATCGTATACGTCTCTTGGTTGGGAAAACGCACCATTACAACTTGTTTAAATGCGCTGGTTTGTGAAGTGAAAATCGTCTTGATCACATCCTGGCAGGCCCTATATATGGGACTTACAAGCGGGATTCGATGAATGAGATATTCCCAAAAGCGGATCATATAGTGCACAAAAAACCAGCGAGCGACAACTCCCAACAGAACCGTAAAGCCAAACAATGCTAATAAAATCAAAGTCTGACTGAAGAAAGTCAACAGCTGTTCCGCGCTTAAAAATAAAAAACCTGTATTTAATAAGTTATAGCGACTTAAAATGGCCTGAGAAATGCCCAAGAATGGCGTTGTCAGCAAATTAAAAATAAAAGCGACCACCACCAGAGTGAGCGTGACCGGCAGAAGAATCACTAAACCGGTAATAAAATATTTCTTCATTTTTTGTCCTTAAACGCTGCCCTGAGATGTGATGTGACAAACGCTCGTTCCTCGCGCTCGTCACCGCGTTTATAGCATATATTGAATATTTACCCAAATACTTACAGCGCTTACGGGTGCAATTAAAAGTGAGGGGTTAAGGAGGTAGCCAGGGCGTCCCGCCCTGCTTTTTAGGCAAAAAAACATTGAAGATAATACACGCGACCAGGGCGGGACGCCCTTCCATATAACGCAGCCCTTTTGCACGTGTTATTTAACGCGAGTTTTGGGAGTTTGACGCTTTGATGCTTTTAAAAGCGCCAGGGTATTTTGGGGGTCAGGCCTGACCTGGGCTGAAACGAATGACCGATTTTCGAAGAAAATCAGCTTGGGGTTTACCCCCTAATTTTGGCGCCGTTTTTCCACGCCAGTGGGTGGTAGGGACGATGGGGACTCAAGCGACCTTAGGGACCTTGGAGACAGGGACAAATAACCTGATTGTCCCTGTCTCCAATGTCCCTAAGGTCGCTTGAGTCCCCATCGTCCCTACCACTCACTGGCGTGGAAAAACGGCGCCAAAATTAGGGGGATAAAATACGGCTAATTTTTTTCAAAAATCAGTCATTCGTTTCAGCCCAGGCCTGACCCCAAAATACGCGCCAAAGCGTCAATGTCAGGACAATCGTTTATCCAAAACTCGCGTTATTTACAGACAAACACCGCGGAGCCGTAGGGCAACTGGCCACCTTCCTTAACCCCTCACTTTTAATTGCACCCAGTGTTTACACGTCCAAGATCAACCGTATGGCATCGTCAACAAGTTTCATCTCTTCAATTGACAATTCGCCGATTTTGTCTCCAAGCCTTTTAGTTCTATCTATAGACCTCATCTGCCTTGGAACGACTTTTCCAGCTCTTCCAGCCAAATTAATTTTCACCTCAATTTTCGAAAAAATGCGCTCTACATTACTCGTGATTGGGGCGACAACAATCAATTCAGAACGATTCGCAATGTCGCTGGAAATAATAAGACAAGGACGCGTCTTGTTTATTCCTTTACCATCAGTTGGATCTAAACGCACCCAGTAAATATCACCTCTTTTTGGATAATCATTTTTCATTTACTGTCTGTTCTCCAAAATCAAAATCGTCCATCCCAATAAAATCTTCACCTTCAATATTAGAAAAATTTTGTTTAACTTCGATATTTCCAATGTCTTTATCAGCTTCTAAAAACTCCATTAGTAAAGTTTTTTCATCTTTCTTGAGAGCTTCCCACAAAGCCTGAGTGACGAATTTACTCATTTTACCTCGCCCAACCCTAGTGTGTAGAGCGGCATCCAACTGCTCAGGAATTGTATATGTTACAGCTTTTTTCATGATAATGTAACTCCTCTTTGCTTGAATTATACATATATTCATATATATTTATCAAGTCCAAAGCTTGGTATATTTGAATATTTCAACATAAAAAATCCCTTCTTGGTTATAATTAATAACATCATTATGGAATTCATTCATCAAGCCTACCAACCCGGCGAAACCATCGCCGCAGTCGCCACTCCTCCGGGAGAGGGCGGCGTCGCGATTGTGCGTATTTCGGGTAAAAACGCTCTAAATGTCGCCTCAAAAATTTTTTCGGGTCCCATCCATCAATATCGCACGCACACCGCGCACTACGGGAAAATTTTTAATCAAGCCGGCGAACATATCGACGACGTTCTCTTACTCGTGATGTTAGGCAAACGCTCCTACACCGGAGAAAACACTGTCGAAATCCACTGTCATGGCGGAGGATTGATCACGCGCCGCGTTCTAGAAACTGTTTTACATGCAGGCTGTCGCGCGGCAAGACCCGGAGAGTTCACATTTAAGGCCTTTATGAATGGAAGGCTCGATCTTGCCCAAGCTGAAGCTGTGCAAGAATTGATTTGCGCGAAGAACGAACATGCGCTTAACGCCGCAGAAAATCAGTTGCAGGGGGCGCTTTCACGTAAAATATCGAATTTTCAAACCTCCTTGACTTTGATCGCCGCCATCCTTGAAGCTTGGGTCGATTTCCCTGAAGAAGGCCTTGAATTCGCCAGTATGGAGGAAATTTCCGATCAACTCACCGATGTGTGCACACAGATGTCGCGCCTTGCCGCAACTTTTCACGATGGCAAAATCTTGCATGATGGCGTTTCCCTTTGCCTGATCGGCTGCCCTAATGTGGGGAAATCTTCGTTGATGAATGCACTGCTCGATAAAGAACGCGCCATTGTCTCGCATATTCCCGGCACCACTCGCGATATTTTAGAAGACCACGTTCGCTTAAATGGGTTGAATTTACGCTTAACTGACACCGCAGGCATCCGCGATTCTGATGAATGCATCGAACAGGAGGGAATCCGCCGCTCCAAGGCGGCGATGGCTGACGCCGATCTCATTTTGCTCGTATTCGACGCATCCAAGCCCATTGCGGAAGAAGAACGGCGGCTCATCACGGAGGTTCCTCCAACCAAGACGATTGTCATCTGGAACAAAATCGATCTGCCCCATCATGAATCGCCGCTCTTTGATTTTCCTTTTTCGCATATCGTCAAAATTTCAGCGAAGGAAAAAACAGGCTTGGATCTATTGCGTAAGAAGATTGATGAGGTTATCTGGGAGCGCGGGCCTCCTGCGCGTGATGAAGTTCTGATAACGAATGTACGTCACAAAGAAGCGTTGAATCGAGCCATCGGCGCCTGCCAAACGATAATTGACGGGCTGCGCAGTGGAGTTTCGCCGGAATTCCTTTCATTCGACATGCGTCAATGTCTCAGCGAACTCGGGGTCATCATAGGCGTTAACATCACTGAAGATATTCTTTCAGCCATTTTTTCCAAATTCTGCATCGGAAAATAATGTTCTTGCGCATTCAAATAGATAATCACCTTATTCGCTCGAGTGCAAAGCCCACGCTGCAACCTCTTCCTCTATAGTGTTGTAGCGCTGATAATCCTCATATTCCTCACAATTCTCAAACTCGTCATGACCGATTAATTTTTCAATGTTTCGAAAAATGCTGCATATTTCTTCGACTTTTTCATATTCGCCATTGTAGATTATTTTATGAAGATTTGTTAGTTGCTCCGGTGTGAATTGAATGTTCGCATTCGCATTCCGTTCAACAAGTATTTTTTTTTGGCCTTCTGACAAAGTCATTTTAAAGTTTGAAACTGATGTTCGAAGCTCATTGACATCGTTGCTATCCAAAGTTTCTATTATATCCATGGCTTCGTCGGCATACAATTCAGCGAATTCCTTACCATATTGTTTTTCAATCGATTCTTTTAATTCATCAGGCAACACTTGACTGCCTCCTGTCCTATATAAACCATATAAATATTTTAAAGCTTCATCACTCTCAGCATCTTTTTTCTCCACTTTGTCAGCAAGAAAGGAGAAAAGCCCATAATAAAGCGATTTGAAAGCCTCAGACCGAATTTTTTCCGATTCGCCTTTAGTATTTATCAAAAATACCAAGTAGTAACGACTCATTTTTTTTAATACATCGATAAGCGGTTGGATTAATGATAATTTAGGAGGAGGCTCGCTTACACTCCAGTCATCTAATACTTTTTTTAAAACCCCCAAAGCTGTTATACTTATTGGCTTTTCTGAAATACGTTCACATAAAACGCCCATATCTATCATTTTTTTATCTTCCAACCGAATTTTTTCTTCACATTGGGCGATAATTTTTTCAAATTGCTCCCTCAGCAGCGTTATTCCTACCGCTTCGGGACTTATTTTTTTCATAAACAGATTCATAAGAAATTCTTTCGATTTCTCGGAATTTACAGTTCCCGATTGCAATCCTTTAATTTTATTAATTAACTGTTCTAATGAGACTGAGACTCCTTCCATTGATTCTGATTTTTTAAACACATGACCATGCGATTTTTCTCCGGGAGAATACACAAGTTCTGCACTGAATTTTTCTAATTGACTCCAATTTTCTATTCCTTGCAATGGGTTGTTCTCAGATATAGAAGTCATGACACCCTCCTAATTTTTACAAATGTTGAAATAATAAATAAATATAAACAATAAACTGTATTATTACTTACATAATAACCTATAAAAATAAAAAACACACAATTTATTATTTAAAGTAATCAGATCGTCCCGACCTGATTACTGATGCATTCAAGGCCGGGACGGCCTTGTTATCTTATACCGCCACCATGACTTTTTAAGGACGTACCTAAAATCATCTTATTCGCTCGAGTGCAAGAACCCACGCTGCAACCTCTTCCTCTATAGTGTTGTAGCGCTGATAATCCTCATATTCCTCACAATTCTCAAACTCGTCATGACCGATTAATCTTTCAATGTTTCGAAAAATGCTGCATATTTTTTCGACTTTTTCATATTCGCCATTGTTGATTATTTTATGAAGATTTGTTAGTTGCTCCGGTGTGAATTGAATGTTCGCATTCCGTTCAACAAGTATTTTTTTTTGGCCTTCTGACAAAGTCATTCTAAAGTTTGAAAGTAGTGTTTGAAGCGCCTTGACATCGTTGCTATCCAAAGTTTCTATTATATCCATGGCTTCGTCGGCATACAATTCAGCGAATTCCTTACCATATTGTTTTTCAATCGACTTTTTTAAAACATTAGGCAAGGCTTGACTGCCTCCTGTCCTATATAAATCATATAAATATTTTAAAGCTTCATCACTTTCAGCATCTTTTTTTTCCACTTTGTCAGCAAGAAAGGAGAAAAGCCCATAATAAAGCGATTTGAAAGCCTCAGACCGAATTTTTTCCGATTCGTCTTTAGTATGTGTCAAAAATAAAAGGTCGAAACGAGGCATTTTTTTTAATACATCGATAAGGGGTTGGATTAATGATAATTTAGGAGGAGGCTTGCTTATATTCCAGCCATCTAATATTTCTTTTAAAACCCCCAAAGCTGTTATACTTATCGGATTTTCTGAAATACATTCACATAAGGTGCGCATATTTATCATTCTTTTATCTTCTACCCGAGATTTTTCTTCATCTTGTGTTAATGAAAGTTCAGGAAATGCTTGAGTAATGATTTTTTCAAATCTCCCTCTTAGCAGCGTTATTCCTGGCGCTTCGGGGCTTATTTTTTTCATAAACAGATTCATAAGAAATTCTTTCGATTTCTCGAGATTTACGGTTCCCGATTGCAATGCTTTAATTTTGGTAATTAACTGCTCCAATGAGACTGAGATTCCGTCCGTTGATCCTGATTTTTTGAACACATGACCATGCAATTCTTTTTCGGAGGGAGAATACTCAAATTCTGAACTGAATTTTTCTAATTGACTCCAATTTTCTATTCCCTGCAATGGGTTGTTGTCAGATATAGAAGTCATGACACCCTCCTAATTTTTACAAATGTTGAAATAATAAATAAATATAAACAACAAACTGTATTATCACTAATCACATAATAACATATAAAAATTAAAAAACACACTTTATTATTTAAATCAGCCAATATCTAATTTTTTGGGTAATACTCCTATGCCGACACGATTGAATTTGAAACATCCCTTTGGGTACATCCTTAAATAACGCGAGTTTTGGATAAACGATTGCCCTGATATTGACGCTTTGGCGCGTATTTTGGGGTCAGGCCTGACACTATGACACTTTTAAAAACGCCAGTATGACACGTTTCAAAGCATCATACTGGCGTTTTTAAAAGTGTCATAGTGTCAGGCCTGACCCCAAAAATACCCTGGCGCTTTTAAAAGTATCAAAGTGTCAAACTCACCTTTGCACGTTGTGCAAGACTTTTGCAATTATTTGAGGACATGCCCTTTGGTCTTTTAGGTCCTTCAGGTCCCTTAAGGTCCCTCCGTCCTTAAATTTGTTTTTTGTGTTGTGGGGAAAATGAGGATTCAGTAGAAGTAGGGGTCACCGTTTTTATTAGATGCAGGGGCAAACATGGGACATTTTTTATTTACATCGGAATCCGTAGCGATAGGGCATCCGGATAAAATTGCGGATCAGATATCCGATGCAGTGCTGGACGCCTGTTTGCGCCAGGATCCCCATTCCAGAGTCGCATGTGAAACGCTTGTCGCGCCGGGCTTTGTCATGCTGGCCGGAGAAATCACCACAAAAGCGCATCTTTCCTATCAAGATCTTGTCAGGCAAACGGTGCGGGAAATCGGTTATGATAATGTTGCGCTAGGTTTTGATTACCGCTCATGCGGCATCATTACCTCCATTAACAAGCAGTCCGCCGACATCTCGCTTGGCGTCGACGAAAGCACCGCGCCCTTTAAAGAGCAAGGCGCGGGAGATCAAGGCATTATGTTTGGGTACGCGTGCGATGAAACTCCGGAGCTCATGCCTCTGCCAATCATGATGGCCCACCAAATCGTCAGGGAGCTGCGCCGTTTGCGTGAAACAGGCGAGCTTCCTTATTTATGCCCCGATGCTAAATCGCAAGTCACCATTGAATACAATGAAGCGCATGAACCTGTCCGCGTGCACACAATCGTCATTTCCACACAGCATCTTGAAAGCGTCAGTCAAGCCGTCATTGCAAAAGACATGAAGGCGATGTCGCTCCGTCTGTTTCCAAAGCGGCTCTTTGACGACAACACACTATTTTATATCAATCCTACCGGCCGTTTTGTAATCGGAGGCCCTGTAGGGGACTGCGGATTAACAGGACGCAAAATCATTGTCGACACTTACGGCGGCATGAGCCGGCATGGCGGAGGAGCTTTTTCAGGCAAGGATCCAACAAAAGTGGATCGATCCGCCTGTTATGCAGCCCGCTACATAGCAAAAAACATAGTGGCGGCGAAATTAGCGCGCCGTTGCGAAATACAGGTCTCGTACGCAATTGGCGTCCCCTATCCCATTTCCATTAAAGTTGATGCCTTTGGAACCGGCGCAGTCAGCGACGAACTATTAAGCCGCGTCGTGCCCAAGGTGTTTTCGCTCTCACCAAAGGGCATCATCGATATGCTTAATTTGCAACGTCCTATCTATAAGAACACCGCATTCGGCGGTCATTTTGGGCGAACGGAAAAAGAATTTTCGTGGGAAGCGACGGACCGCATCGACAGCCTTTTAGAAGCAACTGCTGCACGCGCGCAAAATTTGACGTAAACGGAACATTTAGGCTTTTTTTATCCATTCCTTCGCGCAGCGTTTGGAGTGCGTGCGACTTGTCGCCGCTTTGGAAGACCTCGACTTGTCGAGGTCGAAGCGTAAATCTAAAATACCCAAAAGCTGGCGTTTTTAACGTTGAACAGGTCATATTGTCGATAGCAAAACGCTTTCCCATGTTAACGTAAGCTAGCTTCTAGATGTTTTAGATTCACGCTTCGACCTCGACAAATCGAGGTCTTCCAAAGCGGCGACAAGTCGCACGCACTCCAAACGCTGCGCGAAAGAAAAGTTAAAAAAAACTAAAATCGAATCTGTAAATCACTGCATTTTGTATGATAAAATCTCCCGACAATGACAAACCCGCATCAAAAGAGCTTCAGCTTGCAATAAAAACTTTGCAAACAGCCTTTAGAAGACTTTTAAAGCGCGCTCGGAAACGAAGAGACGGCACGCTGCAAGATCTTAATAAATGTCTGGAATGGAATGCTTTACATCACGAGGCGCTGCTCCTGCAAGCCAACTTGTTTCAAATAAAAAAAGGCATGCGGGAGATCATTGTTGAGGACTGGGATGGCGGCCAGAAGCGGAAAATCACTCTAAATCCTCAATTTGAACCGCATATTGAGGTGACTAAACGATTCAAGCAAAGCAAAAAATTGCGGGCAGGCGTCCCCTATCGCAAAATTCTACTAGAAAAAGTTGAACAAGAGATCAAGCGTTATGAAAGCTGTCTAGCTGAGTTGGAAACTATTGACTCCTTGGAAGCCCTCGTTCCTTTGCAACAATATTTGCCAAAACTTAAAACTCCAAAGTCGATCAATGCCGCCCCAGAAGCCCTTCCCTTCCGAGAATTTTTTTCGTCCAGCGGCTTGCTTCTGTGGGTAGGTAAAAGCGCCAAAGATAATGAAGCGCTCACTTTCCGGCACGCCAAAGGATCAGATTGGTGGCTGCATGCGCATGAGTTCCCAGGCTCCCACATCGTTCTTAGAGTCAAAAAAGACCAGTCCCCCGATCCAGATGCATTGCAAGACGCTCTTCAGCTAGCTCTCCATTACAGTAAAGCCAAAAATCAAGGTTCGGCGGAAATTTGCGTAACGCAATGCAAATATGTTGCACGCTTTGGCAGGGGTAAAATCGGAAAAGTCCATATTTCCAAGCATCAAGTTGTATTCGTTAAAAACGATCCCGAACGCCTTCAAAATCTGAAAGACAGAAAGCGCGAGAGAACTTGATGCCCCGCTTCTTTATTCGGAGATGGTGAGGCGGAGGAAACTTTTTCAACTAATCCATGGAAAAAATCATAAACGCGATTCGCCCAAGACAGCATTGTATTAAACGCTTCGGGAAAGAAAATCCAGATCAAATAGAACAGGAATCCAAAGAAAAAAAAGTAAAAAATAAATCTAAACATACCTACCTCTGACCTCTGAAAACTTTAAGGTTCAATAATTTCTTTATCTATACCTCGTATTATCAGATTACCTTAAAATTAGCAAGCGATCATGCATGACGAAGGAAGGTAGCCAGGGCGGGACGCCCTGGTTACCTTCCTTAGCCCTGCATTACGCGTTAACTTTAGGGCTGCAGGAGGACTTTGGCAATTGTCTCGATAGAGGAATGGCGGCGTCGAGACAAGCTTTAGCCGGTGAGGGAGTGGAGTTATCCCAGGGGATCGATTTAAATGAAATAACGGCAGGTACGCGGAATTTATTCATCAAACGTCTAAAGAGACGAGGTTTTTTATTTTTCTCCCCTTTTTCGATGTGAACGGCCAATACAGGACAATTCACGTCTTGTAAAATTTCGCGAACCATTCGGGCGTGTTTTAATTTTTCAAATTCTCCTTCGACATTTGCATCCTGAATGAAAATACAAACGGAAATTCCATTTTTTAAAGTGTTTTTGATTGCAGTTAAACAGGAAGGATTATGTTCAAGCGGCTCTATTTCGGGAATCAATACTACACGCAACAGACGATATAAACGCTTGAGCCACTTAGAGTGATCTTGCTCATGTTCGATAAAAAACCGCATACGCCTACGCTGCGCTCCCAAAAGAAGAAGCGTGTCATTCCAAGCAGTATGCGTGCAAATATAAACAGCGGGGGTGTCAGGAATATTCTCATAACCATTAAAAGTGATCTTAAAATGCAAACGAGATAATATCATCCCAACAAAACGCGTCAAATAATCAAAAAAGAGAATCGTATAAAGCGCAGTAACTACCAATGTAATGCTTCCTACGATCGTAAATCCCTTGTCCGCCTGGACGCCAAAGACTTCAGTTACAATGTACAGAAGGCAAGATGCGCACAACACGCCAATAAAACTCATAAATGTTGTCGCCGCTACGGTTTGACCAATATATTGCTTTGAACTTGTAATCTGAACGTAGGAATCCAAGGGGATTAAATACATGCCTCCAAAGATTCCAATAGTGATGACAAGTGGAATGCAAATCAATAGGTTATGAGAAAAAACATCCAACAGATAAAAACAGATCGTAATGCCAATCCCGGCTAGAGGCGTCAAGGCGAGCTCCACCATTCTCCCAGAAATTTTTCCTGCGATGATCGATCCGGTGCCAATGCCAATTGCAGTCAATAAAAAGAGATACCCGCCCTGAACATCTGTCAAATGAAGAGAGGTGACCGCAAATGGGATCATATTAAGTTGTGTATAGGAAGCCATAAATAAGAAAAACGCCGATCCGAGCATAGCGGCTAACAACGAAGGCTCATGTCGCACGCGTTTGAGGGTCATGTAAATGTCAGATACAAAGTGCGCATTGAGTTCCTTATGTGAACCGGAGGGAGAAGTATACTTAATAGAAGCGCTGCTGACCACTCCAATGAAGGCGAATAGGATGCAAAATCCGGAAGCGATGATAAAGTTGCGTTGAGTGACATCAAGTAAAAATGAAGCAAGGAATGTTCCTAAAATAATCGCCAGATATGTGCAAGAGGTCATCATGCCATTAGCTTTGGAAATCTTATCAGAAGGCAGCAGTTCGGGTAAAATGCCATATTTTGAGGGGCTGAATAAGGCGCTGTGGCTGGCTAATAGAAATAGTGTGCAGTAGGAAAGAATCTTACTGGAATAAGCAAAGGAAACTAATCCCAGGATCATGATTCCGAGTTCAAGAAGTTTAGTGGCGATAATGATATTGCGTTTGCTAAAGCGATCTGCAAGGATTCCAGCGGATGAAGAGAACAGCAAAAAGGGAAGTACATAAAGTATTCCGGTCGTAGCAAGAACGACGTGACTTCGTTCTATCCCCTCTAATTGAATAAAGAAAAAAATAATTAATAATTTAAAAATATTATCATTCATCGCTCCAAGAAACTGAGTTGCATTCAGATAGGCGAATGAGGAAAGACCTCCTGTCGCTGAAGCAAGGTTGCGGCGCATAAATGATATCATAACCCCTCATAATCGATTTTTCAATGATCTAAGTGCAATGGTAATCCGATCATTCATTTTATAAAAGAAAGAAAAAAAAAGAGGAAACTCGCGGGAGTTTCCTCTTGAAAAATCGACCGGCAAATACTTTTGTTCGATTAAAATGCGTAAATCGCCTCTAACTCGAATTTGGAGTACGTATGGCGATGAGCTTGGTTAGAGCGCGCCCACTCAATAATCGAACTTAGCGTTAGATTATCAGTTAAAGCATACAATCCTTCCACTCTCCAACCTTTGTAACCAGGCGTAGGATTGACGCCGCAGCAATCAGCGCGTGCATCTAAAAGTCCAATGCCCGACTGATCATCCCACGCGATCGCATCTTCCTGAACCCACTGATACTCGACGTCGACACTCCAGTCCCCTTCTTTAACAACAGAACCTGTAGTGACGCCAACATACCAAGCCAAGCCTTTATGCTTCTTTTTATTCACCTGTTTAGCGCAATGGTTGATCAAGAACGCGCCATAGAATTCAACTGGAACGCATAGGAGATCAGGCTCCAGGTGATAAGTGAGGATGACCTGAGAGTTGCAATATTTAAAGGCGCGTGGATTGCGAACATAGCAGCGGTCAGTTCCTCTCTTTATCCAATCGATAAAGGAGTATTTGAAATCAAACCCTGAATCACAGAGGTTGATGAGTGCAAACTCAGTCGCCCAGGCAAAGTGGTTAACGCGTTCATCAACAACAAATCCGCCCCATTTGACATACCAGTCAGAAACACATTCCCAAGTGTTGGAATAGGTCAACAGCAAGCCATCAAAACGACTCAAGAATTGAATTTCAGATTCGAAAACATCATACAATAATCGGCGACCGAGTTCGACATCAAAACGTCCACAATCGGCTATAACATTGTAACCCATATAAGCGCGTTTGAGGCACAAATCATCGCATTGCCCGCTTCCATGAAAACGTCCTCTTCTAAGGATTCGCTTACTGCCGACGGTGCAGCCGCATGGTTCATCGGTGCATGAAACAGTATTGCAGCAGCAATCCACATCATTGTCGATCCCTGCGGAGTTATCATATTGAAGATGAGCGATCGCCCATGCTCGTTCGCAGACATAATCGAATCGCAGATTGAATTCGATGTCGAAGTCATTGCGAGAGCGAGGACGCCCAGCGCAATCTGTGGCATGACCGCCGACTTGATTATGTCCAAATTTCTTCTCATAGAGATGACGCCATTCAGTTCGAACGTCTCCGCTAATCGTTAAATTTGTCGACTTTTCTTTAACATCGATCGTTCTTTTTGTGTTAAGATAGTCTTTAAGAGCTTGAAAATCTCTTTCATTCAATTCTTTATCGTGCGTGGAAAAGTGGAACTCTGCATCATGCTCCGCTCCATTTACACAACTAGCGATTGCTAAACTGACAACTGTTATTATTGGTGACAGACACCTTAAAAATTTCATTTTTATCTCCATTTTGGCTTATTCTAATTCCTAAATCGCACCAGACTTTGGCTAATGTATTTACCTGTTTTAAGAGTTTTAGTCAAGAGTCATTTCAACATCATCAACCATTAATAGTTCATAAGATTTTGAATATAAGTTACTTATAAAACGCGAGTTCTAGATAAACGAGGCCTCGTTCACCTCTCTGTGTGTTCTGT
>JABDEO010000003.1:0-40661 GCA_013287015.1 Chlamydiota bacterium
ATGCTGGTTTATAATGTTCATTTGTTCCAAAATTATTGTAATAAACGCCTTCAACTAAAATCTTTTCAACTTCTTTTCTCATCTCTTCTTCCATTGGCATCACATTTCGAATTGCAGCTAATTTCTCTTTCGAATCAATACATGGCAAAATATTAGCGAAAGCCCCTGGCGCGAACCGATCGTACTGTTTATAATCTTTCAAAAATATTTTAAATGCCGGCATTATTTTTCCTGGATCATTCGATTTCAAAATTTCAGATAAGAAACTAACAGCTGCAGTTTGCTTCCCTACTAAAGCAGAAAAACAGACCCTTATATCTATCGTTAAACAATTCTGAGCTAAAATTTTTCCAAATATCTTCTGCTCAATCAAACAGCTGTTTTTATCTGATATGCAAGATAAATAATTAACGAGTTTTTTGATTGCGCTTATTTTAGCTTCTTCACTTTCTTCGCTTTCAAGCAGTTGTAGTGCATGATAAACAGAAAGATACGTTCGTAGGTCGGCTTCACAATTATATAGAGAGCTTGTAAATGCATCGCGCAAGAATCCATGTTCTTCAAATATATTTTCAAACTTAAAAAATACTAATGATTTTTCTATTTTCTCAATGTATGCGAAAATTTGCTGCGTTGTGGTTCCCTGTTTCTCTTTTTGAGCGATAATATCATGCAATATTCGTGAAAAAATTCTTATCACATCTTCTTGCTTTTTTTTGTCATCAGCAGCTGTATCAGATATGCTTTGCAGTTGCTTATCCGTTATATTTTGCATGCAATCTTTGCAACAACCATCTTTTGAATGAGTAATATCACGCAAAACTTCTAATATGCATGATGGCCTATCATTCTCCTGAAGCATAAATAAATGCAGAATCTGCCTGTATTGGGTTTCTTCGGGCAGGCTTCTGTTCTCATAGGCCCCATAAATCAATATTTGCAATTCTTTTCGACGACCTGCGGTCATCTCTTGTTTTAATGCATTATTATCTATCAAAAATTTTACAAATTTTTTATACACAGGGCGCTCTTTATAATCAGTCTTGCCCATCGTCGCCTCAACAAGCCGCTGTTGAAATGGCAGAAGAGACATAAATATCAGGTCAGTATGTTGAGAGGCATGCATCGCAAGGCATTGAAGAAACGCATCATTCAATGAATCAAGTGGAGGTAAAACGATCGACTTTATTTCCTTCCATGTCTTCAACAATTCCTGAAATTTTTCAAGATCAATTGGCAATTCAAATTTACTAATATCGAGGATCGTAGCATTGCTTAAACGCATTACGACATCGGCATTTAGAAAAATAGCATTAGGTTTGCTTGTCCGAATGTGATGGTTAGCCAAGACTTCAGAAAAAGGAGGAAAAGGACCTCCCTCAACTTTTTCTTGTTCCCCATGGGGTTTTACAGGAGACTTGACTGACTCTTTATCTACTTTAATATTTGCATCGGCTTCTGTCTTTTTAGAGAGGTCATCAATTTTTTCAATTTTCTGTTGTTCTATTTTTTTTATCGTTTCTTTGAGATCGCTGGACTTGCCGTCGTTTTCTAATATTGGCGGTTCCTGTTTAAGTGAAATCGTGTATTTTGAAAGTTGAATCAATCGACAAATTTTATAACCGGCGGCGATGATGAAAAATCCGATGCAGGTTAGAAAGATCCTAAAAGCGATTTCCGATCGAGTCAAGGCATGGTCATCCCTACACACTTCCATCTGATTGTTTTTTATTGAAAGAATTTTGTAACTTCTTCCACTGTAGTCGAAAGGACTAGCTAAATAATCTTTTACACTTCCGCATACTGATTTATTTTTGTTGTAATCATGATGTATCGGAAGACATCTATCAACTGTAGTACTAGCCATGTTTTTAATCCCATTTATAAATATTTTAATAATTGAAAAGTAATTATAATTCAATATGTTGATATAAAGCAAGACAAAATATTTGTAGCGTAGACTTCAGTCTGCGCTTGTTTGCGCAGGTTTTAACCTGCGCTTGTTTTTGCGGGTTTTAACCCGCAAGTCACGGCCTTGTTCACCTTCACTAAAAAAGAACTCGGTCACCTCTCCGTGTGCTCTGTGATCTCTGTGGTTGATAAAAACGTTTTGAATTTTTTATCAACCACAGATGAACAGGGCCGTGACTTGCGGGTTAAAACCCGCAAAAACAAGCGCAGGTTAAAACCTGCGCAAACAAGCGCAGACTGAAGTCTACGCTACATGTTTTTTTTATGCCTTTTTTCTCGGACTTTTGTTAGATTGACTATGAACATTAAATCGGGAGATAGGTCGTGCCTGCGCCTATTGCATTTTCGCGCCAACAATTCAAATCTTATCATCAGCATCGCCATCTGCTTCTTCAATTTATTTTATCCGAACTTCTTCTGGCGCACCAAGAGATGGTGAAGGTCCAACAGCTGCTTGCCACACATGAAAATTGCGATCATCCATTTTTCACCAAATTAATTGAACACATTACACGACTCTCAGGGTCCACTCAAGGGCATATGCGTCTTTTTTCCTGGATCGATGACGGGATCCTCGCGAAATTAAAAAATTATTGTGCGTTTTTATGCCAGCAAGGCGGCCACGCCAGCAAAGAACAGGCTGACATCTATCGAGACGCAAACAATGCCTGGCTGATCTCTTTACAGGCTCTCGATGCAGTGCGGATGATTGTCCAACAGCTGCCGCCGGAAGCCGCCTTTGATATTGGAATTTTATGCTTGTCCGTTGAAAAGATCCATCGCGCCATCCACCGCTTTGCACGCCGCCTGACAAAGACGTTATTGACCTTCAGACACGATGAAAACGTGGTGTTTTTCATTGTGCGCCACCGGGAGCAACTGGATGACCTCTATTGTCCTAGTTTTACGCGCAAACTTGTACGTAAGATGTTCCCGAGAGGGCTGTCGGAAGCTGATCGTTTTTTATCTAAAAAATATGCAGACCGCGGTTTTGTCAACATGGCGCCCATCATTCAAAAAAAAATTGAAGAACTATGCCTGCAATGACCCCTCAACAACAATATGCCGAATTGTTAGCTTTGACGCAGCTCCATCTTCTGCAAGAATTTTCGCCTAAAAACTTTCTCCAGGCTGATGCGCAGAATTTTGTCTTTTTTAAAAAACAGGCGCAAATGCAAACGCAGGCCCAAGCTCAACCACTCAAACCGCAATCATCGTCTCAAATAATTTCACCTCCGCCGCTTCCGCTAAAAACTCCGGCGACTCCGAAGGCTGCGCCGCCTCCGCCGGTCAATACGCTTCCTCCACCCACGCCGGCCCCTATTGCAAAACTTGAAGATCACACGCCTAAGCCATCTAAGATGCCGCCGATTCCAATCAGCGCTCCTTCGACTCCGAAGGAGTCGACGTTTCTGACGTTGGAGCCTCTAGGAAAAGCTTCAGAAATGGATCTTAGCGAGATTCGAAAAATTTTAGAAGAACGCTTCCCATCGCTGACCATTATTGACGAAACGCCTAGCGATGCTGAAGCTAAACAGGTTAATTCAAGAGGGGTGTTGGATAAAGCGGCTGCGCCTGAGGTTGTAATCCTATATTCCAATGAACCGCCTTTACAGCAAACATTTCTTGCCAATGTCGCCAAAGCGATCCAAATATGCTTAAATAGCCCGGCAGTCATTGTTTCCGCACGCAAGTTGGAAAATGAAGGCGGTTGGAACACACTCTTAGAAATGAAAACGTTAAAACTGATCATGATTAGTAAAGATTTATTTAATTCTTTGCCTGATTTGACAAAACGTTATCGTGAAACGACGCAGTCTTTAGACGAAATTCCTGTCTATTTTTTATCCGATCCTCCGTTATACTTGAAGGACCCGAAACTAAAGCAAGCTCTTTGGGAAGGATTAAAACAGCTTTTATGTTTCAAAAATACGCCTCCATCATTCTAGACATCTCGATCGATAAAACGCTGGATTACGGGATTCCGACGGAGCTGCTCGAAAAAGTGCGGCGCGGCGTGCGCGTTGAAGCGCCGGTCCGCGGACGGCTGCATGCAGGATATGTATTAACAGTTAAAGACACGCCCGATTTCGCTCCCGTCAAAGCAGTCCACAAAGTGACTTCCGAAACCGAAATTGTCACGGCCGATCTATTTGAATTGGCTTTATGGATAGCCAAATATTACTGCACTCCCCTTCGTCAAGTTTTAAAAACAATCATTCCCGCCAGCATTCGCAGCGATGTAAAAGCAAAAGAGCAATTGTTTGTCATGCGGACAAAAACACGCGAAGAGCTGCAAGATCTATGCCGCGATTTGCGCAATACGCATTCCGCTCAAGCGGATGTTCTGGATGTGATGCTGCAAGTTAAAAAGGGCATTTTATTAACGGAATTGCTTGAAAAAACCAAGGGATCGCGCAGCCCTGTTGATTCATTGGCGAAAAAAGGGTGCCTGTTTTTAGACATCGTGCGGGTCGACAGATCTCCTCTTTCCAATGAAGAATATTTTCCGACGAAACCCAAAACGCTCAACGAAGAGCAAGCGGCGGCCCTGCAAAAAATTACAGCGAGCGTCGAACAAGCTCGCTTCGATGTCCATCTCCTTCATGGCGTGACAGGGAGCGGCAAGACAGAGGTCTATCTGCAAGCGATCGATAAGGCGCTGCGAATGGATAAGGGGACGATCATGCTGGTTCCCGAAATCGCGCTTACCGCGCAAACCATAGAACGCTTCCGCAGCCGCTTCGAAGGGCGCATTGCAGTCCTCCACCATCGCCTCAGCCACGGCGAACGTCGCGACGAATGGCATCGCATTCACTCCGGAAAAGCAAAAATAGTCATCGGGGCCCGCTCCGCTGTCTTCAGTCCTGTGGTTGATCTTGGATTGATTATTGTTGATGAAGAGCATGAACCGTCTTATAAGCAGAGCGACGAGATGCCCTGTTATCATGCCAGAGATGTTGCCGTCATGCGCGGCAAGATGGCCAAAGCCGCCGTTATTTTGGGCAGCGCGACTCCCAGTCTGGAAAGCTACTACAACGCTCAAACAGGAAAATACCAACTGAGCAAACTGTGCAATCGTCCGGACGCCGCCGTCCTGCCAGTGGTCACTATTGTAGACATGAAGCATGAATTGGAAAAGGCAAAGGGCTATACGAATTTTTCAGACGCCCTGCTTGATGGGATTAAAAAACGGTTGGCTCTCGGGGAGCAAACAATTCTCTTTTTGAATCGCCGCGGCTATCATACGGCGCTGTTTTGTCCTGCGTGCCGTCACGCTGTTCGCTGCAAACACTGCGATGTCGCGCTCACGTTCCATCTAGGAGACAATGTTCTTGCTTGCCATCTGTGCGGTTTTACGATCACTCCGCCTCCGGCGGTCTGTCCCACATGCCGCCATCCTGATCCATTAAAATTCCGAGGAGTCGGCACGGAATTGATCGAAAAAGCCCTACACGCCGTTTTACCGGACGTGCGGACTCTCCGCATTGATGCCGACACCACTCGCCATAAGGGCAGTCATCAAAAACTATTTCGAACTTTTGCAACGGGCAAAGCCGACGTCTTAATTGGCACTCAAATGATTGCAAAGGGCCTTCATTTCCCTGCAGTCACCCTCGTCGGAGTTCTCAACAGCGACAGCGGCCTGAATATTCCTGATTTTCGCGCTTCGGAAACGACATTCCAGTTGATTACGCAAGTGGCGGGACGGTCGGGACGCGGAGCGCTTTCCGGAGAAGTGATCATTCAGACTTTTATGCCTGATAATGCAACGATTCAGCTGGCGGCCAAACAGGACTATGAGCGATTTTATGATGAAGAGATCGCCATTCGAGGGCTGTTTCACTATCCTCCGCTGAATCAGATGGTTAAACTCTCTTTTTCCGGTGAAAACGCGCATAAAACTCAAGGGGCCGCGGATCAACTGCGGGGGCAAATTCTTTCGATCCTTCCTTCTCTGTATCAGTTAACCCCTGTTATTCCGGCGGGACATGCAAAAGTCAAAGATAAATATCGCTATCATTTCTTCATTCGCGGTCCGAACATTTTTACCATTAATCGCGCCATCGAAGCTGCGCAGCATGCGCTCCAACAGCCCTCAGGCATTAGCCTGCGCATCGACATCAATCCCCTATCGACCTATTTTTGAGGGAGTTGCAACACTCACAAAACAATTCTTCTCTGCGTCATCGCGTCTCTGCGTAAAATGCCCCCATAAGCAATTTAACGCAGAGACGCAGAGGCGCGATGACGCAGAGAAGAATTTTTTTTGTGAGTTTTGCAACTCCCTCTTTTAGGAAAAAATTTCTTTCATTCACCAATAGCTCGTTGCAACGTTTCATTAATATAGTTGTTAAGGCTAACACCATTAAATTTTGCTTCTGATGCTAGCTTAGCGTGCAATTCTGGCCTCAACCTTAAATGGATATTTCCTGAAAAAGGTTTTTCGGGCTCTTGACCTAATTCTTTGCACCAATCAAGATAACCATCAATAGATTTTTCAAATTCTTGTTTTAATTCCTCTGGCGTCATGCCTCGAAAGGTAATCACATCGCGAAGCCCCACAATTTCCCCGTGAAAAATCATCGCTTGATCGTCGAATTGAACGATCCCTGTATAACCCTTGTACTTTAGCATGGTTTTACTCCTGCATTTTCTAGAAATCTTCTTGCGGAAATCAAGGCGCCCTTGTCCGTTTCTTTTCGAGGATGAGGCCGATGAAAATAGGCGCGGACGCCATTCAATTCAACAGCCAACCGCGATCCGCTGCCTTCCTTTATTCGCGCGCCTAAATGCATAAACAAACTCTCGACGTCACCCCAAACAACATTGGATTGAACCGGGGTTTTAAAAACAGCTTCGAGCGTTCGCTTATGCTTCTTATTCATAATTATATGGTACCGTTAATTGGGACTACTTGTCAATAAAAAAAGGAAGGTAGCCAGGGCGTCCCGCCCTGTTCGCGTGCATTATCTTCAATATTTTTTGCCTACAAAGCAGGGCGGGACGCCCTGACTACCTTCCTTAGCCCAGTGCAATATATTGGGTGTACAAAAAGAGGGTTTGCCAATACAATAGGCCCACAGGGAGCGCTTAATAATGCTGAGATGGATCAAACAATACCAGACCGCCACCAGACAGACAAGATGGTTTGTCATCACCTGTGCGATTTTTGGCCTGGCTATTCTTGTAACAACCATCTATTGTTACGCACGCTTTGAATCAATTTACAAATAACGACCATGGACATTCTATGCCGACAAAACCGGATTATCATAATCATGAAGAATTTCAAAACCGCTCACGCAAACTCGCGGAAATTCGACAACTAGGGGTCGAACCATACCCGCATCATTATCACCCTACGCACCATGCAGAGGAGCTTCATAAGCAATTCGGGCAGGCGGCGATCGGACACAGTGAAGAAGCCGGAGCCGGAACCACGCCTGTGGTTTGCGTCGCAGGCAGGCTTATTCTCTTTCGCGCAATGGGAAAAAACGCCTTTGCACACCTGCAAGACGCCACTGGCCGCATTCAGATCATGTTCAATCGCGACCTCACCGAAATCGATGGCTGGCGCGCAACCGCCAATGACGGCGATGCGTTAACGCCTTTTAAATTTCTCGAAAAAAAGATCGATTTAGGCGACATCATCGGCGTCGAAGGACACCTCTTTCATACCAATAAGGGTGAACTCACCATTTTTGCAAAAAAAGTCACGCTGCTCTGCAAAACACTCTTGCCTCTAGCCGAAAAACACTCGGGATTAGCGGACAAAGAGCTGCGCTACCGCAAGCGTTGGCTGGATTTGATCAGCAATGATGAGGTGCGTAAAACCTTCCGCATTCGCAGCAGAATTTTTCATCTGATCCGAGACTTCTTTAACGCGCAAAGCTTTATAGAAGTCGAGACTCCCATTCTGCAAAGCATCTATGGCGGCGCCGAAGCGCGGCCTTTTGAGACAAAACTCCACGCATTGGATCAGGAGATGTTCTTGCGAATCTCTTTGGAAATTCCACTGAAAAAGCTGATTGTGGGCGGAATGGAGCGCATTTTCGAAATCGGACGCGTCTTCCGCAATGAAGGCATCGACCGCAACCATAACCCTGAATTTACGCTTTTAGAAGCATATGCAGCCTACTGGGACTATCGCGACATGATGCAGCTCGTTGAGAATTTGTTTGAAACCCTTGCTTTACAACTTTATGGGAAAACAGAGATCTCAGTCGCGCATCCTGAGACCGGCGAACCGGTACAGATCGACCTCAAAGCGCCATGGCCGCGCTTAACCATGAAAGAAGGCATTTCAAAGTTCGCTCAGATCGATGTCGATAAATTGAGCGATCAGCAGATGCGCGATCTCTTGACCGCAAGCGGCCATTGCGATATAAAAAAACTATCGACCATGTCGCGCGGGCTGCTTATTGCGGCTCTCTTCGCTGTGAAAGTGGAACACCATCTCATACAGCCTCACCATATCATCGATCATCCAATTGAAACCACTCCCCTATGCAAACCTCACCGCAATCAGGCTGAACGGCAAGCAGGCATCGTCGAACGCTTTGAAAGCTTTATCTTAGGACAAGAGATTTGCAACTCCTACAGCGAACTGAATGATCCGGAAATTCAGCGCAGGCTGCTGGAAACTCAGGCTCAGCGCCGCGAAGCGGGAGATGAAGAGGCGAGTCCATTGGATGAAGAATTTATCGAAGCGATCTGCCAAGGGATGCCTCCTACAGGCGGAGTAGGCATTGGACTCGATCGGCTTGTGATGATTTTTACCGGGGTTCATTCCATTCGCGACGTCCTCTATTTTCCCTGGATGAAATAAGATTAAGTAAAAAAATTAATTTCAGGATAGGCAGGATAGACAGGATAGAAAAAATAAAAATACAACATGAATTTCGGCAACCCGATCATCCTATCCTATCTATCCTGCCTATCCTGACATTATTTTTTTACTTAACTCCCTGCGATTTATTCTTGCAGGAGGCGGAGAGCCAGAGCTTCGCCGTTTTTAGTCAGGTTGAAACCTGTATTATCAATCTTTTTGATGAAATTGGCTCTGATAAGAAGATTGCAGATGGCGTTCACGCCTTTAGGAGAAATTCCGCAGAGGCGACCGATATCGTAGCGATTCAATGGAGCGAATATGTCCCCATGCTGCGTGCCGATCTCATATGCAGTCAAAATAAATAATTCGTCTTTCGTTCTTGAAGTCATGTTTACCGTTTATTTTTTGATCAATCGGGCCCCACGCGCAGTGTCTTCGATCGTATAGCCGCTGTTTACAATGTAATCGCGCAAGTTATCGGCCAAAGCCCAATTTTTATCTTTGCGCGCTTGATTTCGTTTTTCCAGGGCGTCATGCAACTCTTGAGGAATTTCCGATGTCTGCTTGTCAACGGAAAGAAATCCCAAAACTGAATTAAAACGATTAAACAAGTTGATCACCTGCTGCGCTTCATCACTGCTTATTTTCTTCGCATCGCATAGCACATTGACCTCATGTACAAGGTCAAACACCGCTGCAAGCGCGACGGAAATATTCAAGTCATCAGCCAAAGCTTCAGCGAAAGAGATCAACGCCTGGTTCAAAATAGGAGCAATGACGCCGCCCGGGTGAACCGTCTCAACCTCTAATAATCTTTGGCAAAAATTATTAAGACGCTGTAGAGACTCTTTAACGGCTTCCAAACCCATAAATGTAAAATTTAATTGGGTCTTATAGTGGGTTTGAAGAAGCATATAGCGGATTTGCGCGCCGGTAAAACCGCGCGAAATCAAGTCGTTCAACGGATAAAAATTGCCCAAGCTTTTAGACATTTTTTTGCCATCGACAACGAGGTGATCGGCATGCATCCAGATTTTTGCAAACGGTTTTCCTGAATAGGCTTCAGATTGTGCGATCTCATTTTCATGGTGCGGAAACATATTATCGATGCCGCCAACATGGATGTCTAGTGTCTCACCGAGCAGTTTCATCGCCATTGCTGAGCATTCCATATGCCATCCAGGGCGGCCCCGACCAAATGGGCTGTCCCAAAAAATTTGACCATCGCGTTCGGGATCATACGCCTTCCATAGAACAAAATCAGCAACGTTATCTTTCTCATATTCATCCGATGAAACACGTTCAGACGCCCCCGCTTGCAATTCATCCATGTTCAGATGAGAAAGGCAGCCGTAATGGGGAAATTTGCGAATCGCGTAATAGACGCTGCCATCGCCGCCGCGATAGGCGACCTCCTTATCCAGCAGTCCTTGCGTGACCTTAATCATCTCATCGATATAATCAGTGGCCGCCGGATAAACTTCCGCCGGCTGAATATTCAATGTTTTAAGGTCTGCAAAAAATGCATCTTTGTAAGTTTGCGTGTATTCATTAAGAGAGACGCCCTTAGCGATGGCGCCGCGGATTGTTTTATCATCGACATCGGTAAGATTCATCACTTGCGTAACGCCCAAACCGAAAAATTGAATCGTCCGGCGCAGCAAATCTTCGAACACATATGTCCGAAAATTGCCAATATGCGCATAATTGTAAACCGTAGGTCCGCAAGTGTATAATGTGACGTGCCCATCTTGCAACGGCTTAAGAACCTCTTTTTGTCGGGTCGCTGTATTGTAAAGCTTCAAGGGAATGGATCTTACATCAAACATCTTAACACCAAAAAAACGCTATTTTACGTTGTCTACAGTAACAGTTCAAGAATAAAAACACCCTAGAAAAAAAAATCTTAAAAGCATACCATCAGATTTCCATGGAGGAATTATGGGTAGTGTTTTAGACGTATGTTCAACAGAAGAAATTGTCAGGTGGGGAGCAAGCGACTCGGGATGCACGAAGATCGCAAGCAAGAGGTTGGCGGAAGATTAGCCGCCTTTCTCCCTGTCACAATCTGCATGGCTGGAAAATCTTTAATCCTATGGAAAGAAGCTTCCGAGGGTTGTTGCGTTATCGGAATTAATAAGATCGTTAAACGACTCGGAGAACAAGGAGTGGATTCAGATTTCGTCTATCATCGTGCCGCTGACAAAGCGACAAAGGCCGCCAACCATACGCTTGCTACGGCGCTGGCTCCCTTCGTTGGGCTCTACAGCCCTTCCGTGCAATATGCAATGCTGGCAAGACTAGGAATCATCGATCCTCCACCCATTGCCGACGCTCTTCGTTTGGGCACAAGAGCGGTTCATCATGAAATTGCAAAACATCCCCTGATCAAAAGCATTCAAAAAGCGAAGATTACAGTAGATGATTACGCGCAATATCTCAGCGACTTATTTACGGTCTATAGAGCTTTAGAAACCGAGCTTGGAATGCATACAGACAATCCGCGCCTTAAAGGAATATTTAGCCAGAGCGTTTTCCGAAGGGACGCATTGTCTCAAGACTTGAAAATTTTAAACCCTTTAAAAACTTCAAATTCATGGAGAGCTATACCTTCAACAACCGCCTGCAACTATGCATTTTACCTTTGGGAGCTTTCAACAAAACGACCCTATCTGCTTGCAGCTCATGCCTATGTGCTCTATTTGGGGAATTTCAATGGAGGTCAAATCCTATCAAAAGCAATTCAAAAAATGAAAACTCCCGCTATGGCTTTTTATACATTTGATCAGCCATCGGCAATATTGATCAAGGAATGTAAAGACGCTCTTAATGCGCTTCCATTAAACGCATCTGAAATCGCCTCCCTAGTGGCTGAAGCGAATAAAGCGTTTAACTGGAACAGCAAATTGCTCGATGCTGTAACGAAAAAAAGTGGATAAGAAGAATAAGTGCAAAGCCGCGCAGCGTATGGAGTGCGTGCGACTTGTCGCCGCTTTGGAAGACCTCGACTCGTCGAGGTCGAAGCGTGAATCTAAAACATCTAGAAGCTGGCTTCACGTTAACCTGGAAAGCGTTTTGCTATCGACAATATGACCTGTTCAACGTTCAAAATGCCAGCTTTTAGATATTTTAGATTCACGCTTCGACCTCGACGAGTCGAGGTCTTCCAAAGCGGCGACAAGTCGCACGCACTCCATACGCTGCGCGAAAGAAGGGTTAAAAAAAAGCCTAAAATCAAAACAAACCACCAAGGGCTGAGTCGAGCTTTTCCAATAAATACGCGGCCTCTTCAGATAGCTCCTGAGACTTGTACTTGCAGTCCAACGCATCCCAAACCTCACAAGCCACGCGCTCTTGTGGAGACTGATAAAAAAGATTAAATTCCTCACGCTTTTGCGGAAATTTCTCATAAAATTCTTGCAGCATCTCCGCTTTGCCTGCTGTTTTATCCGTTACGCATTGCAATACAGCTTCAAAAGCTACATAAGCCTTGGGAAGGCCGATGATGTCGCCCATCTTGGCTTTGATCTCAATGCCGCGCGAAGCGCGAAACGGTCGCACTAGCTGCATTCCAAAAAACCTTCCGATTATGCGGCAGAAGCAATTGCGAATGCGCATCCTCATATTGATCTCTTCCGTCTTATAACGCACTGTCCGGCTAAAAGCATCCAACTCAGCGGTTGGAACCATGTCCTTATCAAAATAGATGGAGATCACAGTGGAACCGTTCTTATCAAACGAACCAATTGGCTCCCCTACTTGTTGAAATCCGCCCGCTTGAATCTCAGGTTGGATTTGAATTCCTCCATCGTGTACATCTTCTACATCAAAGCGCCCAAAACCCATGCTGCCAAGTTCATGGCCCAATCCAGTCTGATCGCCCGCCTGAGCTGTCACTTGGACATGGTTGACTCCTGTCGCGCCAACAAACGCGTGGATTGAACAACTCCTATCTGTATGACGCAGCATCATTAGCTTACGGTTGTTTTGCGCAGGAATTTCCGAATGATGCGCCACTGCCAATGGACTCACAGAACTTTGTTTTCCTAAAATATTAATGGCGGGGCTAGCCTTTTCCTGATTAGGTCGTCCTTTAAACCAATGTTCAAGCGTCTGAAGTTGCCGCAACTCCTCTTTCAGCGCATTTCTCTTGCATTTAAGTTGATTAATTTCAGGCGAGTTGGGTTCCTCGCTTTTTAATCGCGATAATTCTTGCCTTACGGAAGAGAGTTTGCGTTGCAGCGGTAAAATTAAATAAGCGGCCATCTCCGCCTTTGATAAAATTTTCCCTTGAGCGGACGCCGTGAAATGATGAATGTCGTCGGGAGCCAATCGCTGGATGGCCATTGTCACATTTTCGCGGTCGACCATATTGGTGATGCAATGGCGCAATCGTGTTTCAGCGCCATATGGATCTGAAAACTCTTTAACAGCCTTTCTCTTCGCAACTATTGGATCAAAGCAGGTTTCCTCTTCATCTTCAGCGCCCAACATGTTTTTAATCGAGAAAGCGAACTTGCCGATATATGACTTTTCACTTTTAGCGGCCCGAAAATTATGCTCAGAGTCACTGAGAGCCTTGCCAATAATATTGAATTTTTTTTTCACTCCATGTTTTTTACTGCCAGGTTGTCCTTTTTTGACATGATGGATGCGCAATCGATTAAAGGAATTGGAGATGATGAGATCTCCGCCGCCGCATCGTTCAGTAATCTCTTTTTGTTTATCATGCGCTTTCTGCAATAAACGCGTCCGAAATCCTTCAACAAGGCTGCGCTGAAATGCGGAATCATTGCATTTTTCTTCGCGCAACTCTTTTCCAAACGCCTCGCTATAGGCATAAACTTCTCCCTGCCATACTGTTTCCAATGGGATATGCAGACGTTTGAAAAACTTCATAATCGATTGCGCCGACACATTGCGTTCTGAACAATTCTGATGTGAAACAACTCGCGTCGTTAACTTATGCACAGCATTGTAGTTGAGAATGTCATGCTTATACATTGCATTGATGAAGCGTCCCATGGGGACGTTTTCTTTAATTAGGAGTCCTCCTAAATGCCGCTGGACATCAGTTAAAGTCATCTCTTTGAGTGGTTTATTTTCTTTAACGGATGCCTCGCGCAACCGTTTGACGGCCTCTTCCACATCGTCGAATTCGACCAATGGGATTTCGTCTGTCCGAAATCCATTTGTCGCGGACTGAATGGCGAAAGATGCAATGCGTTGAATCTGCAGGTCCAAGAGTTCATTGAGGCTGTCTTCACGCCGATAGGCGACGCTCAAGGCCTCTAAGATGTCATTGCGTTTAATAATTCCGTCGATGGCGTCGCTTCTCTGATAAGCCAAATAAAGATTTCTTAAGTTTTGAAAGGCTTGGTTGACGAGTGGGCGGTAGCGTTGTTTTAACGTCGACGTTGCATCTTGTTTGACCTCGATTACAATATGCTCAAAAAAGGCTTTTAAATGTTGTAAATTATCACATTGCGCTGGCTGAGATTTTCTGAACAGCCAACGAAAAAGACGTATGAGACAACATCTTTGCGCCGTAGGCGGGGCCTTAGAAAATACTCGGCCATGCATGTTTTGCTTGCACGAGATTTTAAAAACGCCGATTTGCTGTTCTTGAAGGTTGCCTAATTCTTGTAAAAGCAATCGATGCGCGCTATCCATATATTTTATCGTGATTTTATTAATTCCTCCCCACCTGCGGTTTCACTCGCTAGGGCTCGCTGCACCTTAGTGTGGGCTACATAACGAGAGAAAAAATGATGCAAGAGTGATCAGAATCAAATTACACAAGATGGAATCAACAAGCGGCGGCCGCTCCTCATTTTTGCATCATTTTTTCTCTCATTCTGTAGCCCACACTAAGGTGTAGCGAGCCCTAGCGAGCGGAACCGCAGGTGTGGGAGGGGATGAAAATAGACCTAACCAGGGACTGGTTCTTCTTTCTTTTTCTTTTTTTATCTCTCTTTTTTTAATCAAATACATGTTCAGGATCGTAAGGAATGCCTTGTTCATCTAAAAAACGTAGAAATTCTTCTTTATACGTCATCGTCTTGTGATGCTCTTCTTGATTTTCAATGTATTTTATCACGCCTGGTAAAATTGATTTGGCCACAGTAAATGCCCCATAGCCCTCTTGCCATGAAAAATTTGTCGCTTCAGGAAATGACCTGCGAAACCATTTCGTCGACGTTGGTTTGACTTTCTCAACCAAACTCGGAATCAACATTGTAGCGGGAGTTGCAACAAGAAGATGAACATGATCATCGACCCCATTTATAAACAATAAATTTGCGCCCTCAGCGTTGACAACGGTTCTTATGTAGCCATGTACACGAGGCTTTAGCTCTTTTCTTATGAGAGGTTCTCGATTTTTCGTTGACCAAACAATATGATATAAAAAATTTGAAAATGTGTGCGACATAAGATTGACCTTGACCTGGATTGATTATGCCGTCCCACAATAATTTTTTTATTGATATAAAAAAAGAAAAAAGAGAAAAAAAGAGAGGGGAAAAAGAAAAAGAAAGAGGAACCAGTCCCTGGTTAGATCGTATTTTTGTTAATTCCCACACCTACGGTTCCACTCGCAGGCTCGCTGCACCTCAGTGTGGGCTACAGAACGAGAGAAAAAGTGATGCAAAAATGAGAAGTAACCACTGCTTCAATTTCGTCTTGTGTAGGCTCCATTTGACATGTTTTTCTGCTCATTTTTGCATCATTTTTTCTCTCATTCTGTAGCCCACACTGAGGTGCAGCGAGCCCGCGAGCGGAACCGCAGGTGTGGGAATTAATAAAAATACGACCTAACCGGGGACCAGTTCCTCTTTTTTTTTATTTACTACGCTTTTTTCCTCATCTCTACAACAACTCCAATAGAGCTTGTGCATTTGGATGCTGCTTTTTATCTCTAGGGATAATAGCTCCTACCAGGCGCGTCATTTGATCATCTGTCAATGCTTCAACCAATTTCGGAAAGTTCTCGACATCCACTTTTGAAAAGTCACTCCATAGCAATTGAGACTGCGAACTATTTAAATTGTTAATAATGTTTTTTATCTGTTGAAGAAAAATTTCATTGTTTTCTTCGCGTAACTTCACCTCCTGCTCTAATCTTCGTTGTCTTGTAAGATCAGAAAACAAGTTTCTGACAAGCATATCCATGCTGCTGGAGTCGCTGTCAAAGGCATTAACTAAATCTTTTTGCCGCGTGGCCTCCGCTGCTTGTCTTTGCTGTCCTACCAGTTTCCTCATTAACGGAACGGCATAAGAATCCAGGAATAATTGCCCTACGTGCATTTTTGCTATCGCATCGTTCACTTCTTTAGACGCATGTTCATAAAAAATTGCGTAGAGCTTTTTAAGCGTATTCGTAAACACTATTGTCTCTGGCAGTACACTCTTGGAGTCCCTTGTTAAAAGAGCAGATGTTTTTATCCAGAATTCGGATAGCTTCTCAACATCCGAGTTGGGATTAGCTAATATTGACTGTAGATCTGTCGTCAATAATAGAGGTCTCCAGCATTTCTCTTGCACAGCGTACAATAAAGCTTGTACATTTGGATGGTCTACCTCCCCCACAGCAAGAATGTCTTTTGTCACGCGAAGTAATTGACCAGGTTTCAATATTTTAACCAAATCTGAAATTTTTTCGACATCCAACGTTGAAAATGCATTCCATAACTGCTTGTTTGAAGCTTCTGTAGAAACAACCTCACAGTGTTTAATAACAGTTGCTGTTGTTAAAATATCATTTCCCAATTTCTTACTATAATTTTCTAAACCATCTCTCATCTTTTCACTAATTTTGGTCGCATGTGTAATTACTGTATTTATAAATAAATAACTAGCAATGTTTTTTGCATGCTGATCACCACTTGCAGAAGGTGAGTCATACTGCATTCCTGTACTCAGAACCACATTGCCATGTTTGGCAAGCCATGCATTTGCCCAATTCTCATTTATAGCATGGTCAAGATCCAGATCCTCTGTTATTGAATTTCCACCCATGCGGCTATGAAGGTTTTTAAAATTGGGATCGCTGCTAACTCTTGTACATTCCGCTCTAAGCATAGCTGTTTTGCCTTTAATAGCCTTCTTAATCATGTCTGCTTTGTCTTTAATCGCCTTCTCAATGTTGTCATGTGCTTTTTCAATGTTGTCATGTGCTTTTTCAAGCATTTTTCTTGTTTTTATATCCACTTTTTCATATGCCGCATCTGTTACTGCCCAAGGAAATGATAAGGGACGCATAGAACCCCGACGTTGAAAGCGAAAAATTTTTTCGGCGTCTTCTATATATTTTTCAATTACTTTTAAATCACTAGCCGTATATTTTTTCCCACCAAGATCAGACGCCTTAGCAATCGCTTCCATTCGCTGTAAAAAATCTTTTTCTTCTGGCTGAATGGCGGCAACTTGTCCAATAACGGTTAATTCATCGAGATGCTTAAAACAGTTCATATATGGACTATCTACATCTTTTAAATTACCAATTGCTAAAACAAATTTCGCTAACGCTTCCAATTTAACTGGATCTTCTCCAGCGCGTTGTTGAATGGCGGCGCCAATATAAGGCGCATCTTCTTCTGAAAGCTTGCAAAATGTTTTGACAGCTGCAACGAGCTTGCTTGGATCACCTGATGCAATATTCGACTCAAGTTCTTCCATCAGCTTCCTATCGGATTCCTGTAGAGCTTCTAGTTTCTCTGTAATGCGCTTTCCACGCTCTTGTGGCTTGACATTTGTAATCTGCCTGAAAAACTCCACACGACCCATTTTTAGACGTCTGCGTAGATCCTTTTCATCCAGCGCAATTTGTTTATATTGATGCTGGCCATCAGATACATTCAGTTCGCACTTAACCCCTCCCTCACGCGCCACCGTCACTGCGGTTTTTAACGCTAAAGCATCTTGCGCTGTATCAGCGCTGAAATCGCCCATTTTTTTTATCACCAAGAGTCTTTCAGCTGGACGCGCTTCATCAGCATGCCCCCTTGGCGCTGCTGACAAAATGATTCCTTGGGAGCGCAATTGCTCGCGACTTCTTTCTACTTCTATGCTTGCCGCTTGTGGTGTCAAGACCTCAGTTCGTGGCTTCGGCTTCACACCAAGTCCATCGAAAGCCAAAGAGTTCGTTAAGTCCACTCCGCGGGAAGGAGAAGTTTCTCTCCCCATTTTTTCTCCTTCTTCGGTTTCGTATTTTCGTTCCATTTCGACAAAACTTCCACCTTCTTCTTCAACTTGAACAGGTTGAAATCGAGCGCTCTCTTGAGAACGCAAATGTTCCCATTTCTTTGCATTAGGATCGTCATATGCATCTTGAAGCAGTTGGGCATTAGCTTTGGCATTGGCTGAAGAACCCAGACGCACTGCTTCAATAAATGCCTCTACCTTCCCAAGAGGCATTGTCCAGACTATCCATCGCGCAAGCTTCTTTGCAGATCCTAGCGATCTCCCGCCAAAAGCTTTCGCAGCTGCGCTCTGATCAGTCGAATAATAGCTGAGTTCTTCATAGAGCTTCAGCTCCTTCTGCATCGCTTCTGAGAATCCAGCGATATTCTGATCACGCACAGCTTCCATCCAAGCGATTGCTTGATCTACATCGAGATGTTTAAGGATATCCAAGAAAGGTTCATCTTTTTCTGCGTCCTTAAATCTTTCGAGGAATAATTTGGCTGCATTTTCATTGTTTCCCTGATGTATTAGATCCAGCGTTTTTTTCTGAGCTCGGAGGGAGTCCATTATTCTCTCGTTGCTGGAATCAAGATTTTCTACTTCTTTAGCAAAAATTTCCAACTCGTCTTGTGTTAATGTATATGCGATCTCATCAAGAGCGGCTATTGCGTTCTTACCGTCCGGATCGCTAATTGAATCGAGAAGCGCTGTAAAATTCTTCGCCAACGCACGCTCCCTGCTTTCTACTGGTCGTGTCTGAACGGGAGTTGGCTGTGATTTATTTCTTTTCGCAATTTCACTATTAGCGTAAATGCAATACTTTTTCAGTGCATCTTTTTCGCCTTCCTTCAATTTTTGAGTTGTCTCAACTACATCCAATAATTGTTTGATTTGTGGGTTCTTATCCAAGGGCGTTGTCAACCCTTTTGTAAATTCCCGAAGCATGAGAGCTCGTGCAAAGCCTGCAAAAACATCTGCTGGCAAACCATCCGGATCCAGTAATTGTTCTATCGCTGAATCATCTATTGGCGTCCGCAGCATCTCGTTGAGGATCCAATTTTGTTTCGCTACGCGAGAATCCGACTCGATATCTCCTGTCCAGGCGTCCACAATATTGCCTACGTGATCGCCTTCTCTCCAGCTCTCAATGCATGTTTGCAGTTCGGTTCTCTGCTGTTCCAAGGATGCATTCAGCGCCGCCTCGATCTCGATGCTGCTAGGGTACGCCGCTCTATGCTCCCCGATGTCTTCTCGTGAAGGGATCCCAATAGCTTCAGCAGGGCCTGCTGAAGCCTCGCTTTTTCCTTTTTCAGGCTCTTCAGGAGGCAGTATACCGAAATATTTTTTGACTTCGGCCATTCTTGTTTCAAGCCATTTTTTATCTTCCGCTGACAATTTACCAGGAGATGCAAGCTGTTTTTGTATGAACAAATATGCCGCCATATACTTAGAGCGATCGACAGGCGCATCCGCCATCTTCCATTTCTCATCATCAGGTCCTGTCTGTATTGAAATGCTTTCATATGGCCAGTCCAATGTCTTAAAATATTCTAATGTGGCCTCGTGCCACTGTCCTGCAACAGCTGGTTTCCTTTCGGCAAAAGCAGGTCCGGTTTCACGTCCGACTACATTTATAGGTTTATCAGAAGCACGAAACCACATAGCCCTGCGTGGAACGCCGGCTTTGAATTTCATGACCTGGTAAATGCCTAAAGCATAGGGCGAGTCTTGAAACTCACGGCTTTCTTTTTCTAAAGCCGCTTCCGCTCTCTCAGATGCCGTTTTTGGAAGTTCGGCGATTGTAGGCTGATTTCCAGCAGTTATGGCAGCAGCCACTCGAGCGCGGACTTCAGCGAGGTTGTAACCATCTAAATATTGCGAAAGAAAATTAATCATTTTTCTGAATCTCAGGGAATCCGGATCTGAAGCTGGAACGCCTCTACTTCGAGCATTTTCATAAAGCCGCGCAGCCTTTGCCCTTACAAGTGAAATCTGGAATTTTTCCAGGTCATCGAGCGGCTCGTCGCCCTGCTTATTTAACAAGTTAGTAACCTTGGCGACATCTCGATCAAAATTCCTAATGAGATCTTCACTTGAAAAGTCAATCTCCGCCTCGGGCGACATGACCTGTGCGTTATTCAAGGCCTCCGCCAGATTATTTGCTTCTATGCGTATATGTCCTTCTCGCAGTGGATCGAGATACCCTGTAACAAAATCATCATCCTTTTCTGCGATCTTCAGATTAATCGGTTCGGCCAGATCCAGAAACTTCTCTATTAATGGCAAATCCGCCGCTTTGCTTTCCCCTGCATTAAGACGGTCAAAAAGATCTTGATGACTATCCATTTCTTTCGCCAACAGCAATATGCAACGATCCAGTTCCACGTCAGTGGGTCTTAAGCCACTTAAGGCCGTTTTTGGGAGACCACTTAACCGTTTTTGCTCAAATTCATGCATCATCTCCAGGTATTGAGGCTGTTTCTCTACTTCCGCTCCTTGAAGAGCCGCCGCCTCTTTCTGAACAATTTTGTCAAAGCGTTCTACATCGTCACGAGTTATCCAAAGAAAAGCGTCAATTTGTTTTTTTCGCTCCTCAGGAGAGAGCTCCGCAAACCTGGACCATTCTTTAGCATGTTCTTCTTTGAGGTCTTGCAAGGAGGGTAGTTCGAGTAGATCATGGTCTTTGTCTGAGAATTTTTTAACGACTGCTTTTTTCTTTGCGCTTAACTGCTCAGTCGCTGTTATTTTTGCCATCAGCGCAATACCTCTATCCGTCGCAATTTGCTTACGGACAAGTTGCTGTAATTCTTCAGTTATTGAAGCTTTAAACAAACCTAATGAAGTTTGCTGTTGTTCAAGACGGGCGCGTTGAGCTTGTAATTCTTTGACCTTTGAAGGATCTCTTTCTACTTGAAGTTGCGCATCTATTATTCGCAGGCTCTCCACTCCTTCGCCGAGAACTTCGTTAATCTTCTCCTTTTCTCGCTCTGACAACCCTTGCGCTCCTTTCTGAAATAGCGCTGCATGCAGCGCTATTAAGCCTACTTGATATGGCAAATAATGCCCTCTGAATTCAACGCTTAACTGTTGCACATGTTCGGCTTCCATTTCTTGTTCAATTTGTGCATGTGCGGCTATCGCTTCATTTAAACCTTCCAATAAGCGTTCTTCATACTTCGCTGCAATCTCTGCAAGCGCAGGATCGGAACGACCAACACGTCTTTTTTCGTTAACAAATTCGGTATCGCCCTTGGCATGTACATAGATCGCCAGGTCGACAGCGCGCTTTTGAAGCGCCGGAGGCAACTGGTTAAGCTCTGAAGAGGGCGATAACTGCATTCTATCTTTCTCATAGTCTTCAACAAACGTCTTGAACTGTTCAGAAGTCGGATTAAAGCCCCTGCCAAAGCTCCCCCATCGCCCTATCACAACTCCTCTACTTGGATCGTCAAGGTCGACTTTCGGAGCCAATGCAAATTTTGATTGTGGATAGTCGCTGCGCTCTTTTTCTAAAAGGGCTTTTCGACGTGGGATTTCCTGCTCATTGATTTCATGGGCAGCCTGTTCTAATGTGTGGATGATCTCAAGCAGCCTTGAACGTTCGCCTTCAAGACCTTCAACATCACGTTGATCAGGATGCGTTTTCAGAAAAACGTAGCCTTTAACTGCCGTCTCAATTTGACGTTCAATCTCTTCTTTCTTAAGTTTCAAATCGTTATAGGATAGATGTTGATTATCTGCAGCTGTATCCACCAATTGCTGTTGAGTTTCGCAGTACTCCCTTATGCTGGCTCGAGTTTTTTCAGGAAAGAGCCTCATCTGCTCTACTTGCGCCTCTACTTCTTCCAAAAATTCAGCTTCAGTTTCTGTTTCTCCTTTTTTCAAAATCGGTACAACTTTAGCAAGCGCTTGCATCTCTTTAGCGGTTGGACTCCCATCGGCCAACGCTTCAGGAGTTATTTTTTTTAGGCAGTCAGAGACTTTTGCAAAAACTTCCCAGTTTGCCATTTTTCTCCATTCTGTTCCAGGAGGCTGCCTGTCTGAACAAACATAAGCGCGATCGTCGCCTCTGCTTTTTACCCATATTGGCCTATCCAATTCAAAGGACTCTTTTGCAGCGCGGGCAAATTGTCGAAGTTCAAATTGTCTTGCTACTCTCTCGGCCGCGCTTGTCAGAGAGAGATCTTGTAGTAGTTTAATACCAGCTATAACATCATCCAGACTCTCTTTTAGTTCATCTACTGATGCATATTCACCTAATTGAGCGCTATTAATTTCATCTTCAATTCTTTCTTTTATTGAAGCTATTTCTGTCATTCGATTATTAAGAACATTTAATTCTTCACCTTGCGCATCTAAGAGGTCCAACCTGCTGCGCATTTCTTCCAGTTCAATATTTTCCAACTTCTCTTCAAGCTGCAATATTGGAGCAAGCATTTTTTCGAGCTCTCGTTTTTTAGCTTGTTTTGCAACGAGATTGTCTTCGAGTTGTCTTTCACTGGGATCATTTCTTACGGCCATTTGAGCATCTTTTTTAAAGGCAATAGCAAACTGTTTTGCATTTGAAAAAGATACTTCGTATGTACTATATTTATCCGCTTGTTCGTGAACATCGTCAGATGAGAGCTCCTTCCATTCACCTTTCTTACCTTCCTGCGCCTCAGGTTTTGTTTTGCCGGTGTAATAAATGCCTTGATTTTGACCCTTTTCGTCTTCAAGTTGCCACATTTTTGCGGAAGCAAAACCCTTAGTGGAGGAACTTACAAATTTATCATAGGCGCTTACAAAACTATTGGCTTCATGCCGTTTTTGCGTAGCCTCTTGTATTGCCTTCAATTTAGTCAACCCCGCTTTTTGTTCTTCTGAAGGTTCGACTAATCCACTTTGCTGCATGATGTCTAGCACAAGGAGTGGTGTTAATTGATGTTCAATTCCAAGCGCATCCGACAACTTAATCATCTCATTGGAAGTTAATGTTTCCATCACTTCTTTTTGTGTCACTAGTCTATGATGGAAATCTTCAACTTGCTTTTTCGGATATAAAGAAAATAATTCATCTAAACAATTAAATATTATTTTAGCCTTCTCTTGTGGCAAACTTTTTAAATACTCAGCAGCTTGGTGAATTCGTGCGCGTTTCACTAGAGCCTTAAGATCCGCCAAATTTCGATCGGTCAATAGTTTAGGCTCTATAACACTGCCAATAGCTTCTAAATACTGATTATAGGTATAATGCTCAGACGATGAATTTTCATATTGCACAATGAAGTTATTAAGGTTGTATATCTTCTCCGGAGTTGCACTAAGAATAGCCTTTCTGAATTCACTTGAAGAGCGCAATGCCTGGCGATCTTTTTCGGCCTTTGCCGCCTGAGCATTCAGCTCTGCTGCGCCTGGCAATTCTTTAGGCAAGGCTAACCTACCCGTAATCAAATCAAAGAAGTGTTTTACGCCTTCAACTTTGACGTATTTTACATTCTGATTGTCAGAACCATGCGATAATGTCTCTATCCTTCCGGCAACGTCGATGACTGAAGCGGCTTCCATGTTGATAATGCTGTCTTTAAGGTACTTGATTTTGTCATCGATTAATGCAGCGAATTGATGATATTCTTTGGAATCTGATGAGATATGATCATATTTATTTATCATTTCCTCTCGTACTGTCTCTCGTGTTTTATGCAACTCATAACGGAAGTCGTCCGAAGTTTCTATTTTTCCCCGAAAAAATTCGAGAGATGATTTAAGACGGATTTCCAAGTCATATTTGCGTAACCACTTAAGCAAAGACTTCGGAACACAATTCAGGATAGTAAGCTCGTCCACCCTTCTTATGAATGTCCTCTGACTCGCATCGCCAGTCAGTAGTGCGGACCGTCCTGATTCCGGATCTTCTGATGCAAGAATATTAGAGCCTTCCTGCATGACGTCATCTAGCAATGTTTTTTTTATTTTTTCTTTATCTTTCTCGATCTGCTCGCCAACCATTGCGTTGACCAGTTCAAGCTTGCGTTTTGCAAGAGGGCTGCTTGGCTTAGGATCCAACCTGCCGCTTGCCATGCGCGGCAATGGAGTTGTGATTAAGACATCTTTATAACCCAAGCGCAAAGCTGCAGAACGCTGGTAATAAGAAACGTTGCCATTTACAACAACCTCGAGATATTTTGGGAAATTTAGTTTATAAAATTCATAAAATTTAGTATTTCTTAAATAAAGAAGCGGAATACCCAAAGCCAAAATACTGAGAAGCGTGATAAAAATTTGAGCGACAAGGAGAAGAACGTTTTTCCCTAAATTAACTACTTTCGCTGCTAGATGCCATGAGGTTGCAATTTTTTCAGAAACTTCCTCTTCAAGCAATGCGCCGTGCGGTAGAGCGGCCTCTCTTCTTGCGATTTCCTGTTCTATCAATTCCGCCTCTTTTTCCTTGCCCGGCTTAATAACGCGAACTGTCATGGGGGGCAATCCCATAAACACAGATCCCCTAACGACACCAAGCTCCACTTGTTCATATACCTCGCTTTTACGGGGAATTTTTAGGGCTTCATGATTATCTAGAAATTCTCGTTCCCCTGGTCCTCTTTCGGCAACTGACATACCAACCTCCGAATTAACTAATTAAATATGTTGCAACTAATTTGCACATAATTATTATCAACCTATTTCTATTATACTCCTCTGCAATTATTTAAACATCTTTTTTTGTTTAGTTATTTATTTAGTTGACTATTTTATCTCCTCTCTACAGAATCAAAGGTTTTTTGATATTTTAATCATTTTTTTCTCATTTTATTATCCACAATAATATGTAGATGGCCTTAGCAAGCGAAACCGCAGGTGTGAAAATGTTGTTTATCCAGGTTAGGATGTTCATTTTGTGTATTTTTTTGATTAAATTTTTCATATAATTTCTCCATACGCTGCACGAAAAGATAACAAAAAAATCGCGCAGCGTATGGAGTGCGTGCGACTTGTCGCCGCTTTGGTAGACCTCGACTCGTCGAGGTCGAAGCGTAAATCTAAAATATCTAAAAGCTAGCATTTTGAACGTTGAACAGGTCATATTATCGATAGCAAAACGCTTTCCAGGTTAACGTTAAGCTAGCTTCTAGATGTTTTAGATTTACGCTTCGACCTCGACGAGTCGAGGTCTACCAAAGCGGCGACAAGTCGCACGCACTCCAAACGCTGCGCGAAGGAAGGGATAAAAAGACCTTGATTAAATTTTTCAAATGTCGCTATTGTCCCTGTCCCTTATCTTTTTCTTGTTTTTTTGCATTGACAGAAAAGAGCGGATTCGGGAAAACTGTCGTATCTTATGGCGGTCGTAGCTCAGTTGGTTAGAGCGCTGGATTGTGATTCCAGAAGTCGCGGGTTCAAGTCCCGTCGATCGCCCATTTTCTCCATGATTTCTACACGCTTTACCACCATTAATCTATGTCGACACTTGAAGCGATTCTTCTGGGCATCATCCAAGGATTGACGGAATTCTTTCCTATTAGCTCTTCGGGCCACCTCGAATTGGGGCAAATTTTCTTAGGTCTGACAAATCTCGATCATTATGTTTTATTCAATCTTGTATGTCACCTCGGGACCTTGCTCGCGGTGTTTTTTGTGTTTTTTGAGCAAATTAAACAGACATTCTTATCTGACCGTGTGCGATTCGCTCAAGTGGTTTTGGGCACGCTGCCTCTTTTTCCTTTAGTTCTCGTGATCGCCCCTATCAAAGCGCTGTTTGATCAACCTCAATATCTGGGCTATTGCTTTTTCTTTACCGCTTTTCTGCTTTATATGGGCATCCGCATGGGAGAATGCACTCCGAGCGCGATCCTTAAAAAGCGGCGCTGGCGCGATGCATTGATCATCGGTACATTTCAGGCCGTAGCGATACTGCCAGGGGTTTCACGCAGCGGGGCGACTATTTCAGCGGGACGACTCCTTGGGTGGAAGCAAGAAGAGGCCGTCACTTTTTCTTTCTTGCTGGCGATTCCCGCCATTTTAGGCGGGGTGACCTTAGAGCTGCTCCAGCTGTTGAAATCGGGAGCCAGCCTGCCTCCAATAGCTGGGATGCAGTATGCGGCGGGTTTTTTCACATCGCTGGGAGTGGGCTATCTTGCGCTGCAATGGCTTATTCAATTGGCGGCGAAGGGACGGCTTATCTATTTCGTTTGGTATTGCCTGTTTATCGGCACGGCGACTGCGCTTTACTTTAATCTCCCTTGAAAGCAAAATACAGAAATCAATGATGTCTAATTGCCTTCTCGCGCCCCTCCCGGGGCGCAACGTTGCATGTTGCTTACCCCGGGTTCCGCTAATCGCTTCACCCGGGGCTAATCACGCTACCCCCTTCCGGGGGAAGGAACAATGAGAAATGCAAAATTCAATTAGGCGTAGTCTTTCCCCCGGAAGGGGGTAGCGTGATTAGCCCCGGGTGAAGCGAAGCGGAACCCGGGGTAAGCAATATTCAATGTTGCGCCCCGGGAGGGGCGCGAGAAAAAGTGTTACCTTAAGTCGAGAATTTATGGCGAAAAAAGGGACGGCAAAAACAAAGACAACAGGCAAAGCCAAACCTGATACAACGGCGATCCGTGGGCTATTCATCCTATGCGCAGGCGTTGCGCTGCTGCTAAGCTTATACAGCTTTGCGCGCGGGCAAGAGATGCACAATTGGATTGGACTAGTTGGATTTACCGTAGGCAAACTCTTGCATGCGGTTTTTGGCTTAAGCAGCTACCTCTTTTGCATCTATATCATTTGGATCGGCTGGCGCTGGTTGTTTTGCAAACCGATCAACCATCCAAACATCAAAGCTCTCTATCTTGTCATACTCGCCGCCTCTCTTTGCATTATCCTATCGCTAATTGAAGATAATCTGCCTGCCTTCGCCAATGAGCTGAGCTCTCTGTTTTATCCCAACCATCGCAAGTCCCACTACCATCTGGGAGGCGCGCTCTTTTATTATCTTTATCGCGACCTCCCAGGATTCAATCTCCTACATATTTTCAATACAACCGGCGTGGCTCTGCTCAGTTGCAGCGCATTGCTGGCCAGCGGCTTGTTCTTAACAAAAACCACCCCCTCGCAATTACTTGAAAAAATCGTAAACTTTTTTGCCCGCTTTAAACGGTCGGAAGAGGATCTCCAACCTGCAACTGTTGAACCAATTCCTTCGGAACCCTTTGACACCACGCGTTTCGTCAAAGTGCGCATTCCAGATGGCTCCAATCAACATGCCCAAACACCACTCCAGAGTCAACCTTCCAAGGATGCGCCGCCGCCCGTTTCGTCCTCGCCCGATCTTCTTGCCATTCAACCTGAAACAAATTTGACTGTGCGCCCTTCCGTTTCCAATAAGGAACAAACAGATCGCAAACGCATGCCTCCGCCTGATGAAACTCCTCCTAAAAAAAAGGAAGAACCAGTTCAAAAAAAACGGCAAAACGCTTTGGCTGCGCAGCGCGTTCATAATGGAGACTTTAAAAATTACCGAATACCCGAAATCTCTTTGCTCACCAATGCTAAAAAAGTGGATCAGTCATCTTTGAAGCAGGATCTGCGCCGCCAAGCCGAGGTCTTGGAAGAAACCCTTCAAAGCTTTGGCATTGAAGCCAAAGTCGGGCAAATCAACTGCGGCCCAACGATCACCTCATTCGAAGTGCACCCTGCCATTGGCGTAAAAGTTCAAAAGATCAAAACGCTGGAAAACGACATCGCCCTTAATATGGAAGCGAAATCGATCCGCATCATCGCTCCGATTCCTGGAAAAGCCGCTGTCGGCATTGAAGTGCCTAATGCGAATCCGCAAGAGGTCTCTTTTAAGGAGATGCTGCTCGCCTACCAGCAGAGCGGCCGCAAGTTCCATATTCCGATCTTATTGGGCAAAGCGGTAAATGGCGACTATGTCATGAGCGACCTCGCCAAGATGCCGCATTGCATCATCGCAGGCGCCACGGGTTCAGGGAAATCGGTGTGCATCAACACGATTGTGATGTCGATTCTCCTGAACGCCAAGCCTGATGAAATTAAATTGGTGATGATCGATCCTAAAAAAGTGGAGCTTACTCCTTACGCCAAGCTGCCGCATATGCTGGCTCCAGTCATTACCGAACCGTTAGGGGCTTGCGCGGCTCTTAATTGGCTGGTTAAGGAGATGGAGAATCGTTATGAAATTTTTAAACAGCTTGGCGTGCGCAATATTGATGCTTTTAATACACGCGCCATCAACAAGGAACTGGAAGCCTCCTTAGAGCAAACGATTCCGGCGCATATGCCCTATATTGTGGTGATCATCGACGAACTGGCTGACCTCATGATGGTTGCGAGCAATGACATCGAAACGCCTATCGCCCGCATTGCGCAAATGGCGCGCGCTGTCGGCATTCATCTGATTCTTGCCACCCAACGTCCTTCGCGCGAGGTTATCACCGGTTTAATCAAGGCTAACTTCCCTACACGCATCTCCTTTAAAGTGGCAAGCCGCGTCAACAGCCAGATCGTATTGGATGAAATCGGCGCGGAATCTTTGTTGGGCAATGGAGATATGCTGTTCCTGCCGCCTGGCTCCTCTACGTTGATACGTGCGCAAGGCGCCTTTATTCGCGACGAAGACATCATGGCGGTTGTCACACAGATCTGCGAGCAGGCTCCGCCAAATTATGTCATCGCCTCCTTTGATAAAATGGGACGCGAAGCCTCTTCAGCGGACTCTAGTGAGGCGTCCGGCGATAGTTTGTATGCGCAAGCCGTAGACGTAGTTCTTAACACAGGCAATGCCTCCACAACATTTCTACAGCGTAAACTTAAAATCGGCTATGCGCGCGCTGCAAGCTTAATGGATCAGATGGAGGCCCAAAGCGTTATTGGACCGGCCGATGGGGCCAAACCGCGTAAAATCTTTGCTTCTTCAAAGGCCAAAAGTGAAGAGGCAGGAATGCCCGATGAGGCGAATCCATTTGACGATGAATAACCCAGGATCGCAAAACGGAAAGACCGGCGCAAGCGTAAGAGCAAGAGTGCAAAAGAGTAACGATAAAAATTCAACGCAAAGACGGGCGCAAGAATACAAAAGAGTAAAGATAAAAATTCAACGCAAAGACGCAAAGGCGCAAAGACGCAAAGAGATTGAAAATATTAAATTTATTAATACATATTTCGTTTTTAGGGTATAGTTCAAATCAGGATATTTTTTTTTATTCATTTTTGAACTATGACTCAAAATTCGCTAAATTAGACATAAAATACTGACCTGCGAAATATGTATTAATAAATTTAATCCATTCAATCTCTTTGCGTCTTTGCGTCTTTGCGTTGAATTTTTATCTTTACTCTTTTGTATTCTTGCGCCCGTCTTTGCGTTGAATTTTTAAACGTTTTAATTTAAATTATTTTCAAAATTCAAACAAATTATTGCATTAAAATATATTTTATATACAATGAGGTTATTGTCCCTTATTTTATAAGGAGGCGTTATGTGCACACCAACAGAAACTACAAAAGACAGATATTTAAATTATACCTTGGAGACCAATAAGGAGACCACTAAACCTTTGCCAAATAAAATCAAGCGGGTATTAAATAATCATTTGGTTCCTTTTCAAGAAACAATTAAAGAACATCACCCTCGTTCTCGACAACAAAGTACACATGCCATTAAACAAACCATTATAAAAAAAGAAAATAATCACGATATGCATAATAATCTATGCAAAAACGGCTATGTAGGATTGGCAAAAACTTTACTCGGCAAAAAAGGAGCTCCATGGGACGACATCACTGCGCTTTCTTCGCCGATTCTAATGGAACAGGTAACTCATCTACACACGATTTGTTGCATCGAAGCGCCGCCTTCTGCGGCGAATGCCATGCAGAAGTTTTTCTCGTTCTGCTTAAAAGTCGCTCAACAGCATCTTGAACATGATGTCCTGGATTTTTCAAATTGTGATAAAGATGGAGTGAACGTGACTAGCGTCTTTTTAGGAAAGGCCCTCTATCTGGTCGGCGTCGATCCCAATGAGACTTGTGAACTAGTGGATTTAGATGAGTCTAAAGCGGAACGCAGTAAACAAAATATCGAAGAGCAATTTCAGAAAAAATTAAGGCTCATTGGTGAGAGAACGAAAAATCATGTAGCGCAACATCAGAAAATAGGCATCCAAGATCACACGCGCGCCCGGATGATCAAACTGCCTACCGAATTCGCCATGGCGCTCATTACAAACACCGGCGCCGTTAATGTCGGAATCATCTCCATATTAAAAAAAACTCTTCTCCCAAAAGATCAAGATCATCTTTCCCATGAAAGCGATATTCATCATATTTTAACCTTGCTTGAAGACTCCCCAAATATGCGCGAACAACTCGCCTCGATTCAGCCTCCGAAATTTTCAGGGGCGCCTGCAGAGCATATCATTCGCATTATCCTGGGGTTGTCGAGCCAAGCGAAAATTACACATGTTGATGCGAAGAGAGCCGCTTTAAGCGCTCTGCTTTCGCATTTACGCCAAGGAAACGCCGGATCTTGCTTTGCCACTTTCGTCGCTATCGGCACGCTTTCGACAAACCCGAAACGCTGCCTGGCCGACTTTAAGGAGATGCTAAGAGATAGCAAATTGACACGGAAAATTAATCATCAACTCGTAGAATTTCCGTTTCTGATGGATAGCGGTGAGGAGTCAATACATCGAAAAATTAATTTGAATATAAAAGGGCAAGTTCTTGCACAGGATGCAATTCTTGGTTTTATCTGGGACTCTCCAGGCATGCAGGCCGCTTGTCGCGCGGCGGGCATTGACAATATTGCAAAGGCTGTAATGACAGTCATCCCTTTATTGTTTCCTCGAAATAAAACCGAAAAAGTTCCGGTAGTAATATCAATAAAAGAGATTCTTTCTAAATTAATTATGAACCATAGGTTAAAATGCCTAGACATTCAGGAAGATATTCCCACTCTACTGAATCGAGCGGCTCTGGCATTCGAAGGTGAAACGCAAAATCTTTTGCAAAAGATGTGGGAGAATGCACTGGCGGGCATGGCTGAATGCAAAGAAAGCGGACTATTAAAGCATTCGATCATTGAATCCATTTCAAAACCGATCTTCGAAGCTATTTCAGTAATATCTCCTAAGGGAAAACATCTCCCATGGGACCCTTTATTGAAAAGCATCGCTCAGCAATTAACGCAGAGGATTCAACTGCAATACTCACCCCACATTCTCAGTCATGCAACGTCGAGTGACGAACATTCAGCTGAAGGCGCTTTTGTCTTATATGATCGCGGCCAGTCCAACATGCCAACGGAGTGGAAAATCATCAACCAACCCTCTAGTTTTCAGGACTTTGTCCATTCCATCATTTGTCACGCCTACAAAGGCATCCAACAGGTCAGTCTGTCGCCGCGCTCTACGGGATTGATTGACCATGGTTACATCAAAATTTTCCAAACCATCCAAAGCCAACTGTTCCTCAAATCCGTGTTGGAAGAGTACGATGAGGACAACAAAAACAACTCCGACTTGCTTAATCAATTTGAAAGGCTTGAGCATACTCCTTGGCTGGATAAAAGTGGAGACGATCCTGAGGAAGTGTTGCGCATCTACCAAGAGAGAACAGATCCTTTTTCCAACCAGGTTAAATTCACCCCATTGAATGCACATCAGTTGTTGAGTCATTTGATCGATATTGGAAAAAACAGTGAACCGGAAATGCAGGAAGAGTTAGAAAATAATCCCCATTCACGTCTGCCGCTGATTGTGCATGGACTGCACTCCTGTTCACTTTTATTGGGACATCCCTCTATGGTGAAAGCTTGGAAATCCGATACGCATACGGATGCATGGGTGAACGAGACAATCACCTATCCTGGACAAGCCATCGCCCATGGCCCTATTCAGCCTTCAACCTGTAAAATATTGATCGACTACATGCAAAAATTAATCCCCGCAGAGCATCAGGAGAGTTTTAAAAAAGAGGCCGGTTCGATAAAAGAATCACTCAGCGTTCATAAATTCCGCAATGCCCTTTTACATGTGATCAGCAAAATGCACACGCCCGAATACCCAACCCTTGGAATGATCGCCTCAGAAATAGATAAATGTTTGTGCCAAAAAGCATTGCCGGAAAACCAGCGCAATATCATTCGCGATACAGCCGTGCACTTTGCCGATAGCAATTGGTTCGATGGAGCGCACGATGTCCATTTTTGCTGCATTGTTAATCCGGGCGTTGGCCAACTTGAAATGTGGCAGATTTTGGATGACGGCACGGGACTGTGTCCGCGAGAGCAGGCGAAGTGGGTCATTAAAAGGCAGTGGCGCCTCATCTCCACCATTCTTTAACATCTGTGCATTACTTATGCTTAGAATGATGGGCAAACCTACGATGTCTAACATTCAATGAGAGTGATTTTTCTTTTCTTCGTTCTTTCTTGGCTTGCACAAGACCTGCCATATTGACTTCATGGAATAATTTGCCGAAATCTGCATTTTTTGCGTTCAAACGGTCCATAATATGCATGCGAATGTAGACATCCATAGGTGGAGCAGGCAATTGACCACTTTCCCATTTGATCACAGCAGCATGAGACACTCCGAAGACTTCGCCAAAGGCTGTTGTCGTCATTTCAAAATATTTTCGGATAAAGCGTAATTCACTTGCTTGTAATGGAGTGGACTTATGAATCAGCATTTTTAATACTTCTAGCTGAAGTATGTTTAGATTAATGTCTAAAACCCATTCTCCCAGGATTTTTCTCATGGGCACGTCGATAAGCTCGATGGGAAAGCCTAAATCTGTATAAGTGAATGTCTCATTTTTTTTTTCGATCATAGTATTACCCTTTTACCACATGCATCACAGTGATAATCATCATTCCAGCATCATCAAAAACAATGATGATTCGAATATCAATTTCATCTAATGTTTTACCTCTAACAGAATATTTCCACGTTTGAAATGCCTCATCAAAAGAAGTCTTTTGTTTTTCATGATATCCGTTCTTTAAGACGTATAAAACATCCGGCAAGTCGATTTCTCTTTCTGATTCTCTTTCGATCGCATGCTTGCTTTGTCGATAAAGCCCCTTATCAAGGCAGTCGCGGATCTTTGGAAAAAGCTCATCCGCTTGGGAAGGCCGTTTTGCTCTGTCTTTCATTTCGTTAAATCTAAACGTGTTATCTTTCCATGTTTCATTGTAACAAAGTTACATATTTCTAGCAAGCATCCCAGCTTTGCGATTTACGGCTTTATTTTTTTCTCATGAGCATGTATCATTAATATGTCGTCATATAAAAAATATTTATTTTTGGAAAAATCGTGTCCGAGAAAAACAAAAAATTTCGCATTGCAACGCTGGGATGCCGCACAAATCAATATGAATCGCAGGCTTATCAAAATCAGCTTGAAACGATGGGCTACACGGAAGCTAATGACGGAGAATCCGCTGACATCTGCATTGTCAACACCTGCACTGTCACCGAATCCGCAGACAGCCATAGCCGGCATGCCATCAGGCAGTTGGCTCGCGAAAACCCCGGCTCTCAACTTGTGGTGACGGGCTGTTTCGCCGAACGACAACCAGATCTCGTCAAACAGATGGAGGGCGTATCGCATGTCGTTTCCAACCTACAGAAAGAAAATCTGATCTCCTCCATTTTTCCGGACGAAGACGTCCCTGAATTTTCCATTAAAAATTTCGACGCCCGCACTCGCGCATTCGTTAAAGTGCAAGACGGTTGCAACTCCTTTTGCACATACTGCGTCATTCCCTATGTAAGAGGACGTTCCCGATCACGCTCTATTCCCGATATCTTGCAAGAAGTGGAGGAATTAATAAAAAACGGCTACAAAGAGGTCGTTTTAACAGGAATCAATATTGGCGATTTTGACGGCAACCCTTCAGAGGGTGAAGCCCCTCATCGCCTAGCGGACCTCGTGCGCGCCGTCGATCAAATTCCAGGGTTGAAACGCTTGCGCGTGTCGTCCATTGACCCTGATGAAGTAAATGACGACCTCGCAGACGCTATTTTAAATGGGCGAACCACATGCCACTCGATGCATCTAGTCCTGCAATCAGGATCCAATGTCATCCTTAAACGCATGAATCGTAAATATACTCGCCAAATTTTTATGGACACCGTGGAACGCATGCAGACAGCCAGCCCTGATTTCACTGTCACCACAGACGTCATTGTTGGATTCCCCGGAGAAACCGACGCCGATTTTACAGAAACCCTCCAGGTGATGCGCGAAGTCAAATTCGCAAAAACGCATATGTTTCCTTACAGCGATCGTCCCAGGACGCGCTCTGCATTGATGCCCAATAAAGTGGCGCCCGAAGTGATCCGTGAACGCAAACAAATCATCCTCCGCGCCACCGAGGAGATCGGCTATGAACTGCGCAATCAATTTCTTTCACGTCGCATGACCATTTTAACCGAAAATACAGATCCTTCAAGGCCGGGTCAGATCGCAGGACACACTGAAAACTTTCTTATGGTATGGGTGCAAAGCGATGCGTATGGCCCAAATGAACTCGTAGAAGTCGAATTAATTGAAAATACGCCTGTCGGGTTGATTGGCAAAGTGATTGGAGTATAATGCGCATTGCGGTTGCCGAACGCCTACGCCCATTTTCACATATCCCAGGGACCTGTTTTTTACTTCCGGGGTCCAGTTTGCGCTTCCAAGCGTTTCCCGCGCTCTTGCGCATCCATGACTTAGCGGAAAAAGAACCGCGCTTCATCGCCGAAATCCCTCTGGATGTCACGGGGCCGGTAAAAGATTTCACCATCATGCAGGATCTGGAAAAAGGTCTTCTGCGAATCTGGGGCCATACGGCTAAAGGCTTTATGCGTTATCGAATCAGCGCTCGTCCAGAAAGCCCGGAGGGATTCGCCATTGCGATGGAAAAATTCCCAGATGATATGACAAACCATTCTGAATATGGCAACGCTCCATCCACCTACATTCCACCTTCAATAGATCGCCTTTCTCTGGGCAGCCAGAAAGCTCAGGATTGGAATCTGATGCTCCGCCGCCGTGATTTAGCCGAGATTCTGCCTTTATGGTTTAGACTGGGGCAACTGATCCCTAATGCCGCTCAATCCATCGCTGAAGGAACTGCAATGCTGCTGCAGTTTTGTCGTAAAAGCATTGAATCGCAAAAACGCGTCGAGATCTGTTCCGCTTTTAATGACCTGTTTTCAGCCGGATTCGAGTGCGGCTTATCTCCACGCCTTATTGATGAACAGCATCAAGGTTATCATTTACCGCCGCTCACTATAAAAAATGCCGCAGGAGGCAGTCCGCTCAGTTTGCTGACTGAAGGAGCTTCATTGATTAGACAGCTTTTTGTGCAGTTCCAGGACCTTCATATTCATGTGTTGCCTGTTCTTCCACCTGATTTTCATTGCGGCCGCCTTATTCAGACACAGTGTGGGACAGCGGGCGTTATGGACCTTGAATGGAGCAAACATCTCACGCGTCGAATGACGTTTACAGCGCAAATTGAAGGACAATTACAGTTCCATTTTCAAAAAGAGCTGCGGCGTTTTCGTTTGCGCCGCAACCAACAAGATCGCGGTCAAACGATCAATTGCAATGAACCTATCGATGTGCATGCTGGGGAGTCGTATTATTTCGACCGTTTCGAAAAGTAACGGGTGCAATTAAAAGTGAGGGGCTAAAGAAGGTAGCCAGGGCGTCCCGCCCTGATCGCGTGTATTATCTTCAATGTTTTTTGCCTACAGAGCAGGGCGGGACGCCCTGGCTACCTTCCTTAGCCCCTCACTTTTAATTGCATCTAAAATAACTTAACACGTTGACGCTGCATTCTGAATTTGATACTGTAGCACATTTGGGGGGATAGATGAAAATTTGGCTGGATACGACCAATATAGCGGCGATAGGGGCCGCGACCGATTTAGGCGTCCTTTTTGGCGTGACAACAAACCCAGAGTTGGCTGCACAGTCGGGTAAGTCGCTGGAAGATTTATTGCAAAGCTTGCTTGATGCGCAAGAAGGGCCTGTGACCGCTCAGGTTGTTGCATGTAATACGCAAGAAATGGTGCGGCAAGGACAAACGCTCAATGCGTTTTCCGCACGCATAATCGTTAAAATTCCGGTTACTCAAGATGGACTGAAAGCCATCCATTTGCTTTCAGAACAAAATATTCCCACAATGGCTACAGTCATATTTCAGCCCCACCAAGCCTTAATGGCAGCGTTAGCCGGCGCGGACTATGCGGCGCCCTATTTAGGACAAATTGAACAGCGCGGCCAAAACCCTTGGGATGTCTTAACATCAATCTCACAGATGTTTCAGCATTATAAGTTAAAAACAGAAATTCTAGCGGCTTCGTTGCGTTCTTTAGAATACGTCCAAAAATGCGCTGAGATGGGAATTTCCAACATCACTGTCAAGGAACCGCTATTCCGGCAGATGATCGCCACAGTTCCCGCCACACAAGAAAAAGTAGACCACTTTGCGCAGGTTTGGGAAGCCGCTCATGCGATGTTTGTATGACGGATCTGGAAAATTTATTGCATGAATTATTCTCCTCAAACGGATTAGCTTATGCCGTTCTGAGTTCGCCCCAATGCAAAACAATGCAATGTATAAAAATCATCGTACGTCCTGTCGCAATGAAGCAAGGCATTTGCTATCAGGTTACGGAACATCGCGGATCGCAAGCGTTTCATAAGAATCTCTCTGCAAGCGAATGTGAAAAATTTTTACAAGAGCAGCTGAACGGTAATTATAAACAAGCCCTCTTCTGCACAGAGCAAGCGGATTATCAAGTTTTGAATAATAAGCGCCAAAGCGTCATCTTAAAAAAGCCTCCGACAAAAAAACAATCGATCCAAATGCACAATCGCAAAAAGCAATATATTCTTGAAGAAAACGCTCCATTTCTATTGGCGATAGGACTCACCACGAAATCCGGCGCGCTGACAGCTAAAACAAGCGGAAAATTTCGACAGCTCAACAAATTTTTAGAAATGATCGCCGACATCCTGCCATGTTTCAAAACAAAAAAGAAACTCCATATTATTGATTTCGGCTGCGGCAAAGCCTACCTAACTTTCGCCCTGTACCATTACTTGGTCAATGTAAAAAAATATGAAGTCGACATTGTAGGCTTAGACCTTAAACAGGAAGTCATCACTCATTGTCAAACATTGGCGGCGCAGCTTGGCTGCACAGGGTTGCGCTTCCAAGTGGGCGATATTAATCATCACGTTGCAACGGGCCCTGTTGACATGGTTATCTCTCTGCATGCCTGCGACACTGCAACGGACGCCGCATTGGAAAAAGCGATTCGCTGGAACGCCCAAGTGATCTTATGCGCGCCCTGTTGTCAGCATGAATTATTTAAACAAATCAAAAACACCGCTTTATCTCCATTATTGGATCATGGAATCCTTAAAGAACGTTTCTCCGCGCTTGCCACCGATGCGGCCCGCGTCCAGTTGTTGGAGATATTAGGCTATCAAACGCAGGCGATTGAATTTATAGACCTTGAACACACGCCAAAGAACTTACTGATTCGAGCCGTAAAAAGAAAATCTAATGAAAAATGTTCTCCATTGGCTCTGCAAGCCTATTACGATTTTAAACACGCCTTAAACATCACTCCTTCGCTCGAGCGACGCTTTAATGAAGAATTGCAAAAATTTGGGAGCGCCGAAAATACTTGAGATGATTCTTGAAATAGTATAAGATGCGGTGGTTTCCAAACTAAGGAAGAGTGGCAGAGTGGCCGAATGCGTCTGTCTTGAAAACAGAAGGCGGGTAATCCCCGTCCGTGGGTTCGAATCCTACCTCTTCCGTTCCTTTTGTAGCGTAGACTTCAGTCTGCGCTTGTTTGCGCAGGTTTTAACCTGCGCTTGTTTTTGCGGGTTTTAACCCGCAAAGTCCAGTGAAGAGGTTCCTTCGAGAAATTTTGGTTGAACTTACCGCAACAGCATCTTTTCCGATCATTTCTAATAAACGCTTTGTAAAGTCACTACATGGTTTTAATACCTCAAAAGAAAACTATTGAATAACGTGTGTATAGTGTGTATAATAAGGAATTAGGTAAGAATGGATAGCCGGAAGGTCATACAGCTTTTGAAGAAAGATGGGTGGGAGCTAAAAAGAACCGCTGGGAGTCATCACCATTTTGTCCATCCCACAAAGAAAGGGTTAGTCACTGTCCCGCACCCAAAGAGGGACTTGCCAACAGGTACTTTGAAGAGCATAGAAAAGCAAGCAAACATTAAGTTTGGAGAAAAATCATGAAATATATAGCGCTGATCCATAAAGAAGAGGACTCAGACTATGGTGTAAGCTTTCCTGATTTTCCAGGATGTGTATCTGCCGGAGAAACACTTGAACAGGCCAAAACAATGGCTCAAGAGGCTCTGATTAACCACATCAATCTACTCAGGGAGATGCATGAACAGATTCCAGCGCCAAGCGCCCTGGAAGAGATTATGTCATGCCTTGAGAACCGCTCCGCTATCGCATTCCTCGTTGAAGTTCCGTCTCATCATACTGTCCGTATCAATATAACACTCCCTGAGGATGTGCTTAGTATTGTCGATCAACGTGCAAGACGACTAAATCTTAGCCGCTCTGCATTTTTAGCGGAGGCGGCGCTTCACTTCGGTAAACAGTTTGGCAATAAAATCAAGACAGCGTAAAGCGCCAATTATAAATCACCAAGCAGTTTTTCTTATAGAAGATAGCGTAATACACTCTAACGCCTTATCGAAATTATTATTATCTATATAATCCTTACATATTGCTGAATATTTCGAATCTACTAAATAACCATGGCTACAAATCTGACGCAGAACGTCAATAGCTTCGGCATGATGACCTTCCTTTTGATAATCCTGCGCTATCTGAATATAAAAAATTTTCTTAGCCTCATAGTCTTTGTTAACTTGGTTGTATATAAGGGCATTTTTAAGATCTTTCCGCTCGTAATATTTTTTCGCTAAGATTGTCAATAGCGCCGAGCTTTCCTTGTAAATAATTCTGGACAGTGCGCTGCCAGCTTCATCTAACTTACCCTGTTCAATATAATCTCTGCCTATTTTAAGATGAAAATCTTCAAAGTTATCGTTATTTGAATTTTTTAAATGACTTATGGTTTGTAGCGCGTTTTCAAAATCTTTTTTCTGATAGTATTCTTCAGCTACAGTTACAAAAATCTTACTTTTTAATGTAGGGCCACCATAAATCTTATTAATAAATTTTATAGACTCAGCATATTTAGCTTTTCGGCAACAATGTAATGCAAATTCTTCATATATTGGGTCTGTTATTCCCGATTTAATGACATATTTATCTAAAATTTTAATCGCCTTTTCTGAGTTATCTTGCTGGAAATAAGCCCTAGCAATGCTGCAATAATTGTCTTTCTGGGTTTCGTATGGAAGTTCTTCATTTGCTTTGCTAGCTTCTTCAAGATTACCTACCTTTATATAATTTTGCACTTTTTCATCCTGAATGAGAACTTGCTCGAGACCTTTCTCATCTTTAGAGATTAAACTTTTATTATTGTCTTGCAAAACGACTTCATTCAGAACAGGGATATCTTTTTGGTTCATTGACTCTGACTTAATAGGTTGAGCTTGAGAATCAACAACAATTTTTGAAGGGACATCAGTTTTTTCTGGCTCAATTGGATGCTGATTTATTTCGATTACTCTTATTTGATTATTTGTTAGATCAGATGGTGAGATAATTCTAATATTTTTTGTTTCAAAAACGGTCAAAAACTTAGAATAACTTCGACAGCAAAAAATCTGTTGAAATGACCAAGCGATTCTCTCGAAGATGTTCAAAGAAACAATAGCAATTTTTCCGTCATTAAGATTACGAAGAAAAAATGTTTTGTTTCTTTAATGAGCGCATTCTATCTAAGTCTAATCTGTATGGTTCTTCTCTCTGAAGATTTTCTAAGGTAGACTCGATAATTCTCTTAGCCCAATCTGGCAAAGATGGATTAAGGCTGTAATATACCCACTGCCCTCTACGTTCATCTAAAACAAGCCCAGATTTTCGCATAAGAGCGAGATGGCGAGAAATTTTTGGCTATATACTCTCTATTAACTGACTAATCTCACAAACGCAAAGTTCCCCCTCTTTTTGAAGGAGAACTAAGCATCGCAAGCGAGTTTCGTCAGACAATAAAGAAAACAACTCATTTGGAGTCATTATCATCGTCCAGTCCTTGGCTTGATGGCCTTAATTTTTGCTGATACCACATAATTTTCTGCATCAGAACCAGGAACCCAATCCTTAATAAACATGCGACTGTTTTCTTGGGGTTCAATCACAATATCTGTAAACCCAGCTTTTGCAAGAATATTTTTGAGTTCGTTAATTGTAATGGCACCTGAAATGCAATTGCAATAAAGCTCTTTGTTGTTAACCATTTCTGCTGGCAATGGCTTAAGGGCAACCATGTCAGAAATAGCTAGCCTACCACCATCTTTCAATACACGGATGTTGAGATTGTTAGGAAGGCATCGGACTTGAAAACAGAAGGCGGGTAATCCCCGTCCGTGGGTTCGAATCCTACCTCTTCCGTTCCTTTTGTAGCGTAGACTTCAGTCTGCGCTTGTTTGCGCAGGTTTTAACCTGCGCTTGTTTTTGCGGGTTTTAACCCGCAAAGTC
>JABDEO010000003.1:40761-40859 GCA_013287015.1 Chlamydiota bacterium
CTCTTCCGTTCCTTTTGTAGCGTAGACTTCAGTCTGCGCTTGTTTGCGCAGGTTTTAACCTGCGCTTGTTTTTGCGGGTTTTAACCCGCAAAGTCAAG
>JABDEO010000004.1 GCA_013287015.1 Chlamydiota bacterium
CTTTTGCGTAAACTTTAATTCAAGATAAGCTAGCTTTGATGAATAAGTAAGTTCGATAATTTGCGAGGTTAAAAAAAATGCATGCTACAGAATATCCATTTATGAAAATATTTTCAGTAACTAAGCCTAAACCTAATGGGTTAGACCAATACTATCGAGAATTGACCTCCTTAGGAGATCAACTATATGAAATTCTCGACCAGGGAAAACAGTGGTCAAAAGAGATTGCTTTAGCTTTAAGTAGCGGTGGAGGAGCTATTTTTCCACATACTTTTTTTAGCAAGTGTGGAGAACAAATGGGGGCTGTAATCCATGCTATTTTAGACAGTGGTACCGATCAAGTGATTATGCTTGGAACTGCTCATCCATTTCCGCAGTTTCTACAGGCTCGCATTAAAGAATTCAATGGAGAAGATATTTCTCAAGAACCCTCATGGGGGATTTTAAATCCTGAATCTGTAAATGCAAAAACACTCCTCAAAGATGAATTTTCATTAAATCTTTTTAAATCTCTTTTAAAAATTGAAACCAAACGTAGAGGAAAAAAAACTCCTCGTTTAATTGAACGATATCCTAGTCTAGTTAATAGACATCCAGAAGTACTTCCAGGCATACAAGAGCTTAAAGAACTTGCCAAAAATGCGGTTATTGTTGGTACAGAAGACTACTGTCATCATGGTATAGCTTATGCTCTTCCTAAAAACTCCACAATCCCTATGGGAGAAGAGGCTTTATCATTTGCTAAAAATCAAATTGAACAAGGATTTTCCTTTCTAAAGCAAAACGAGTATGCAGAATTTTATAAACACGGAATGCATCTTAATGCTATTGGTGATCGTTCAGATGTTACTGCCACAATGCATTATTTGATTGGTAACCATGCCAAGCCTAAAATTCTAAATTTGAAGCTGGTTGATGTTTCTCATCTTTTTGAGAATAATCCATCTCCAAGTTGGGTAGCAGCTACGCTTGTAAAAATTACAAAAAATTAAAATAAAAAGGTTCTCACAAGGAGAAATGAATGCGTTGGATTTATTTTTTTGCGGTTTTCATTATGCACGCGGCTCATGCAGGTCAGATTATTACAACGAACGACTTCAGTGACATTGAAATAGAATGCAGCTCACTAAACAAAAATTCTCTTTTACTATTTGATGTTGATGCTACATTAATTGTGCCAAATGATGCGATTTTAAAGCCTAAAGCAAAAGATTTTTTTGAGAAGTTAGTTGCAAGTTATACAGATCGTGATCTCTTTCGAGAAATTCGAATGAAAGCTTCGCATTCAGTTGTAGATAGCAGAAGTGTGGATTTCATTCGGATGCTTCAGAAACACAAAGTGCCAATATTAGCGCTTACTGCTGCGCCAGCAAAAGTTAAAGGTTCAGAGTGCTCAGGAAATTGGCGTGTAGATGAATTGAGACGGTTTGGTTTTGATTTTCAAAATATCTTTCAACGATATAATTGCATCATGTTGCCAAAAAGTGAACAGTATCAACAATCCCCTATGTTTAAACTAGGAGTTTTATATTCTTCATTTCACCCTAAGGGAGATATTTTGATTGCTTTTTTACAACATTTGAATTTGAATCCTGAGAAAATCATTTTTGTTGATGATGAGCTTAAGCACGTTCAATCAGTCATATCATGTTTGGATAAGGCGGGAATACAATGCGTGGGAATTCACTATACCGCTGCGAATGAAATGCCTTGTGATTTAAATCTTGAGCTCGCTCGTTTTCAGGTGAATTTCTTTGTTGAAAATGATGTGTGGCTGAGCGATAAAGAAGGTCTAGACATTTTATCTAATCATCTTGAACATTGTCAGATAAAGTAGATGGTAAAAATGAATAAAAGTTTTGGAAGAACAAGGATTTCAAGAACGAATACCACATCCATTTGGTGAACACGAAAATCTAATGAATATGGATATTTTGCGTCTAATTTATCTTTGGAAGCAGTTGAAGATTATTAAGCCATCGCCAATGAATAAAATATTAGCAAAAGTCATTCATTCAACAAGCTTTCTATCATTTTGATGGCCATGCCTGACCCCAATCACTGACCCTAATCATTTATAGAGGTTTTCCAGTTTTTCGAGGCCTTTTTCTTTTTGTTAGCTGATAAATTTCTTGCATATTTGAGGGAAGAAATTCGTAAGATTTTTTAGCCAATGCCTGTATCTCTTGAAGGAATGGATAGCGGGGGTTCCAGAGAAAAACTCGTGTACGTCCTTCCAGAAAGCTGACAAGAAGACCACCCCCTTCCAGTTTTTTTAATGTCTTTTGTATAGGATCAAGAGAGGTTGCAAAGGCACGTTTGAGCTCGGTAGCATTAGCTTTATTATGCAGAGAGAATACATAAGGATTTTCTCTACATTCTTATTTGAAAAAAGATATTCAAGCATGTTAAACCTATCTAATCGGTTATATAACCGATTAGATAGGTTTATGTCAAGATCTTTTAGTCAGGTAATTGGGCTATTGGTTTAATTTCGTCCAGTTCTGAAAATCAGTTATTTAATAGGATGAGGCAAAATTTTTCTTCCATATTTTAACTTTAGTATTTAATTTGTTTCCTGATATAATCATGGTAGTAGAATATTACAAATATTTATTGGAAGTTTTTTATGTCAATTCCTCTTAATTTTACATATCAAAAAGAACAACACAATGTGCGTTTAGAACTTGTTGACAAACTAACTGAAAAAACACTTTCAATCGGCGGAAGAGATTATAAAATTTTAGGAAGCGATAAAGATGTTTCTTTATTAAAATCTCATATAGCAAGTTTAAAAACATCAGAATTTGAAAGTGTTAGCTCATTCGAAGCAACTCTCGTTGAAATTGGGCCTCAAGAAAAGATAAATTCTGTTTTTCAAAAAACTCTAGCACCTTCTTCTACTAGCCATACGGAAATAGAAAGTAGTGGCAAAATAGAAGCTTTGAAAGAAAAAGAGGCGTTTAATGTTCACGATTCAGTTGAAAAAGCCTGTAGTCTTCTGGAAACCTATTATATTTTTCCTGATAAAGCTCAAGAGGGCATTCAAAAAATTCGAGAAAAATTACGAGAGGGGCATTACGATAACATAAAAGATTTTAACACTTTTTCTGTAGTTTTTACAAAAGATTTACAAGAGATTATTAAAGATAAACATTTTGATATTGTCATCTTACTTAATACAGAGGGGGCTCAGCTTAGTGAGGATGAAGTTCTTAAGGAACTAGAAGAGTTAAATTTCGGTTTGGATGTTGTGAAAACATCAGAAAATGTTGGTTATCTTAAAATTCATCAATTTCATGGAGTAGACTTTTCTGGAAGAGATTATGTTTCTCCAAAAATTGCTCAGAAAACAAGAGAAGCCTTCGACAAAGCAATAGATACGATGCGCGGATCTGATGCTATCATTATCGATATGAGAGAAAATGGTGGGGGAAGTCCTTATACAGTCCAATTTTTTAGCAGCTATTTTCTTCAGGAACAAATACCGCTTAATACTATTAGATCTAGAGAGAAAGATAAAGAAAGTATTCAGGAATTTAATACATTATCTTACGAAGAGCTTCCAAAAAGCAAAAGGATGCTAGAAGCGCCTTTATACATTCTTACAAGTGAAGCGACATTTTCAGCAGCTGAAGAATTTACATATGACATGCGAGCTTTAGGACGTGGTGAAAGCATTGGGGAAACAACTGGTGGAGGGGCAAATCCAGCGCATCTTAAACCATTGAATAATGAAGGCATATATATTGCGATCCCTGATGAAGAAGCTATCAATCCTTATACAAAAACGAACTGGGAAGGTAGTGGAATTTCTCCAACACACCCTGTATCTGCTGATCAAGCCTTAAATAAGGCTAATGAATTAATAAAAATAATACAATCAAACAAAAAGGAATAAATATAATTTTAAGAAATATAATTTTACAACATAACTTTTTTAGGTTTTTATGACCAGTTTCCGTTCTGATATTGTTGAAAAAACAATAGCCTCTACTTACCCAAAGTATTCAGAGTTATCTGAGCGAAGGGCTGGAAGTTCTATTGGAGGGAAGAGTTGTTATATATGTGTTCTTAAAAGTAAAGACGCAAATCTTGGAGTCGGACGAAGACTGATTGAGGGTTTTGGATTGTTGCTTTTAACTTTAGGAACCGCGGGGTTTGCATTGTTATGCAAGCGTGTGCGTGATCGATGGGATGAAACGCGAGATGGAAAGGGTGTCAAATATATTAAATTAGCCTTCACTGATATTGATAGAAGATTATCTTCATCCGGATTGACTTCATTAGGAATCGAAATTGCTCTTAGTGCAGATAAACAAAAACTACTAAACAATATAATTGAGCGAGCTTCTTTGCTTCTTGGCCTAGATAAAGATTCTATATTGGAAATTTTACAAAAAGGTGAAAATCAAACCAAAATAAATGAGGCCTTCACAACACCAATTCCCGGAAGTCCACCTATTGCTGAAGACGCTGTGGATAACTTACCACCTATACTAGTTGGAATGACAATGCGCGAGATATTAATCCTCGGAGCAATAGCAACAATTTTAGGCAAAAACAAAATTTTAGAAGAGGCGTGCGTTATTAGTAAACAAAAAGATTGGCAAATGTCTGGTGAATTACTTGAAATTGAACCTGGTCGTAAATTACAGATCCAAAAGTTCGGCGCATATAATCCAGAGCATCGATGCATCATTATGGAATCTGGGAGCGGCGGCAATGGATGGGCTTGGCAAGGAGTAAAAGAACTACTAAATGGAACACCAGTATATGGATTAAGTTATGATCGTGCTGGATTAGGTTTTAGTGATCCCAGCCCTGATCCTGGTTCTATTAAGCAAATTATTAAAGATTTTGATAATATGCTGACCCTTCTTGAAAAGAAAGGAGAAATCAGTCGACCATACATTCTCGTTGGCCACTCATTTGGAGGGATATGTATGCAAGTATACGCCAAAATGTTTCCGGAAAAAGTGGCGGGATTGATTTTAGTAGATTCCTCAAGCGATGCAGTCGTATCCGATCCACGTATGAAATCTCTGTTAAATGCACCACTTCACCAAGACTTTCCTTTAAAATTAATACCTCTTACAACTGCACAATTGCTTTTTCCCAGGGCTTGTGACGGCTTGACCGGATATGCTGAAGCCGCACGTATTCGAGAAAATATTGCTATTTTAGGTGACTATGCAAAAGGTCATTCAAGGGAAGATCCTTTGTTTGGAAATCTACCTCTTAGAGTACTCACTAAACCCAAAACTCTCATAAATAGCGGTTCTGATTCAAATGAAATTGAAGAAGAAGCATGGCAAGAACACCAACGAGAGCTTGTAGAACGATCCCTAAATTCAAAACAAATCATTTGTGCTGATGGAGTTGGTCATCATATTCACAATGATGCCCCACAAGTCGTTGCAGATGCTATTCAAAATATTATAAAAAAATAGATAAGAAAAGTTATAAATGATCGGGCTGATTCTGCATAAGTCATGCCGTCTAAGATTTTTTTTCATTAAGTTTGTTCGTTTGATTTGATAAATTTTAGTCAAGGGAGATGGGGGCTGTTGGACGCATTCAGAACTTTGGATTGGATGAAATTCAGAACAGAGTTAGGCTATTGGTTTAATTTCTATAGAACTGTTACTTGAAAATTTAAAGGAGGATTCTTATGAGCTTCGTTTCACCTGTCTATTGCGCTTCCGTTGCACATACTCTACACCATCTTAAATTTGCCTCAGAAAAGACTGAATTTGAATCTTTCTGCAGTGTGATGCCACTCGAAAAAAAAGAGGCATTGGCTGCTCTTTATAATCTCAAAGTATTTCTAAATACAGAAGAATGTTTGAGTTTTGAAAAAATAAATGGTGGAGATTGTAATGCGCCTATTTTAATTTTTAAGTTTACAAACTTTTATAAAATTCCTATTGGGGTTCTTAAACATGAGCCAAATAGCTCATGGGCTGAAAAACGAATGAAAGCAATGGATGAAATGAAAAGCAATGGATTTGAGCGGCTTCCTCATATTTTGAAAGATATAAAAGGAAATTATCTCGTCAAATTGGGCGAAACCTCCTTTTCTTGTATTGAATATCTCAAACCTGATTCCGATCAATCGAGTTCGATCGAACAAATGTTTATGTTGGCGGCAAGCTTTCACAATTATTCAAAAAGAAGCTCTTTGACAGAAGACCTTCGATCAAGCGCTTTAGACAATTATTCTAATGAAAATATATCTCATTTGACTCCAGAACTAATGGAATGGAATCCCTCCATTTTTGTAACAGAAGCTTGGAAGAACTGCATTAAAAGTGCACATTATTTTACCTCTCAGTCATTTCTTAAGATTTATAATAGCTTACCCACTCAGCTTATTCATGGTGATATTACTCCAAATAATACCATTATTTCTAATGGCAAATCGTTTTTTATCGACTTAGATAAAGTAAGAACGGATGTTCGCTTGCTAGATTTTGCGACTTTTTCAGGCTGGAGTTTTTTAGAGCGTTATCTCACATTAACTGAAGAAGATAAATTATTTTCTTGTATTCAAACAAATTATGGAGCCTTAGAAGACGCAGAAAAAGAATATTTTCCTATTATAGTATTATTCGTGAGATGTTGTGTCTTAGAGTGGTCCTTACGTGAGTTAAAGCAGGCTTTATATGATAAGGATCTACAAAAAGAGCAACAATTTGGGAGCATTCTCAGAGGAGCCATTAGAGAGATAAATGAAATTTGGAAACGCATTCCTCAAATCAAAGAAATTATAAAAGAGTAAAATAAGAATTTAGCATGGTTGTTTAGGTTCAAATTTTGTATTTAAATAAATTGAATTAGAATCAGGCTAGCTTGATTCCAATTTGCAGGATCAGTCTTGTAAAAAATACGTAAAACATGTCTATGCATATTTTAAGTATTTTGCTTTGCAAAAAAAATAAAAATACGTAAAATCTGCATTTACAAGTTCTAAGTAGGGAAAAACCATGAAGAAAATTCCTTTTATTGGAATCGATACTCCTACGCTAAATTTTTCAGATATCTTCTTGTTTTATCAAATAAAGAGGATTTCTAACCCCCAGTTATCGTATTTGCACATAGCCAAGGAGCGATCATTTCAGAACACGCTTTAAAGCTATTAAATATTAATGAAAGACAAAAAAATCGAAATGTCTAGCTGTCAGAATGAGGCAGAATCCATGCAAAATATTAAAAGAACAGCCAAGATCTGTGCTATAGCTTGGACGATTATTTATGTTTTGCTTTTGCCACTGCTATCTTATTTTGCATTGCTTTCTTCCATGATATTTGATAATCCTGATTTATCAATCCTAAAGGGGTTATCCATTATTTTTACCATCTCATTAATCCCCCTTTCGTTGCCTGTGAGCATAGATCTTATGTGGTCAAGTTATATGTGTGAAGAATACGGTAAAACATTGTTTTTCTGGTTAGTACCTTGGTTGACTCTGATTACTGTGTGGGCTCTAGATTCTATAATTCGATGTTTATAACGTAACCTTATTATGATAGCCGAAGATATGACATCATTTGCACAGAAAAAAGCTAAATGTAGCATGATCGTTTGGGGCCTTACCTATTTATTTCTTTTTCCATTTTTGTTTTTTTTCTTTGCTCCATTTGTCGGAGCTAATTTAATCAATGCCACCTTTATGAATAAACTGATTGGCTTCATTAATCTCTTGCCCATTTTTGCGATGCCGTTAAGCTTTTTTTTGATGTGTTTCAGTTATTCAAAAACCTATTACAATATTACCCGCCTGTGTTGGGTTATACCCATCTTCTTTTTTGCTTTAGCGCTGATGACCCTTATTGCTAGAGTCTATGTAGTCTTTTAAAGTTTACGAACTTTTCTGGATGGTACTGAGGTTTTTTGTTTTGGCACACTGGTGGCACAGTTTGATGCCTTACAGACTATCTCTCCTCATCAAATCTCAATTGACTCGTAACCGTCTAATTTAGTCACCTTCCGATAATAAACTTTTCTGTCAGTATGAGTCGGCATGATGTCAAGTTTTACAGCAAAAAAACTTGACTAAAAAGGGAAAATTGGGTGATAATAAGGTTATGAAGAACAGACAAAAGAAAATCAGATCCGATATTTGCAGCATTGCTAAGACCGTCCGAGACAAAATTGAATCGGGCGGAGAACGGGTTTGGCGACTAACCGATTTTGAAAACATGCCATTTACAGCGGTTGCACAGACTTTATCTCGCTTATTTCGCCTAGGTATGATTCAAAGACTCGGTAAAGGGCTATACTACAAACCAAGGCAAACAGCATTTGGACCAAGTAAACCAAACCCTAGTCAATTATGCTCTTTACCCATCTTGAGAAAAGGGATATTTCCTGCTGGTTGTGCGGCGGCAAATCTCCTCGGGTTTAGCACGCAGCATGCAGCAAAATTAGAAGTCGCGACAAATGGCCTTAGTTTACCGCGTTTACTTGTTGGTAAAGAAACAATCATACACACGCGAAGGCCAGAATCGTGGCAAGAACTTTCATATAAAGATGCAGCCATTCTAGACTTCCTTCGTCAAAGAGGATCATCTAGCGAATTTTCCCCTGAAGAAACCGTTGATAAGCTGTTAAAACACTTTCAAGAAGCCGGGCGATTTAAACATTTACTTCAGATCGCAATATCAGAACCTCCACGTGTCCGCGCAATACTTGGCGCCATAGGACAGGAACTTGGATATTCCGAAAAGCAGCTCATCGATTTACGAAAAAGCTTGAATACTCTCTCTAGATTTGATTTTGGACACTTAATTGCGCTGAAATATGCCAAGCAATGGCAAGCAAAGGAACGTAAACCTTGAAATTATTTGAACATGGAGTCAAGTTCAGCAACGATTTATGGACATTCAAGATCCCCTTTAATTCTATTCGCAGCTAAATCAATCCGTTCACCGTTCGAAGTTTTTTACTCTAAAACTTCGACAGGATCGTATTTCATTTCATTTTGATCTAATAAAGAAAAGACTTCTTCTTTAAACAACTTGGCTTTTTTGATTCTTTCGATCAAATCTCCAACTTCATCTACACCAACAGTAAATCCAAAATCAGATTTCTGCCATTCGAATCTTTCAATTTCAGGAAAATTTGTCCGTATCCATAATAAAGATGCAACTTTCAGATTTGTGATCAAATCAAAAAATATTGTATCTGGTGCAAATTTTATTACCAATTGGGTATGATCACAAAACACACTTCCACCTATGAGATGACATCCTTCATTTAATGTCAAATTACATAAATAATCGTAAAGATACGGGACAACAGAAGGCGTTATAAGTGGTCTTTGACTCATTGTCGACCATAAAAGATGCACATACATCTCATGATTGATTTCATCTTCATCATGCTCTTTCATAAACACTTACCAAGCTTATTGCTGTCTCACCATTTTCCCTAAATTGGCTACTTATTTGATGATGGTTTCACCCTTTTTGCTCGGATAGGAACTCTAACATATTTGTATGCTGGTTTGATCTCTTTAATCTTTCCACCTTCTTGTACGACTAATGGTATCCCTGTTCTAATAGAAAGGTCTATTGCTCGTTCCACGCCTTTTTTATGGGCATCTAATAGGATCTCAAGAATGTCTGATTTACGTTTGCTTGGCATGTGCTACCTCTTGAATCTCTTTCCAAATAATAGGCTCTTCAATTTTTAATTCATCAACTGAGTGCTTGCTCGCAATCACTTTATTTAACCCTGCTATCGAGTTATCTAATATGAGCGCTTTATCGGCTAGTGGAAGATAGTGTTTTATGAGATTTTTCAACCCACTATAATATCGTCTTCTTATTGGCCTTGTTCACCTTTACTAAGGAGGAACTCAGTCACCTCTCTGTGTGCTCTGTGATCTCTGTGGTTGATAAAAAAGCTTGAAACGTTTTTATCAACCACAGAGACCACAGAGCACACAGAGAGGGGATTCTAGTGACCGAAAAGGTGAACAAGGCCTTCTTATTATGTCCTCTGGAACATGATGACCACCCTGCTTCACTCGACGTGCAACTCGCTCAACTGCCAAATCTGGGCTAGGAAGCCATAAAAACATCAAATTAACTTCGTATCCCTTTGTTTGAGCTTCTTTAAGATGCTTGATATAATTTGTACCTGATCCCGTTGTTTCAAAGGCAAAATTCATATTGGATTTAAGCAATTCCCCTAGTCTTTTCAACATCAATTTACTAGCTGTTAAAGACATGCTTTCAGGATGCATGGGAGCCAATCCTCGTGCAATCTCATCTGCATTAATAAACTCATCGAGCATGGCGATATTCGATATCAACGACATTGCTGTAGTCGTTTTACCAGCCCCATTCGGTCCAGCAATCATAAAAATTTTCTTGTTCATATGTTCTTAGAGGATATCAATCCCTGTAAAAGAAAACAAGAATAGCTTTCTTTGTCCATCAGCTGACAGCAATTGTGGGCAAATAGGAAAAGATGCCCTACATATGTTTTTTCAAATCGATTCATTTGAGTCAATAGCTTGGATAGGTATTTCTCCTCTATGGGTAAATTTTTAAAAACGTCTTTGGGGCATTTACAGCACACTTTCAGTCTATACGTCTTTAATTGCACCCTCGTTGTTGCATTGAATACAGTTCGAACTTTCCATTGGAAGATTATCAGCATAAATTGAGAAAGTTCCTACCGTTTTCCTCTTTCCAAGAGATAAATTACCATTGAGATTTACTGCAAATTAATATAAAATCCGCAATTTGGAGCGACATGCAAGAGAATCAAGAATTCAGCAATTACCTCATTTTTGCCGATGAAAGCGGGGATCATGGACTGACGTCTATCAACCTTGAAAATCCTGTTTTTGTTTTGGTTTTTTGCATTTTCAAGAAATCTGATTACATGTCGATAGTGAAGCAAGCAATCACTAAGTTGAAGTTAGATTTTTGGGGACATGATCTAGCAATATTGCATAATCATGAAATTCGGAAATCTAAAGGCGAATTTACCTTCCTTTTTAACGAGGAAATTCGTTTAAAATTTTTATTTGAATTAAACAAGGCAATTGAAAGCATTCCTTTTTCAGTTATAGCGACAGCAATTGACAAAAGAAATTTGAAAAAAGATTGTCCAAACTCAGATAATCCTTATTTGATTGCTCTTGGTTTTTGCTTGGAACACGCATATACGTTTCTAAAAGAAGAAAATCAACTTAAGCGCCTCACACATATTGTTGTTGAATGTAGAGGTAAAGCTGAAGATCAGGATTTGGAACTTGCCTTCAGGAGGATTTCTGATCAGGCTAGTCGACAAGGTGAACAATATCCTTTTGACATCAAGTTTGCCAATAAAAAAACAAATAGTTGTGGATTACAAATAGCTGATTTAGTAGCTCATCCCATAGCCAGGCATGTTGTGAAACCAGAGCAGGCAAGCATTGCATTTGAGGTCGTTAAAAAGAAACTTTTGGGATATCCAAAACACATGGGGATAGGATTGAAATGCTACCCCTAGAAAGCGAAAAGCCCCGGTATACACCGAGGCAGGACGCCGATCGGGAACTCCCGATCCTTGTAACCCAATTATACGCAAAAATAGAGTGAAAAGGCAAGAGTTATTTCTAAAAGGTTGCAATGTTCGTTTAAAGCTTTTGCGACGTTTGTTAAACGACCCTATTTGCTCAATGATTCCTCAAGTGTGGCCTTACGCAACTGAAGTGTATCCAATTTCTTCTTGAGATCCGATATTTCTTTTTTGATTTTTCGTAATTCCAACTCGCCATTAACTTTCATCAGGTGTTTTTCTCCAAGTTCATTGGTTATGTATTTTTCTAATTGACTTCTCAAAATTCTGAGAAATGGGTTTCCCCATACTGTTCCTTCGCGATATTCTAATATTCCAGCTTTTATGCCTTTGACAATGAATTCGTAATCTACCCCATATTCAGCTTTTGCCGTTACATCGCTTAGAGTCGCGCCTTTTTTGTTCCATTCGTTATATTCAGCCATTTATCTTCCATACTATTTTCGCCCAGCTCAGCCGCTGCATGTGTTGATCTTCTTGATCCTCATGGTAACGCTTAACGCAATTCTCCACGGCTTTCTTGTGATTTTTTCTGTAAAATCAAGAATTGATTTCTTGCTTATTTGTGGTTTTTTCAAGCAGCTTCTGTGCTTTTTTCTCTTCCTTGTCAAGTTTTTCATTAATAGCTTCTGTAAACCATTCCTGTTTTGAGTAACTTCTGCGAGTTTTTTTTATCGTCTGAATTTCTTTTTCGATTTTTTCGTACATGCGTGCATTGATTGCGAATCGAAGTCTTTTTTTAGGTATTTCTGGAGAAGTGTCTAAGGCATCTATTTTTTGATTTTTTCCAAGTTTTTCTAGAAAAGCATCTATAACTAAACGCTGTCTTGTATGTTTTTTATCATCAACATGGTTCAGCAGACGAATGAGCTTTTCAATTCGGTTATAAAGATGTTCGTCAATAGGAAGCGCATATCCAATTTGTGTTGGTGGTTGTAGATTTTCGCATTCGATATCTGGATTTGAATTTTTCAATTTGATCTCCTGTCATTTTCTTTTGGTAAACATATAACAATTTTTATTTGAAATTTGCAACAGTTTTATTCCTTCTTTTGAGGCTTTCTTCGTTAATGGCTATAAGCAAGCGTCTTATGGATAACTGCATGCAAGCCTTGAGAATAGCTTTAGAAGGGGATTATTCTATATGTTTTCTGCATTATCGTTAAGAAAAATCTAACAAGTTGAAAATATTTATGACGTCTCGAAAATTTTTTACAGACATCCAACTGAAATTTAAAGGGATAAGGTGTAAATTTTTAACACATAAAAAAAATAATTTTGACACAATTTATTACATCTGTTAAAACCAAATATGCAATGAGAAACTAAACATAAAATTTGAGAAGAAGAGGTATGAATATGAAGTGGTTAATGGCGCTATTTTTGGTGATTTGGGCAGTTCCAGCAACATTGCCAGCAGGTATCGTTGTTAAAAATAATACACAAGCGCACGAGGCGACGTGGAAAAATTTTAATGATGCGGTTGATGATAAAATAAAAGAGATTAAGGGAGTTGTTTTTGGACCTGTCGTCAGGATTCTTGGTGTTTTAGGGATCGCTTATGGAGTGTGCTGTTTAGCCATGGGAAAAACACAGCAAATGATGACATATGCCGGCATTGGTCTTCTGCTCAATCTTATTCCATTTTTTATAGACTCCGTTTTCAGCGCAATGTTGCCTGGGATGTAAAATGGAGATCAAAAAAACGTTGGATAATATGCCGCGTCTTGTTTTTTGGCGCATTGACGATGCATTAATGTTTCTTATCCTATTTTCGCTGGGCGTTCTATTTGGCAGCCTTTTGCTAATAGGATTCGGTATTTTCTGCACGTGGTTATATAGGCGCATTCGAAAGCGAAATGGAAATATAAATTTCAAGGCAATGGCTTACTGGTTATTTGGCGCTAGTTATCCCAATATCCCTTCACACATTAGAAGAATCCGCCGATGAATGAAATTATCAGGGAATACACGATACGGTCACTGACGGTGCAACGCAATATTTCGTTAGCCATTGTTTTTTTTGTGCTGTTGCTGGCCTTGATCTTAAGCGCATTGTTATTTAGAAAAACTGAACGCGTGATTGTGATTCCGGCGACTCTGGAAAAAGAATTTTGGGTGGAAGGATTAGCTGTATCGCCGACATATCTAGAACAGATGGGATGTTTTGTGGGCGATCTTTTGTTAACGCGTTCTCCGGCTTCCGCTGATATGCAATTGACAATCTTAATGCGTCAGGTGGATCCGGCTTTTGCGAGTATTCTGAGCAGCAAGTTGGCTTCTGAATTGGATAAGCTCAAGAAAGATAATGCTTCGTATGTGTTTTTTCGAACAAAAGTTATCGTGTCTCCACAAAATAACAGTGTGATTTTGGAGGGTGACCGTACGCTTCTTTTAGGCGATAAGGCGCTTTCCACTGTACGTGAAAGTTATCGGTTGGGCTTCACAAATTTTGGCGGACGTCTTCTTTTAGCTTCGATAGAACGAGGAGAGAATACGAAATGATAAAACTATTTATGACTTTTTGTTTGTTTCTTTCTAACGTTGCGCTTTTTAGCGCACAGTATATCCCAATGGATCCAACGGCGGTTATTTCTGTTAATCTTTCTTCAAATCACCACAATCGCATTGGCATTATTGGAGATCGCATTAAAAAAGCCTTTTTTCGAAATAGCAATCTTTCTGTGGATGTGGAAGAGGATAGCGGTCAGCTGTTTGTACAAGCGATGAAACCACATTGTCCGAATACAACTCTCTCATTAGTTTCAACTTCTGGGGTCGTTCAAGATTTAGAATTGTGTTTCTTTGATGGTTCTTCCGAAATTGTGCTTTTACAGCCTGTGTTAAGAGAAATCGATGACAGTATGGATGGCGTAAGAACATGTAATTCAGTTTGCGAGGCATTGGACGACCCTCTTACCAACTTAGTTGATGGAGTCATTAAGGGGATTATTCCTGATGGGTACACTCTTTTTGAAGATCAAGATTCTCCTGTTAAAATTTGTAAAGAATTGAAGATGCAACGCATCAGTCGCCTTGTTGGAGACAAACAAATTGTTTTCTTTTATCGACTTCAAAACATTTCTAAAAAGTCTAAATGCGTCACTGAGTGTCAGGTTAATATATTGGATGGCGATTGGGTTTTTTTGGATCGATATAAGCTAAATCCGGATGAGTGCGCCATTGTTTTAATTGGATGTTTGAGATAGCGATTAGGAGAATGGAATGAACGAAGAACATCAAACAAAACAAAAGAGATTAAGATATTTAGTTGCAGCTTGCGCAGGAGTGATTTTTTTAGCTGCATCAGCCTTTATCATCCGAGACTATTTGCATGAGACAGAAAATCAAAAGAGCTCCTACATATCAACTCCACACCTGCCTCTTGATGGAATTGATCCTAAAGAAATTTGGGTGGATCAGATGCGCTCTGAAAATGAAGTTGTACAAGGAAAGGTCGAATTCATTCAGGAAATGTTTCTTAAACGCATTCAAGAAGAAGGCGAACGAGAATACTCGACGCAAAATGAAATCACAGCATTGCGTAGTGAGATTGATAAGTTGCGATCTGAACTAAAGAAAAATGAATCGCCAGAGGCTCCTATTCGTGAAAACTTGCGTGAGGAATTACGAAACGCTTCTGTCAATTATCAGCAGGGTGGATGGGACCCATTTGCAAATTCTCAGCCATCAATACCCCCACAAGAAGTATTCATGCCTCTTACTTTAGTCTCATGTCCGGAACCGACAAATCTCCATCATATCAATCGCACCATTCCAGCTGGAACGACTATAAAAGCCATCCTATTATCCAGCGTGGATATGCCATGCGGTGTTAAGGGCAGTACTGATCCGCTTCCGGTAAAATTGCGCATCATTGCCGATGGCCGTTTGCCGCATGAGGTGCGCGCTCGTTTAAAAAGCGGCATCGTAACAGCTTGTGTTTATGGAGATTTATCAAGTGAACGCGTTTATTTCCGCCTTGAAAAATTGACTCAAGTCAGGGCCGATGGACATTACATCGAAACACAAGTTGCAGGATATGTTTCAGGTGAAGACGGAAAATATGGCTTACGCGGAACCGTTGTAGATAAAAGCTCTCTCCTTATTGAGAATGCTTTGATGAGTGGATTTTTATCTGGCGCAAGCAATTTTTTCGAAGCGGCTGCCATGTCTCGTCTCTATCCGGTTACAGGATTAAATGGATATCCTGCCGAAGATTGTCAAACAAGTTGGAAACAATCCGCTGGACAGCTGGCTATAGCGGGCGGATCTGAAGGCGTTACAAACGCTCTAGACGCATTAACAGACTATTTTATTAGGAGGGCTGAGCAGTTGCGCCCAGTGATCCAAATAACTCCAGGGCGGATAGTGGACATCACGTTTTCTGATTGCGCTGATCTGGGTGATTTGTATACGCACGAAAGGGTGCGGAACATGGGGAGAGCAGGGGCATGAAGATCACCAAGGCCTTGATATTGATAGGTGTTTGTGGAACAGCTGCAGCTCTCATTTTTCCCATTTTCAGCAAGCATGAACCTCAAAAAACAGTCCCCACACATAATCAAGAACCTGTGCAAATATCAAGAGAGCAGGTAGAAGAATTTCGTAAATTAGATTCAATCTATTGCATCAACTATGGTAGAAAGGACGCTCCCGTTAAAATTATTGAATTTTTTTCATTTCAGTGTCCCCACTGCGTCAGATTATTTAGAGAGGACTTTGGAAACATTAAAGAGGAACTGATTGATACAGGAAAGGTTCACTTTGAATTTCATCCGGTTCCACAGGATTTGCCTACAGTGCAGGCGATGATCTGTTTTGAACAACTGGAGGAAAATGAAAAATGTTTATTTTTAGAGGTTATGTTTGAAGAAGCGACTCCATCGGATCCAGAACTCATGTCCACATTGATGATGACGGCAATGAACGTGTTTAAAAAACCATTGGATAAGCTCAAGGATCATCAATTCTTACAAGATCATCATGTTTTTGAAGCGATCTATCCTTTTCTAAAACAGGAGAAAATCTTTGCGGTACCAACAGTAGAGATCAATGGTCGTTTGTTTTCAAAAGAGATTCCAACCTATCAATTCATTAAATCATTTATTGAGGATTAAAAAAGAGATGCGCCGTTTATTTTGTTTATTAGGTCTTTTTTTAACCTCTTGCAGCATGTACAAAAGAGACTTTGATTGTCCTCCCGGAGAGGGTGTTCCCTGCACGCCTGTGACGACATTGGAGAAAATGATTTTAGAATCCCCATGCGGTGAAGATTCATTTACAGGGTGCGTTCCTAAGTTGGTCAATATGTATAGCTCCCCATCTTGCAAAAAGGCTTATTCAACCGATTCTGAGCCATTCCAAAGACGCATTTGGCTCGCTCCTAAGGATGGATGTTCCACGTATATTTATTTCCATAAGGAGATGTTATGCGAGGAGCAATAGATGCATTTAGCAAGACCGGACATCGGATCCTGCGTTTTTTTGGGGAAAACAGACCCTTTAATCCAGAATATGGGAGCTTAACAGATCTTATAAGCGCAGATACAATGGCCAAGCTGCTGCCTTTTGAAAGTTTTAATGTAGGCCTTGGACTTTTTGTGAATCAGCATAGCGTTGGATTTGTCATTGAAGCCATGCCGGTAATTGGAGGAGATGAGCATTATCAAAAGCTTTTAAAAAGCATATTTGAAGACTTCTTTTACGAAAACGCTTCAGTGCAATTTTTACTGCTGGCCGATCATCGCATACGCCCTTTTCTAAGTTGGTGGTCAAAGGGAAATCGAGAAGGCATTTCCAATGAAATTTCCGCTCATCGTCAAAAGCACTTTGAAAAGGGGGGATTTGCAGCCCGAAATTTTAGATTTTTTATATCTTACAGCCTGCCATACAAAAGCGAATATGCTGAAGAAGCAAAGCTTTTAGGCGACATGCGGCAAAGAATGTTAAAACTTTTTCAAACCTTTACCCGTGCACACGGCATGGGTCCGCAGGCTTTTTTAGAAACCGCCGGATGGATGTTGAATCCTAATCTAGATGCAGAATTAAAAAGACGCCGTCATAACATTTTAGATGATCTCTCCACTCAGCTTATGATGGGCGGCGAAACGAGGGTGGAGAAAGACGCTATTTATTTTGATGAGGAAGCGGCCTTTAAAAGCTTTTATATATCGGATATGCCTGACAATTGGTCGCCGATGGCGATGCAAAATCTGATTGGCGATCCAGCAAGAGACAATTACCGCTTGGACTTTCCATTTTTTTTACACTACGGAGTGCATTTTCCTAAGCAATCAAAGGCTGAAAATAACTTTAATGCACGTTCGCGATTGATTGAAAACCAAGGAAAGTCAGGCTACCTCATAAGAATGATTCCAGAATTGGCAGCCGAGATGAGGGAATGCGATAGCGTGCGCCGTGAACTTACTCAAGGCGCTAAATTCGTCTGGACACAATTTAGCTGTGGATTTTGGACTCAAAAAAATGGGCTTGCCGACGCAGAGCAAAGCTTGCGAAATCTATTCAAGGCCCATCAATTTGATCTGGTTGAAAATCGTTACACTCATTTTCCCCATCTGATATCAATTCTGCCTACAGCATGGGGAGAGATGGCGATGGAGTTGAAAAATATGAATGTTTTAAAAACCACACTCTCTACGGAATGTCAATTGTTTATCCCGATACAAGGAGAGTGGTCTGGAACGAATACGCCAGGGATGCTTTTTATTGGAAGACGCGGCCAAATGTTCAATTGGAATCCATTCGACAACAAAGCTGGAAATTACAACACCATCGTAGCAGGTCGAAGTGGAGGAGGTAAATCCGTTTTTATGCAGGACATGCTGGTCAATGGTTTACGCATGGGTGTGCAGATCTATATTTTGGATGTAGGACGCAGTTATAAAAAACTATGCGATTTAGTGGAAGGACAGGAGATCGAATTTTCAAAGAAATCAAATATATGTCTAAATCCATTCTCCAAACTCAAAATAGACGATCAAGAGGAGAAAGAGGTCGCATTTAGCATGTTAAAGTCCCTCATTGCATGCATGGCGTCGACAGGCAACGAAGAAAAGCATGAGGGATCTTTAATTGAGATTGCGATTCAAAAAGCATGGGAACAGAAGGGACGAAAAGCCACCATTACAGATGTCGCCGAAGCGCTTAAAGAAATTTCAGACGAAAAAGCCCGCATTTTAAGCATTATGCTGACTCCTTATACGAAGAATGGGATGTATGCCAAATATTTCGAAGGAGAGAGCAATGTCGATTTCAAAAATCCGTTTGTTGTCATTGAATTAGAAGAACTGAAAGGAAAAAAAGATCTGCAAGCAGTGATTCTACAATTGTTTATCATGGATATCGCCAATCGCGCTTTTCTGGGAGATAGAAAAACGCCTTTCTATATATGCATTGATGAAGCATGGGATCTGCTGCGCGCGCCTCAAACAGGTGAGTTTATCGAAACCCTTGCAAGGCGTTTACGTAAATATCGCGGGGCTCTCATTGTGGGAACGCAAAGAATTGAAGACTTTTTTACGACGCCTGGAGCGAAGGCCGCTTTTGAAAATTCGGATTGGATGTGCTTTTTATCCCAAAAACAAGGGACAACCCAGCAATTAGCCGACAGTGGAAAATTGCCGCGCAATCCAGGACTTCTCAAGGCCATAGAAAGCGTTGTGATGCAGCAAGGAAATTATAGTGAAATCGTCATATGCGACGCCAACAACAACTATTCCATCGGAAGGTTAAAGCTGGATCCCTTTTCCAATCTATTGTACAGCACCCAGCCAGAAGATTACACGCGAATTAAGGAGCTTACTGAAAAAGGTTTTAGCGTCTCTCAAGCGATTAAGGAATTACTGAAAAAGGGGGCGGTGGCGTGAAAGTCATTCAGGCGATTATTTTTTGTTCGATTGCATTATGTATAATCTTTCTTATTTGTGGGTATGGCATTCGCTATAATTCCAGTCAAAGCCTTCCTCAAAAACTGTATTTAGCTGTTCCAGCGATTTCGCCAAAAATAGGACAAATCGTGACATTTTGCCTTCCTGCAAGCCAGGTCACTTTTGCCAAACTCATGATGGGATTGCCAGGGGACTTCATTGAAGTTAAAAATCAGAAAATTTACATAAATGGTTCTGAAAAAGGAGCCATTGTAGATGCGTTTACACCTATAGAGAGTGGCATCATCCCGGACGGGTTCTGTTTTGTACTTGGAATGCATCCTGAAAGTTTTGATTCACGCTATGCAGAATTCGGACTTGTTCCTCAAGACTCTATAAAAGAACAACTATGGCCTATTTTTTGACTTTGCTGCTGTTTTGCTCGGCAAATTTAAGCGCAAAAGACTTTGGGGTATTTGGAGCGACTTTTGTCATTCAAGAGGAGGATTTAATTGTGGTTTTACAGGAACGCTTAGCAAAAGCAAAGCTCGAAGAAAAACAGATTTTAGAATTGCAGGACGCATTCATTGAGTCTGTTAAAAATCCTAAGGGAAAGAAGTTGCCAAAGGCAATCTATCCACGCATCTTTGAATTCGATCCAACGCTTTGCATGCAAGAGGATATCAAAGATCAAGATGGCAAAATAATCGTTTCAAAGGGGATGCAATTTAATCCCTTGAATTCAATTGTGTTGCGCAATGGCTTGCTATTTTTTGACGGCAACGACAAAAAGCAGTTGGCATGGGCAAAACAATTACAGGGCCTCTGGGTTTTGACTGCAGGAAATCCATTAGAAGTGGAAAGCAGAGAAAATCGACCTGTATATTTTGATCAAGCGGGATATTTAACAAGCAAACTTAAAATCGAATCATTACCGGCAAGAGTCACGCAAAAAGGGTTAAAGCTGAAGATCGAGGAAATTCCATGCTTTTAATGTGCCTTTTTCCATTACTGGTTACTTCACTTGCCCTTGCTGAAAATCAAAAGGACTTGTTAAAGGAAGCGTTGGCAAATGTGAAACCCTCGACTAATCAAGAGAAGCAAGATTTGGAAAAAGGCAAATGTGGGAATGCATTATCTGTAAAGGCGGATCAACAAATAACCTTATATGTATTTGTCAGTTTTAGTTTGCCTGAGGAGACATGGTTAACGCTTTCAAAAGAAGTGGAGAAGGTGGGCGGCGTATTAGTTTTGCGCGGATTGCCGGAAAATAGCTTTAATCGTCTCGCAGTAAAAATGCACGCTTTGCGAAAACAAGGCGTTCATGTCGCAGTGCAGATAGATCCACGACTCTTTACTAAGTTTGGCGTAGAAAAAGTCCCCTGTTTTGTGACTGTAGATGAAGAAAAGTTTGACAAGTTGAGCGGAAATGTATCTTTGGCATTCGCCTTGCGGAAGATGGAAACAAAAAGCTCTCAAACATTGAGAAAACTCCTATGAAATGCCTTTTCATTTTTCTTTTTATTTCGATGCGAGTTTATGGGGAAATGGTCAACCCAATTACAGATGTATGCTGGGAGTGTATTTTTCCAATTACATTGGGAGGAATAAATGTAACGCCCAGCATTCAAGATTTTTCAAGTTATAATACCCCAATTTGCCTCTGCGCTGGAACGCCGCCTAAAATCGGCATACCGATTACTTTTTGGGAACCTGCGCGCATGGTGGATGTGACGCGACAAGCCTATAAACTTGTTGGTCTTGGCGGCATTAAACTAGGAACGGCAAACTTAAAAAATCGCGGCAGCGTAAGCTCTATCGCCGAAACACCTGCTCAAACAAGCTTTCATCATGTGCATTATTACGTTTATCCTATTTTAAGTTTGCTTGGCATTCTCACAGATTTTCAATGTGTAGAAACCGGAGAATTGGATGTCGCTTATATGTCGGAATTTGACCCGTTATGGAGTGATGATAATTTGATGAATATTTTTAATCCTGAAGCGCATGCGTTCTCTAATCCTCTTGCACAGCTTGCTTGCATCGCAGATTGCGCCAAGGCCTCCCTAAATAAGCCGACTGATGAGCTGTTTTGGTGCGCTGGTTGTCAAGGATCTCTTTATCCCTTTGGAGGCAATATTGCGCATCATACAGGGCATTTGCAAGCAAGTTCCTTAATTGTACATCGTTGTTTGGCCCGACTGCACCGCATGGGAGTCGTTAAAGGGTATAATGATAGCGATTTTTGCGAAGCGCGCATTATGCCGGTTATTAAAAAGAGCCTTTATAAGACGCAAATTGTTAGGCCAATCCCACAAACCAGCGGGGAGTGTCAAGCGCTGGGAAAAAGCGATCAACTATGGGGGATAGGGAAAACCTATCCAGTTGGCGGAGAGGATGATTTCGTTTATTTAATTTGGGTGAAAAAACAATGTTGTTTGGACGCAGTGCGCACTACGCTTTTGTCCTATTAGCAATGACGGCGATTGCTGCTAATGAAAACCTTGACCATTATCGGAAACAAGGAAAATCATTGGGATGGTCATCGCAACGCTCAGAGCTATCAAAAGAGGAACAAGAGGCAATTACTCCAAGAGACCTTCGTGGTCAAACATTTGATGGAGAACAAGCGCGCAAACAACTCGATAGCACGATGCATCAGGAGGTCAAAAATCTTCCATCTCAAGATCTTGATCCGAATATTCTTTCCGTGGTGGAAAATGTCGAACATTCAATGAAAAATCAGAAAGGGATCGATAAACCTGAGGCTGAAATACAAGAAACAATTGAAAAATGCCTCATAGAGAACGAAATAGTTTCAGTGACTGTTAACCATAATTTGGCTGTTGAAGTTATTCATACGCCAAGAGTTTTTGCAAAATATAAAGTTTGCAAAGGTCATCGCAGTGAAATAAAGTGTGACGGTTTATTTGAACCTATTGAAATCTACATATCAAAGAAACGAGAATTTTCATTAGATCCTACTATAAAAACATATGATGTAACATTTAAGGAAAGGGGGACTAAACATCACGATTTGATAATCAGCTGTTGGACACACTTAGATGATGCCCATACTTGTGAATCCTCTCTAGAATATGAAAGAGAAATCTCCGCCGAAAGCTGGGCGGAAATTGATGTTTGGGAAACGCCGGAAGATTTATTAGACAGTCTCAATTGTACATTAATTAATACGACATTTGGACTTCCCGAAACACGCATCATTGAAGGGCATGAAGTGAAACGCCCACACTGGAATAAATTTCTTCACCTGCAATGCATCAATCCTCTCCAAAATGAATGTCATTTTCTTAAAGAAAAAAACTGCATTTTTTCATCTGAAAGTTGCATAAAACAGATTGGATCTCAGTGTTTGATCTGGGAAAAGCTTTTTAAATGCCGCACACGCCAAGGCGACATAGCCATGGAGCCTAAAGACACTTATGGAGTGGATCCCAAACTATGGTCAACTGAGTATAAACCTAATCAATCGTTTCCTGATGTAGCGACAAAACTGGCGGTATTTGACGAGATGAAAAAGGAGCTTCAGAAGGCCAACGCGACAAGCGGTCAGAGCGTTCGTCTTTTTACAGGATCTGAACAGCGATGCAGCAAGAGTCTCGCTGAAAATATCATGTATGATTGTTGCTTTGACATGGATGGCTTCACTACGCAAGTCAAGTTAAGTAAATGCACCGCCGACGAGATTGCGTTAGCTGAAAGTCGTCAAAAAGGTTTGTGTCATTATTTGGGAAAGAAAAAAGAAAAATTTCTAAATCTTTGGGTGAGTAGAACAGAACATATTTTTTGCGTATTTCCGAGTAAACTTTCTCGCGTGTTTCAAGAGGAGGCTCGCAAGCAACTGAATATCGCATGGGGAGACGTTCATAATCCGAATTGTCGAGGATTGACTCAAGATGAGATAAAAAGGTTGGACTTCTCCAAACTTAATCTTTTAGAAGCCTTTGAAGCGCCTAAGAACATTGACAGTGAAGAGAAAGTTAAAAAGATCGAAGAACGTTTAAAACAACGCATCGAGGCTTTGTGAAGCAGTCCATAATCGTTCTCTGTTTAATGTTTGGCTTTGTAAACGCCAGCGAAAAGGAACAAACAGCTTGGCAAAAACGACATGCTGAAGGGTGGGCTTGGTATCATAATTTTGAAAAACCTGAAGAGCCAGATGAGGCAAGCGCCGAACCTAAAGATCCGATTGTTATTCTAAATATTGCCAAGGAGGAGCTGGAACGAACTTTAGCAAAAGCGATGCTAGAGCCAACTAAGGAAAATGTATTAGCCTATATGGTATTGCAAAACAAATGGGTGAATCAATCTAAAGACTTCTCTCACTTATGGCAACAAAATATTCTGGAACACCCGGAAGTTTACTCTTTGATGCCTACAACCCAATATGGCGTCCAAGTAAGAAAAAATGTCGATTCTGCGGCTCGGAATAAGCTGATTAAAAAGCTTTCAAAAAGCAGTATGTTGCTTTTCTTTTACGAAGGAGAAAATGCTTTTTCACAGGCCTTTTCAAGAGTTGTAAGAGAGTTTTCCAAACAACACAACTGGATGGTCAAACCAGTTTCAATTGATGGCGTGATTGCGAAAGATTTTCCAAGATCAATAAGGGATGCAAGCATTGCCGAGGAAATGCAAGTGAAAACCTTTCCTGCGCTTTTTCTTATGGATGTCAGAACTCTAACAGCGATACCGCTTGCTTTTGGAATGGCTACGATTAGTCAGATTGAAGAAAACATCGTCATGCAATTTGAGGAATAGTCATGAGAAGATTTTTATTTACGTTCTGTTTGTTCATCTCTATTCATGAATATGGATTTGGCAAAATTACAGTTCCTGAACGTCTTTTCCAAATGACCGATTCAGAAGTTAATGTATCGGAAGGAGATCTATTATACAAAAGCCAAGCTGCTGGATACTATACGGGCGGCGGCGGCATGGTTGTACGATCTCCGGTCAAGTCAACCCAGTTTATGAGCGCTCATATTCCACAAATTCAAGCTGGCTGCGGTGGAATAGATATTTACACTGGCGGCTTTTCCTTTATCACGGGAAAACAACTTGTTGAAACGCTGCAAACAATTTCATCCAACGCCGCTGGCTTTGCTTTTATGCTTGGCTTAGAATCTGTTTCGCCAACAATTAACAACACCATGCGCCAGATGCAAAGCTGGGCCAATACAATTAATGGCATCGGCATTAACAGTTGTGAGACTGCAGCCGAGCTAGTTGGATCTGTTTGGCCTGCCAATGACATGGCAAGCCAACATATTTGCCGAACAGCAAGCACTACTGGCCCATTATACAAAGATTATATTGAAGGGCGCCACAATTGCTCCAGCGAATCAGGCAAAAAAAAAGCAAGTAGTCTAGTGAAATCCTATCTTCCACTGGAAAGCGAATACAATATTGCTTGGGAAGCTCTCATGATCCAGCCATTCTTTAAAAACCAGGCAAATAAAGAACTGGCGGAATTGTACATGACATTAGTTGGCACAGTCGTTGTCAAAGAAGAATACATAAAAGACTATTTTTCAAAAGCCGAAGATAACGAGTTTCTGACGCATTTACTCGAAGGAGGAAAAATTAAAAAATACACATGCCAAGATGAAAAGTGTTTGGTTGTATCAGAAAGTGAACATGACATTGCCATTTCAGATTCATGGTTTGCAAAAATTCGCAGAACACTCTCAAATATGCAAGAAAAAATTATCAATGATGAACCATTAGACAGCACAGAAAAAGGATTGCTTCAAACTAGCCGCCTCCCATTATTTAAAATTGTCAATGTTTTGTGCGCCTATCATCGAGGACCTTGTGCAATGGAATTAGATGGATTAGTGGATATCATCTCTTGGGATGTTTTAGCACAGGTCGTTAACGAGGCATTAGACACTGTACGGAGAGGATGTATGCAGCTGCGTCATAAAAGCATGTATGCAATAACAATCGACGACTATTTAAACGACTTAGAACGCGTTCAAAAAGTTGTTCGGAGATATGAAGAGCATGCCAAAAAGGGCATCGATTTAGAAATGCGATTAATTCAAAAGGTGCAACTTCTTGAAAAACAGATTAACTCACAAATTATGGTAAATTAAATGAAAAAAACTAAAATCTCATTTTTTTTAATTTTTGTATTTATTGTTTCCACTCAAAACATGGAAGCCTTTCTCGACATATTTACAACTCATGGAAAGCGCAACAATCAGATTGATGCGATTATCCGTGAAGCGCTAGACACGGCAAACAACAAATGGAAGAGGAGTCTGGTACCCATTCCAGAAGAATTTGAAAGCACATGCGCCTATATACCAGAGCATGAAGAGCGTAAAACATCTAAAGTCGTCTTCAATTTTAGTGAATTGCATCATGCAAAACATCCAAAAATTCAAACGTTGAATGATTTTTTATTAGATGATCAGAAAACGGCAGAAAAAATCGGTTCAATAATAATGAAGAACCACAATCGCGACAGAACGGTCACAAAAGAAAGATCCTCTTGCACTACTAAGCTTATCTCTCATACAGAAAAGGCAATTCTATTTGAGTTCCTTAAATTCAATGCTAAACAGAACTGTAAATCCATTTCTAAGCAAAATCTCTTTGGTGAAAGAGAAGAAGAAATTGTTTGCATTGGACCAGAAATTATCAGTGAGATTCCTTCTGAGTATTACATAACGTGGATTGTAGATCTGGGAGAACATGAATTTCGACAATATCTATTTTGGACAAAGGATCGACAACCTACAGAGGCAGAGAGAACTTATCTTTTAGAATTATTTCAATATATGGAGGCGCAGATAAAAAATGTCAATGACTGACGTGGAGGTGATTACCTATGGGGGTGGAGATCTTCTGAGAATGGTTTTCAATGCAGTTGCGATGCTTTTTTACGGCAGTAAAAATAACAGCAGTTTTGTACAACCTCTTTGCATAATATCAGCCATGATTGGCGGAGCTTGGGGTGTTTCGCGCTGTTTTTTTCAGTCATATACAGAAGCTTTTCTTACAAAGTATATGCTGCCGTTATTGGCAATTCCCGCCCTCTTAATTGTTCCACAAGCTAGAGTGCATGTCATTGACAAGCTCAATGACAAACCTCTTGTGGTCGACCACGTTCCCTTGTTATTCGCAAAAATCGCCGGTATGACCAGCTATTGGGGTTTTAGAATGACTCAAGCAATTGAAAATGTCATGCATACGCCAAACGATGTCAAATATTGCAAAACAGGAATGATTTTTGGCTCTGATGCAGCATTGGATTTTTCTCGTCTAAAACTTAATAATGGAACTCTTGCTCAAAATCTTCATCATTTCACACAGCAATGCATCATCTATGACATCGCTTTGGGTCGTTATACAATTGATCAGCTGCGCAGATCGTCACAGCTTTTGACATTTTTAAAAAATAATACAAGTAAAGTAAGAATGATACCCTACGTTGATCCGGACAGTAAAAAAATGGAGTATCTCACATGCATAGAGTCCGTCGATAAAATGGGGCCTTTGTTCAATAAAGAAGTGGAATATTATACAAAACATGAAGTTTTAAAGAAAATCCCTATCACATATCAAACACTGCTCAATTTTAAACAACAAACAGAGGATAAAATATCGAACCAAATCGCAAATGCAACGAGTGGGGATGTGAATGGCCTCTGTAAAGACATCATTGTGGTAAATGCCTTTAATGACGCCACAACTCGCTTTGCAACAGAGCGAGCAAAGGATAACCAGCGCAACATCTATCAGACAGCAGGGTCATTAGCTGGCAACAGTCTAGTGACGATGCGTATCGTATTTGAAGCGTTAATTTATGCCTCTTTTGCACTCATTCTTCCTCTTTCATTATTGCCTGGAGGAATTAAATTTATTGGCAGCTGGGTGTTTCTTAATATCTGGATCCAATTATGGCCGCCCCTTTATGGAATTTTAAATTACATTACTGTTTTATGCGCCCAAAAGTATGCCAGCAGCGTGATGGGTGGTCTTTCGGAAGGATTTAGCCTTTTTACAAGCGTTGGTTTTCAAGATATTGCGTTTGACACAGCTGCGCTTAGTGGATTTCTTTCTCTCTCTGTACCTGTCATTTCTTTTTACATTCTCCAAAATGTACAATCGCTTGTTCATCTTACTGGGTCTTTGATGACGCCAGCGCATTCTTCAGCCATTGCCGCTTCCTCTGAATTAAGCACAGGCAACTATTCATTTGCAAATACAAGCATGGGACAAGTTTCTTACGAAAATCAAACAGCGTTTCAACAGAATACCGCTCCTACTCTTTCATCTGGATTTTTTACAGACAACCATGGCACGCACCAAATCAAGTATGGTGAGAACCATCTAACGGTTAATCAGGATCCGTCAAATCTAAATACGAGCATCTCCACAGCTGAGGCCTATACCAACAGCTTACAAAACGCTCAACAAAATGCAGAGACGCAAGTTAACTCGAAACAAGGAATGTATACAGAAACGAGAGGAATTGCCGAACGCAACGTCGCGGACATCGTCCAACATGTAGCCAGCTCTGATATGTACTCCAATGGTTATAGTACAAGTCAAACTCAAGCGGCGCAAGAGAGCGCCAATTGGATCACCAATGCTGCGGAAAGTTGGGGGCATCAACATGGGGTTAGCGGCAGGGAAAGCCTTGAATATTTTTCTAGTCTGGGAATGGATTGGCCTATAGGTATCGTTGCAAGAGGCGGACACAGCGCCAATTGCAGCACGTTAAGCGATGAAGCTAGGCAATCTGCAGAAAATATTTTCATTTCAAAGGATTTTCAAGAGCATTACCAGCGAGCCTTAAATTGCACCAATAGCGAATCGACAAATTTTATGACAGATGAGGGTAAACGATTAGTCGAAAACTATGCGACCTCAATGGAAAAACTCAAATCAAGTCAGGAACAATTTAGCACGGCGCACAGCGAACTTAACCAAATTTCAGAAAATCTCAGCTATGTTCAAAGCAATACTAATACCGTGAATACCAATTTGAATACAGAATTTGGCAACTGGTTGAATGAGCGAGGCGCGCTTGGAACCCTTTTTGATAAAAAACGTACACAAGAGTTGAATACACTTAGAGATGCATTTATTGAAGAAAAATGCCAGTCAGAAATAGGGAATTTAAAGCATTTTAATGATCCAAGCGTTTCGTCCAGTCCACTCCCAAATATTAATAATGGAGACTGGGAAGGCTTAAAAGACAACTTACAGAACAAGGCCTCAGAAATTGGTCTTTCCCACAGTCAGCATGGCCAACAGGTCATTCGTCAATATGAAGATCAGGCATCGATTGTTTCACATAAGCTATCTTCACGTGATCAAGAACTCAATGACTCCCATAAACAACATAAAGAAGGCTTTGATGCAGAGCACAAGCGATTACTCTTGTCTCGATTGAACGAAAGAACGGGAGAAAATATACAAAGCGTCTTTAACGATCCAGGAATCAATTGGTCCTGGTTTGATGATTACGCAAATCCTTAATGGAAAAATCATGTCGCACACGTTAACTGAAGGCGGACAAATTACATCGCACCGCTTGCGGATGCTACGACAAGTCATTAAAGTCGCCTTCTGCCTATCATTCCTTGTTGGCTTATGCGTGTTTGTTTTTTTAATGTTTCATGTTCCTAAAATAGCTTATGAAGCCACCTGGTATTATTTCAAAGCGCTATTGTTTGAAGGACTTTTTTCCAACATTGAAGTCAGTCGTGAATTTCTAGCTCAAGCGGCGCATGTACGCTACCGGGAAAATCCTAATCTACCGATAGAATATGTGATTAAGCTAACAACTCCTATTGCCACACAACTGCTGCATGAAGCTTATTTTCACTTGAAACAGGCTGTAACGGCTTCAGGCATTTGCATCGTTTCAGTTTTTGCTTTTTTCTTCTATAGAGGACGTCTTTCAAAGTCTAAAAAACACCTTTCTGGCGCAAAAATAATTTCAGCGCATTGGCTGAGCTGGCGCTTAAGGTTAAAAAGAAAAGCGTCGCCTATTAAAATTGGACAAGTCCCTTTAGTGAAAGGAACAGAAACACAGCATCTATTGATTACTGGTGGAACGGGCAGCGGCAAGACGAATTGCTTACACCATATTCTGCATCAAATTCGTAAAAATAAACAAAAAGCGATCATTGTCGACACAACAGGCGTTTTTTTAGATCGTTATTTTTTAGAAGAGAAAGATATTCTTTTGAATCCATTTGATCAGCGAGGAAAGACATGGAGTCCGTGGGCGGAAGGTTGTACAAATTCTGATTATGCAAGTCTTGCAGAAGCATTCATCCCAACAAGTCAATCCGACAATGAAAACTACTGGAGAATCGCCTCTAGAACAGTCTTTGTTAGTTTATTGGAAATTTTTTCAAATACAAAAAAAACGTCTGAAATCATCCGTTGGTTACAATATGAAAAACTGGCAAGCCTTTGCAAATTAGTGGAAGGGACAAAGGCGGCTGCGCACATGGACTTCTCTTCAGAAAAAACAGCCAGTTCGATCCGTTCCGTCGCCAGTACATTTTTAGAGAGCATGTCAAGCTTGCAAGATACTGAAATGCCCTTTTCAATAAGCAAGTGGCTCGCCATAAAAGATGACTCATGGTTATTTTTACAATGCTCGCCTACACAAAGATCTCTAATGCGACCTTTGATAAGCGCATGGATCTCTTCAGCCGTTCGTGGGCTTTTGGCTTTGCCTGTGGATCTAAATCGACGAATTTGGTTTGTCATCGATGAAATGCCAACACTGCAACGCGTCAAGGATATTGAAACTCTATTGACAGAAGGACGCAAGTATGGGGGATGCGGACTCATTAGTTTACAAAGTCCAGCTCAACTTGAAAACATCTATGGACGGGATATTGCAAAAATCATCATTGGAAATACAGCTACAAAGATCATTTTTAGAGAGCGTGATCCGGAAATCGCAGAACGCATCTCCAAAGCCTTTGGAGAGCGTGAAGTGATAGAAATCCAAGAAGGGATTTCCTATGGAGCGCATGAAGCTCGCGATGGCGTTAGTCTTTCCATGCAAAACAGGACACGTCCAGTTATCTCCACATCCCAAATTCTAGAGCTGCCGATAAACAGCGCTTACATCAAACTAGCCGAAGAAACAGCGGTGGCTCTAGTTAAACTGCAAATCGCTCGTAAACTTTGAGTAAAAATCACAAAGAAGCAGCCAAGCAGAATCAGGAAATCGTCTAAATATTAAAAAAATATTAAAAAAATACTATTAATTTATTTACTATTATGCTAGAATCATGAATTTTTATTATACTTTATTTAATAATATTAAACTATACTAAATAAAAGCGGAGAGAATTTATGATAAATGCTGATGTACACACCCGGATTTTACAAGCTCAGTATGACCCTGATTTCCCGAAAAATTATACCTACACCTTGTACGGTAGTTCAATGTTGAGGCTCTTTAAAATTTCTCGCTGCTGTTTCGTTACTTCGGTAAGAATATCACCGTATTTGCCGGAATACTTTATTTTTGTCAGTGTTTCCATTTCTTGAAGGAGCTCGCGAACCGTATATCGCTCAAGGAGACCCGTCTTCCTCATCTCCTTGCGCAAAGCACTCATATATATAAGTGCAATAAATTGAACAAAGAGTCTCCCATCAACGGTTGATGAACTATGCATTCGCAAGCGTTTCATATCTAGTTGATTTTTTAGATCGTCAAAACTTTTTTCTACAACATCCTTATCTCTATATATCTGTAAAGCTTCAATTGGATCCTTTATACTATTTGTCAGCAACGCTTGGAATCCTGAGTAACGATTAATATACTGGCTTACAGCCTGGTTATTATAGGAGATCTTAAGACCACGCTTTGGAGTTTTTTTTATTACAAAAAACGTATCATAAGCTTCTTGATGGTCATTATCTGGTTGTCCGGACTCCAATTCTTTCTTGTAGGCTACAAGTTCTTCATTAAATTGATCGACGGCTTTTGCTCGAGCAGAAGCATTATAGTAAAGATGCAGGTAACAACGACGATTTTCTTGCCCCCATGGATATGGGCGAGAGTGAACATAAAGAGTTTCATCGTCAATTTTTTGATATCCTTCTGGGCCATGTATGACGGTGTAGATATCATCAATAGAGTGTTGTAGCCACTTGTTACCCAAAGGTACCGATAGGAGAAATTTATCTCTGGAAACAAACAGTTCATCAACGTTTTTCTTGCTATAGAATCCTTTGTCCATCACATAATGGATGGTTTTCTTCTCCATAGCCTTGAATGTTTTCAGTAGGTTATGCAATGTGGTGACGTCGGTAATATTGCCGGGAGTCCGCTGAAAATACACCGGTAATCGCCCTTTCTGGCCAAAGAGTATGGCAAGATTCATCTGTGGCAATTTTTCCTTATCGCGATTATGCCCATATTTGATGTATTCATTGAGTTCGGAGTAGGAAGAAATTGAAGTGATATCGTAACAGAGGTAATCTTCCTCAAGTACTTTATCCATCCATCTACCAAGAAAAGTCTGTTTGCCGTCAATATCAATGGCATTTAAGATCTCACTGATGCGCTGGCTATTAAGGGAGTCTCCAATAAAATGCACATGGCTCTTGCACCATGTTCCACAATGGCTGAGAGGACCACCATGAGAAGATAGATAATATGCCATTGCCTGAATCTGCCTATAATCATTAGGAAAACAGGATTTGAGTAATTTTCCAAGACCTAGTGTTTCAGTGATAGCATCAAGGATAATTGATGGGCCTACGACCTCAGCAGAGGCGGTGACCGCTGGATCTCTAATAGCTGCTTGCTCTGGTGTAAGGCGTTTAGATGCAATAAATTCGCCACTTACTGGATCGAGCTTACCTATGCAGACTCTTTTATTTCGAGGTTGCTTCGTTTCTTTATCCCTAAATGAAGTTGATTCGTATACGTAGGTAACCCCAGTTTTTTTATTCATAACGTTGATGTGACATGGCATGGCTTGCTCCTGTTAATTTGTAGGTATAATTCAACCTACAAATTAAAGCAAGTTTTTCGCGAAAATCACTTCTAGTTATCATTTAAGGGCGTTTGTAGGTATAATTTCACGGGAAATGAGGATCCTCCATTTACAGCGTGCAAATTTGACATTGCCAGAAAGACAAACATACCTATAAACAGAAGATTTTTTTTTGATTTCATACATTACCTCCTTTTTTTGAAAAACTCACAAATAAATATCATAAACGACAAATATTTTCATATGTTTTTCGGAAAAAAAAATCATTTTTGCTTTTCAAGTATACGTGACGACATTGTTTTGTCAGATCACGCACGTTATGCTTCGCCGTAATGCGGGACGATTGATCTTTTTTGGTGATAGCGACAGGATAACGAAAAAATCTTTGACGTTATAATTGGGGTCAAAATTGGGGTCATGCCTAGGGGCATGATCTACGGCGATTTTAGCCTTATAAAACATGAAAAATTTAGGGTGTTTTTTGTCCTCTAAAATCGACATATCAATTTAATATTAAGCTTGTTATGCTCTTTTTAGCAGACAGAATCTACCTTGAGATTTTTTTGGCCATTTCAGCATAGATCATACCCCTAGGAAAAGGCCCATAAAAATTGGCTAAAAAGCGACAATTTTGGAACTAAATAAGTTAAATTCATCAAAACTTACACATCAATCTTGATTGGAGTTGAAATCCTTAGAATACATTTTCATGCCATTAGTCTTCAAACTCCTACTTTTCCGCAGCATTTTTTGTATTTTACTGCTGAGCCACATGAACAAAGCTCATTCCTCCCTATAACAGATTGACTCTTATTCTTGCCTACACTTGCTTTGCCTATCAGATGCTCTCTGTATAAATCATAATGAAGCTTAATCCTTTTTGCATAAGCGCTTTCCTGTGTACTTGAATGGTCATCCGATATCTCGTAACACATTTCCTCAAATACTTTAGCGAAAAAGGCATCATATTGACTGCTTCCAGAATGAAGATCAGCAAATACACACGGATATCTCTTCTGATGAAAGTCGAGTCCTATTTTTTTATAAAAAGCCGCATCTTCCCAGCAAAAACGCAATGTCGTAATTGGCTCAAATTTTCCAATTCCTTCGAATTTATAAACACCAATCATGGCATTGCGACAGTCGCATTGTGGATTCGTGCAAAACATCTCAATAAAATAATAAGTTCCTACCGGTGGTCCGCCTGGTAAAAGGACGTTAAAAGTCAACTGACGAGTTTCACTGGCTGCCTTCTCAGGAAAAAACTCTTGAAACGGTCCAAAATACATTTTAAATCCTCCTATCGGCAAATAAATTCTCTGGCCTAACTTAGGCTGATCCCTTTTATAATTACGAAAATTCAACTTGAAATTCTGCACTCAGGTTTTTAATGATAGTTGCTAATTTAGGGCGTGCTTTATCGGGGACGAAACAAATCCCAACCTTTGCATCAGGTTGTATAGGGGTCACTCCCATCTCTTCGAAGGCCTTTTTCATTTTTTTGAAAAAGATCGGGTTCTCCGATTTCAAGGCGATAAAGGCGCTTTCATTAATCTGAACTTTCTCTATCTGTTTAGATTTTTTTTCAACAGACTGAGTTTTAGATCCTTTGCTTACTCGATGAGAGCATTTTATTTTATCGGCGTTTATTTGTTTTTTTGAATGGTTGACCTTTTCAGGAACTAGACCGGCATCCTCAAGTGAATTAAAAAGTGAACTTTCATTCGCAATAAGAAAAATATTGGAAATTTTATTGTCTACGATGCGTTCTTTGATAGTCTGACGAATGCCTTCCGGAAGATCTTGAGCCGTTTTATCGATTTCCAGAACAGCAAAACCTTCATAAACGATGAATTTATCCGCTTGAGAGGTCCACTCTGAGATGTCGGTGGCAACATTTTTTGGAATATTAGTTCCCAATAGATTCAAAATGTCAAGAGGCTGCTGAAGCGAGGGATTATCCGCAAGGCTCTGTATGGTTTTTTTGCGAGATAATTCGAGAGTGGTGGTGTATTTATCTTCGACGAGGACTTGAGTATATGGCTCAAGCTGCCTAAGCTGTTTATCGGGATAGAGAGTCGACTCAACAAAAATCTTAAAGTCAGGCGTCACAGTCGTTTTAACGTGGTTGAGGGTTAGAATATCTTTTGATTGCATCGCCTTGAATTTCTTTGTCAGGGTAAAGGATTTAATGAAACAAGGGAGCGCTGGACTTCTGTCATGCTGCCCATTAAGAAATTCTTCATCGTATTCCAAGTTAACATACAGCATAGGGACTGCTATCGCCTCTAAAAAGTACGCGAGATAACGCCCTTCAACCCGAGTAAAAGCATCTGAATCCTTACAATCAATCTCTTTTTCTATAGATCCTTCCCCCCATCTCCCCAAAGCTTCTGCTTTAACAGACGTGGAATAAATTCTTTCATAAAAGCAATAGTACTTCGTTTGTTTGGCAGTTCCCTGTTTCAGGATTAAGTCAGGAGATTCTTTATGGACCCGCTCCACAAAGGAATGAAAGGAGATGGGGGTATCGATGGGAAAGGTGGACAAAATTTTCAGCAGGCTTTTACGGATGAACGGCAGATCCATTTTCGACGCGCCGTTAATGCCGCTGCCGAAAGTGGAAAAACGCTCTTGTGTGCCAAATAATGAAGAGTCATAGAACTCATTAGGGGTTTTAGTCAGTAAGGCCTCGAGAATCTTAAATTCTTTATCAGCAGAACTGATGCGTAGATATTGCTCGATGTCGGCTGTGCAGGTTTTGATGTAGTTATCGGGAAAACTGGGTTCTTGGCTGGAATAGCCGACATAAACACCTTTGGTGTCATAGGAAACGAGTTTTAAGTTTAAAGCAAGTCCAGAGATCCACTCTATCCAGACAACTTTTCCATCTTCAGTGTCATTAAGGTATTCCGGAATATTAAGCCTTTTTTCAAGACGTTTGATATCTGTTTTGGGAATTTCATTTCCCCTATGGGAACGTTTGATTCCATAAGATTGGACATAATCAATAAATTCTAATAAGTCACGGCGGATATTTATGAACGTCTTCATTGGCTTGTTCATGCTGAAGCCTTCGTGTGTGAATTAATAAATTTCGTGGTGAATCCTTTCTTTTTGCCATACTGGAGCAATTCCGGCAGATCTTCTTGAGAAACGGCGTAACACCCCTCTCCCAGTTTAACCATGTTATCGCTGTATTTAAAGAGCAATACGCTTTCAAGGTCGGGGCAGTTTACTTTAATGACCACAAGGCCCGAGTGGACGGCTATTTTCCCTGCTCTCTCTTTGATGGCTTCAAAAGTCTGACGATATGCAATGGAATACGTTAACAGCTGTTTGATGAATGGGTGTGCATCCAATTCCGCAACCATTCTACCAATATACTTTGGGCAAGGAACTGCCGCGATCCCATCTCCCTCCACACTCAATAATGAAGCTTTGGCGAGAGTCAGAAACTCATCGAGGGAATAATTTTTATTGAGCTTTACCCATGTTTTCCCATTTTTTTCTTCAAGTGCAAGAGGGAGTGAACGGATCTTATCCGCAGAGTATTCCAGTTGGGGAATGATATACTCAATTCCATCCTGAGATAGCTTTTCAAGAAATCCGAAATGGATGCCTGCCTCTACAAACACAGCAAGCTCATCACCAATGAAAGAGCAGTTTAGCTGTGCGCAGTGTTTTTCTAAGTCCTCTTTTTTGATTCCATGACCTGACGGAACATTTTGAAGTACATATCGCCTTGCTCGCGCCTTTTGTTTTACTCTACTTTCAGTTTCAATCCTGGTATATTTTTCCATCTTGGCCAATCCCTGCGTACACAACAACCATTTATCGAACATGGCTTCATGGATTTCTTCCGGCGTCGGATGCAACTTGCTTTCGAGCCTTAACGTCCCTGCGACAAGGGTGAACTTTGGATGTGTAATCTCCTGAAACGGACGAGGTACGGATTTCTTAAAAATATCCTGAGCAAGAATTTCGCCCATAATAGCGGCCCATTTTGAATATCGGATCGTACCGGAAATGGGAATTGTTGGCAGCCTCAGCGGAGGCAATAGTTTGGCAAATTCCGGTGGAAGATAAAGCGCATAGCTTTCCCATTTAGACTTGTTGCTTCGTCGATGCTGCTCAAATGCTGCAAGAACGACGCCGTTGTTGATTAAGCGATCTGTAAGGAACTCAACAATCTGCTTAAGATCTTGATCCGAATAATAACCGGAATCCTTCTTAAGAAAAAAAGGCGCTAATTTTTCAGTTTCTTGAGGTTCGCCTGTGAACTTTAAAAAATGCAATACTGCCAAAGCTTGCTCATCGAGTTGAGAAAATGCCGTCTGCAGTCCGGTTTCATTCATGAATCGCAACTGCACAAAGTCCGCCCAGTCCGATTTTCCACTTTGAGACGGAGGACCTTGAAATCCTCTGACCTTGCAGATTTTTCTTAACCCCGCCACAGTACATACGTTATGAATGGTTTCCTTCAGAAAGGATTCGATTGAAATTGCCATTTTTTATTACTCCACACGGTCCATAATTTCATAGGCATAGCCTTGCTCCGTTAAAAAGAGTTGGCGATTGCGTGCGAATTCCACTTCTGTGGTATCGCGTGAGACAATTGTATAAAAGTGCGCCTGATTTTCCCCTTGTTTGGGGCGCAGGATTCTCCCCAAGCGCTGAGCCTCTTCCTGCCTTGATCCATAAGTCCCCGAGACCTGTATTGCAACCTCGGCATCTGGGAGATCCAAAGCAAAATTTGCAACCTTAGATACTATCAAAACAGGAAACTTGCAACAACGAAAATCGTGAAATATCGCATCTCTCTTTTTCTGAGGCGTTTTCCCATTGATCAAGGGAAGGTCCATGATCTTTGCCAAACTTTCAAGCTGTTCAATATACTGCCCGATGATCAATGTCTGCTTGCCTCTATGGCGCTCGAGAATGGATCTGATCACGTGTAGTTTTTCGGAGTTCTCTGAAGCGATACGAAATTTAGTACGAGCATCTGCAATCGCATATTCCATTCTCTGATGCTTAGGAAGCGGGGTCCTCACTTCATAGCACACCGCCTTAGCTATCCAGCTTTGTTTTTCCAGGACTTTCCAGGGCACATCGTATTTCTTGGGGCCGATAAGGGCGAACACATCGGATTCCCGACCATCTTCACGGACAAGTGTTGCGGTGAGGCCTAAGCGTCTTCTCGATTGAATTTCAGCGGTAATTTGAAAGATTGGGGCAGGGAGAACGTGCACCTCATCATAGACAATGAGACCCCAATCTCTGCCCTGAAATAGCTGAAAGTGTGCAAATTCCTCTTCCTGATTCTTACGGTATGTGATGATCTGGTAGGTAGAGATTGTGATAGGACGAATCTCTTTGCAGTGTCCTGAGTATTCTCCGACCATCTCTTCGTCAATGTCTAGTTTATCGAGGATTTCTCTTTTCCATTGCCTCACAGCGCTGACGCTTGTGGTTAGAATGAGAACAGACACCTGGTATTTCGCCATAACAGAAATCGCAACGACCGTTTTTCCCGCTCCGCAGGGAAGAACAATAACACCGCTTCCACCCTTTTCACCGCCACCCGCATAGAAGATTTCAGAAGCCGTTTTTTGATAATCCCTGATGGAAAAAGGGAGTCCGGAAGATGTTATCGACCTCAACCGGAGAGGTAATTTCTCTCCGGAAACATAACCGATAAAGTCTTCAGCAGGCCATCCTGTTTTGATAAGTTCAATCTTCAGCTTTCCGCGAAAAACAAGCGGAATCCGGAATGTGATATCGTCCAGACGATCCGTGAAGTATTCCTTCAACTCTTTGTAGTGAGCCAATTCTTCAGCCAAATATTGCTGTGATGTTTGTAAGAGAAGGAATCCTTCTTCCTCACTTCGAACCAGCTTCACCTGCCCATAGCGACCGGCATAGTCTTTTATTTCGTGTAAGACATGCGTGGGAACTTCATATTTCGCATAGTTCTGAAGAGTCGCGATCATTTCCTCGGCAAGATATCCTGCTGCGGATGCATTCCAGATAGAAAGAGGAGTAATTTTATACGTGTGTATATGCTCCGGAGACTTCAAAAGCTCGGCAAATCGAGCCAAATGATCACGAACTTCCTCATAAAGAGGGGAATGCACTTCCACAAGAAGGGTCATATCGCCTTGTACGATCAAGGGATTTTGTTGTTTATTCATTTATTGACACCGAAAAGTCAGAGAACTGATTAATGTAAGTGGTTCAATTATCAGAGAAGGGCGGCTCGATTCTACAATCAATCTTGCTGAAAGTCCAGTTTTTAATCGGCAATTTTTGTGGGATTTACGCAAATTTTACCACAGAATTTAGTGAGAAAAAGCTGTAATAAAATGACGTAAACCAGCACAATTGACACTAAAAAAACAAGGTAACTATGGATTTTTTTAAAAATTCGGGTTCCTATCCTGAAGCAGAATTTTTGCAAGGACGTGAAGCCGATCGATTGCAACAACTTATCGATTTCGATTACGACGAAATATGCGATACCTATAGTGAAACCTATGCTTATTATGCGCTATCACACAACATAATATTAAAACTGGCATCTAAGCTCCTAACTGGATGCAAGATATCTCCGCAAATTATTAAATTGCTTAATCGCGGGCAAAACAAGCTCAAGCACACTCCTCCTCTATCCGACATGAATGCTTTATTGAGTTTTTATATTGTGTATGATGCCAAGGAGGGGAGCGGAGCAAAGACTATTGCTGAGGGCCTTCTATTAAGTATGGGCGTGCCGCCCCCCGCTGAAGCCAAACACGCTATAAAAAACTGCATGAATTCCAGATGGGGAATATATGAGTACTGGGAATGCATTGATACGCATAATTTTACAGTCAAAGAACTAGCAACAGATAAAGTATTTACGATACTCCAGCCTCTTGGGTATATAGGGAAAAAGGGGGATCTTTTAATGTTCAGGCTGTTGCCATCACTCACCCCTGTTGACACAGCAGTTGCAGTTGGCGCACCTTTTCTTTTATCTGGGAACAGCAAGCAGGAATGGTTGGATTTTCTGCATGAGCAAGATGTAGTTGGCGGCAAAAAGACAGAAGAACAGCTTGTCATCCTTTTCAAAAAAGGACCACGCTTTGGTTATTGGATTGATTTCTTCTTATCCCTCTCGGGGATAACAGCCACACATTATATCGTTAAAGGACTTCCCAAACAGTAGTTAACAAATCAATGAACAGCTAAAAAAATATAAAAATTGTCAGTCATTGAGCAATGCAAATGGTTGATCTAATTAAAAATAAACAGAGAGTATTTCCTAAATATCTGGCAATAGCGGCTACGATTATTTATGTACTGACGTTTCCCTTCTTATTAGGGATGTCATTCAGCAGTTTGATGGTTTTTGATAAACCCAATCTATCAACTTTATTCGGCTCAATGATCATTTTTACATTTGATTACAACAAGAGAATTCCTATTCTCGTGGTTGATTAGCCATTTTTTGCGTGTCAGGCCGCCGCCATAGCCACCCAACTCCCCGTTCGTGTTTATGACACGGTGACAGGGGATAATAATGGCAAATTGATTTGCGCCATTTGCATTAGCGACAGCACGAAATGCAGTTGGTTGTCCAATTCCAGCAGCTATCTCAAAATAAGATCGAGT
>JABDEO010000005.1 GCA_013287015.1 Chlamydiota bacterium
GTGGCGCTGTGGACTGGATCTGAAAAGAATATCGTCGCTGGTGTAAAAGGTCCGTTGAATGATTTGGTGTAAATTGCATAAAACTTATCGCTTTGTGCAGTAAGAAATGGATAGTCGCCATCTGTCATCAGTCCTTGGGTAGTAAGTGGACCATTTTGAGCGATGTAAGACTCTTCAGATAAGCGTATTTCTTTCACAAAATCCAAACCTATTCCAGTACTCCCTCCTTGTGGATTTTTCACCTCCTGGTAAATTGCAAGCCAGGCGTCCATCTTGGTATTGTTTGGATCTAATTTGTCATCATTCCGAAAGTCAAAATAAAGAACTCCTACGCGCCCATTTTTAGCAATCGCTACAAAAGGACCGAAAGCTTGCGGGTTTGCAGCTTGACTAGGCGTGCGGTTTACTTGAACGCCATTTGACCATGTGCAGCCGCCATCTCGCGAGGTCACAATTCCGATTTGTTGAAGCTGGTCGGATCTAAAGGCGCTTGTTTGGTATGCTACATACAAAAAACCGTTTGCAGGATTGACGTTGTAGGAAGGGACCGTTTGATCATTGCGCATCAAAGAGCCTATGCCTCCTGTAATATGTCCAGAACCGTCATAAGTATATCCTCCTGTGAAGATCAGGTTGTTAACGAAAGCTGGTGCAACTACTGTCGCTTCAGGCTTCCAATTTTTTCCATGGTTTTTTGAACGCACCACAGCAATATCAGTAAGCGTATATTGCAAAGGAAACACATCGTTTGTAAATTGGATATCCGTCGCATTCGGCCTCGCATACACTCGCACAGTAAAATTCAGCCAGTCCCCGCTTAAACGGCGCTTTTTTTTGTTTTTCTTTGGCAATATGACAACAACATTATTGCTTGCATGATTGTCATTCTGAATTCCATTGCTTAAGCCGTTCTGTGTAAGATCTGGGAAAGGATCGTAAATTTGCTGCACTGATGACCAGCTTTTTCCGCCATCCACTGTATAACTGCCCTGAGCATTCCCATGAAATGAAGCGCTTGGATTGAACGTGGCCCAGACAGCGATTGCACGCCTAGCATTATTGGGATCAGCTGTTATGGAAGTTTTGTCGGAATTAGCAAATTGCTGGGTAGGATCGGATATAAATTCCATGCTGGAGAATAAGTAGCGAGGCGCGCTCCACGTTGCGCCATTATCTTTTGAAATGGTCACTACAACTCCAAATTGATTTTCGGTCCCAGCTTCTTGAGTTGCATTGAGAACGGAAGCGCAAAGATAAAGCCTTTCGCCATCGGCGGCGTAACTTAACCACTCATCGCCGGATCTTTGATTTATTCCACATTTACAGATTTGAAAAGGGACTTTGCTTTTATGCCATGTTTTGCCACCGTTGTCGCTATATGAAATGCCTGCGTTTAACGCCCCGCCATTAGAAATTCGATCTTGCTGCCATGCCGCCACTATATGTTTGTTGCTTTTCGGATTAACTGCAATAGTGGGTTCTACAGCCGATCCATGAAAAATTGTAGTCGTTGCGCCATATACTTCTTGGCGATCGAGACATTCATGTGAAACAATGCCTCCAAAAGCCGGTGTTGAGACAGCGATTCCCGCAAAAAAAATAATATGCTTCAGACAGGCGCTTAAATGGGAAAAAAGAAAAAAACAGGATTGACAGGATAGGACAGGATAGGATGAATTTATTCGTTTTCCACTGAAATTCGCATAAATTTTATCTCTATTATCCTGCATATCCTGCTCATCCTGTCATATGTATAGTTCATTTAGGAACTGTTCAGTAATAAGTTGGACAATTGGATTGCGTCAAAGCCGCGGGAGCTTTCACGCGATCCAATTGCCCAACTTATTACTGAACAGTTCCTTAGGCCGGCTCTCACCGGCCCTGATTTGTTTTGAGTTATTTGGGACGAGCGGGATCAAACGCCCAATGAGCCGTACTAAATCCCATGCTGGCCGCCCAAGCTGCAAATGTTGCTGGATCATATGCCTGAGCATCGAAATCATCAATGCCTACCGAAACTCTGGCGGGCGTGAAACCATAATTTGATTCCAACCAATTCGCCCAGCCGAGTATCCAGTTTTGCTCGTCTTGCATCGGGTCGTAATAAGACATTATGTAAAGCCTGTCGACTGCACAGTTTCCGGGTGCAATGGTCGCTGCATCTAAAATGGTTTGAACAACGTTTTGCCAGGGAAAATTAGGACCGAATCCTGCGTTAGTGCAAAGGCTTGCCTGTAAGCTAGGATCGATCGATTTGAATTGCTTGATTAGCATTCCCACAAGACTTTCCTGCTCAGATGAGGCATACTCTTCGTAATCAAAATCAACTCCTGCCACTCTGTGAGCGTGACAAAAGTCCGCCATTCCCTGCGCAAACGCATCTACATTCGCTGGCGTTAGCAAATCCCAGCACTTATCATACATTCCCCCGCTTCCTCCAATGGAAACTTTAACGGCAATGGGAGGTTGTTGGGCTGCGCAGTATGCGGTAAAGGCATCGAGCTGAGGAAGAGTTAAGTTCCCAAATCCATCCAGCGTAGGTTTGCCGTCGGATCCGAAAGCTAGCGTGCCGACAAAAACATTAAGGACATTGACTCCGGATGGGATGACAAATGGAGGGCCGGTGAACCAGCTTGTCCAATCGATGTACCAAGCGGAATGTTCAATTCCTTCTGATGAAGGAGGGGGAGGAGGTGGTGGAGGAGGTGATTGAGATACAGTAATGCTTTGAATATTGCTGTAAGGGCTATTTCCAGAGGCGTTTGCAGCTGAAACACGATAAAAATAGACGCCATTAGGTTGGTTGGAGAATGTCTCGGAAAGTATATTTCCTTGAACTACAGTTTGCGGATTAGAGAAATTGCTTGTTGTATCTTGCTGTAAGAGATAAGACGTTGCATTGCTGACATTATTCCAAGAGACCGTATAACTCTGAGCGGAAGTCGCTTGGATAGGATTTAAAACGGGAGCGACAGGGATGGAAGGGGGCGGAGGCGGGGGCGGAGGTGTAAGAGATCCATTAGCTATGGCTTGTAAATTATTGAGAACCGTAGGCGCCGAACGAGGCATGACAATCAATACTGTAAAAGTTGTTGATCCGCCAGCTGGAATAATCCCTCCGCTTGATGGATTTTGAATAGTCACATTTTGACCATTGACCGTAAATATTCCAGGAGGGGCGTTTGGGCTGAGACTATATCCTTGAGGCATTGAAAAAGAGGCTGTCCAAGAAGACGTTGGGACGCTTGTAGGGTTTTTAAGGGTGACGGCGGCTTGATAAGCGGTCGCCCAAACAGCATCGACCTTATATGTTGCATTAAGGGCAAATTCTGACGCTCCTAGAGCGTGTCCTGAATTCAGGTATACGCCGAGTAGTATCATAAAATACGAAAGCGCAAGCGCTGATTTTTTCATAAAAAACCCCTCCTTATAACGATGTTTTCAAAAACATAATTTACGAAAATGCGCCAATTTTTCCAATCAAAAGCGTATAAATTAATTCACAGGAGCTTTAAACTACTGCAACATGTTAGCACTTGGGTTAGCATGAGCCGCAAACTCTGATTAACGCGAATTTTGGATAAACAATTGCCTTCTCGCGCCCATGCCGGGGCGCAACATTAAACGTTGTTTACCCCGGGTTCCGCTAGTCGCTCCACCCGGGGCTAATCACGCTACCCCCTGCCGGGGGAAGGAACGATGAAGAATGCAAAATTCAATTGGGCTTCTTGTCTTTCCCCCAGGAGGGGGTAGCGTGATTAGCCCCGGGTAAAGCGATTAGCGGAACCCGGGGTAAACAACGTTTAATGTTGCGCCCCGGCAGGGGCGCGAGAAGGCAATTGTTTATCCAAAACTTGCGTTGATTATTAAAAACTCACCTTACGCAAACATAAACGATTGCCTTCTCGCGCCCCTCCCGAGACAATTGCAAAAGTGCATTGGCATTTAATAATTAGTGGCGAATCTCAGCTCAGGTTTGATGCGATGACGCGCAGCATTGGGGTCAGGCCTGACACTATGACACTTTCAGAGCGCCGACGGCGCTCTGAAAGTGTCATAGTGTCAGGCCTGACCCCAATGCAACGTGTCAAAGCGTCAAACTCACATTTGCATGTTGTCCAAGACTTTTGCAATTGTCTTGGCGGGAGCGCGAGAAGGCAATCGTTTATGCTGCGTAAGGTGAGTTAAAAATATCTTGTTTAGAGCGCCTATGAACGTAAAAGAAATTCCTGAAGTCCAGAATTTTTTAAATCAATTATCTCATTATTTAGAAATTGAAAGCGTCCTTTGCTACGGCTCATACGCTATCGGATGCCATGATCAAAAATCCGATGTTGATTTGCTCATTTTTGTTAGGACATTACCTGAGAAAATGGAATTGCAAGAAATTTATCATAAATTCAAAGGCTTTCATAACATTGAATTGAAGGAGTTAGATCATTGGAATTCATCCTGGACATTGATGAATGGTTCTCTAGAAGCAATAAGTGGAATAAAGATAGAGCCTGGATTCAATACAATAGAGTGGACAGAGACAGTAATGAAAAAACTACTGGAAAATCATGAAATTTCATTTGAAGAGTTTCCTTTTCGGCCTTATACGTTTTTGGGCCTTTTAGAACATTCCCAGTGCATTTACGACAAAAATTCCTTCATTAAAAAATTAAAATCTAAAGTCAGGCCTTTTCCTCTTGAATTAAAGAAAGCCATTGTGAAGCCAAACTTAGCCATGCTTCAAGATTGCCTTCTAGATTTAGAAGACAATATCGCCAGAAACATCGGAATCTTATCCTATCAATTCCATATAGGCATGGGTCTCGACTCAGCTACACAGTTATTATGGGTGATTAATGATTATTATGATCCAGCGTCAAAACGGTGTGAGAGAGATTTGTTTAAACTCAGACTTTTGCCGGAAAACTTTGAAAAATTTATCTTATTAACATTGCCTAAATGTTATGAAAAGAGAGAAGAATTTTTGCAAAAATTTTTGGATGTCAAGGAATTTATCGACAAGAAGGTTATCGAATTGGAACTCATTAGTTAGACATGAATAGTGATGTTATTTCCTGTGTTACAGCTATTGGAAGATCGAAATTAAAAATCTCAAGATCTTCTTTCATATGTTTATCGGAGCAAGTTCCCGTCAACGGAACAATGCCTATATCCACTAAAACACGAAAGAAAATTTGCGCTGCAGTTTTCTGATATGTTTGAGCCGCCTCTTGCACTGTTTCATTGGCAAGAATCTGGGGATTCGCTGTAAGAGTCCAAAAACTTTGATAAATAATTTTCCGCTCTTGGCACCACTTACGAATTTCGTTGTCATAATTCGTATCTTGGTAAAAACGATTTTGTAAAACCGCCGGCTTAATGAAAGCGGCCTCATATAACTGTTTTAACATTTCTAAATCATAACAGTTGCTTATGCCAATCTGTTTGATTTCTCCCTGATTATAGATTTGTTCCATGGCTTGCCATGCGATCATCGATCGATCAATATTTTCTAACGGAGAATGGAGTATCAAGCCATCTACATAACTGACACCAAGATTCTGCTTGGAAACTTCAAAAGATTGGGCTACTTGCTCGCTCAAAGGAGCTTTTCTATCGTAGGGAATATTGAGAGGGTCTTGACCATTTAAAGGAGTAAACTTGGTTTGAATATACAAGTCTTTACGAGTGATGCCTTCACTGCTCAGCCTTTGAATAGCCTCTCCGACACCTGCTTCATTGTAATGTTTCGGTTGACAAGCCGTATCAATCCCCCTGAATCCATATTTAACAGCTGCGGCGACCAAATCAGCGGTTTTATCTTTTTTCCATGCAGAGCCATAGAGCAAGCATGGCATTGCAACGCCAGATAAAGTGGTAATATTTTTCATAGGCATAAGGATTCTTCTTTAAATGCTTTATTAGCAATATTTTAAGAAAAGAGATTTGCAAATTCCTTATGAGAGAGATTATAGTTAAATCCAATGTCATGCGTCTGCATGTTTCCATACACTTTTTTATTGTACATAGGTATGTTTTGAAAGGGAATAAAACATACCATTGAGAAGCGGCCAATACGCGCTGTCTTTTCTGTTGCGACTACGCGGTGGTATAAGGCTTTTAAATCACCCTTTGACCAAAGCTGAAGCTGTACGGCAGGGATGATGACTGTCTGTTTTTCTTCAACCGGCATCGCTTTCCATGAGCGTTGCTTAATGCAATAATATTGCAATCCCTCATCGCTTTCAAAAAGGTGTAGAGTAAATCCACCTTTGTCAGCATGAGGAGCTGCAATCTCACATCCCTCTTGCTGATCGCCAAAATAATGCAAATAACGGAGAATCCAGTAAGGTTTACAGCGCTGAACCTCGTCTAGAAGTCCATTTATGCTATATTCTTCCTCGATGGTTTTAGCAAATTCCAAAATAAGCGGCTCCATTCTATCGAGAAGCATCTTAGCGTCATTTAAAAAAGGGAAAGTACGGTTATTTGCGATTTCAGAAAGTCGTGCATATTGAAAAAGCGTTACATGGAAGTTCTCTTTTAAATCTTTTTTCGACCCTTTTTCTTCTTTCAATTCATAGCCAGCGCCGTCGCCATGATTATCTTCAAGAAAAGAGAAAGCGCATTTCTCTTCGCGCGGAAGCTGACAAAAGGTTTTCCATGAAGCGACAGCCCTTTCTACTGTTTCCCGCAAATCCTCAGGATAGTCAACATTAAGAAGACCAAGGTCTCGTAATTCATTGATGGAAGTGGTCATTAGCCCCTCTTTTTTTCTGCAATTTGTAAGCTTCCTAATTTAGGGAAAATGCGCAAATTTTTTCCAGTCAAAAATTCTGAAATCGTCCTTGTAGCGTAGACTTCAGTCTGCGCTTGTTTGCACAGGTTTTAACCTGTGCTTGTTTTTGCGGGTTTTAACCCGCAAGTCACACTTGCGGTAACTTCGCGCCATCCTGCCTTTGCGGGTTAAAACCCGCAAAAACAAACGCAGGTTAAAACCTGCGTAAACAAGCGCAGACTGAAGTCTACGCTACATGCCTCTCCTTAAATTCGCTTCTAGAACGTAAAGTCATCGCAATAGCTATGCTGCTTGCAGTGGCTAAGGCTATCCAATACCAGGAAACGCTCGATACCATTCCTGTTTTTTGAAAACACCAAAGAGCTAATGCCGCAGTAGGACTTCCTAAAAGTTGAGAACCTAATGCATAACCCAACGAAATGACTCCATAACGAGAGTCAGGAGGAATAAGCCGTTGCGCCCAAGCATGAAAAGGCGCAAAAAAAGCGACGCCAAAAATCACGAAAACAACCCTTACTCCAATGACGCCTGCCAGAGACGCTCCTTCTAATGATAAAAGCAAAGGCATGGAGAATAAAACCACCCCTAAAGAAGCTGACAGCATCAGTTTTTCTCTGGAAACTTTGGAAGCTATCCAACCGAAAAAAGGCAAAGCGCAAAAATCCAAGACCAGCAAATAAGTATTGATCTTCATGATCTCTGTTTTTGAAAACGTTGACACCAAAGGAATAAACCCATTCATTAAGACAAGCGCCATAGAATAAGTCGCATAAGCGAAACCTGAACTGATCACAATAAGTAAAAGCGGCTTTCTGTGGGTCCAAAACATGCTTTTTAAGTTGACGAGCGTCTGTGAGAATTTTACAGATGATTGCACTGTTGATTGCACCGTACGCGGGGAACGTCGAATCAAACAGCCAAACAGACCCGTTATGCATCCACATAGATAGAGAAATCGCCATCCTGGATCGACAACATTATAATGACCAAGTAAAAAGACTCCTAATGAAGCTAAAAGATAGCCTCCCATCGTAGAGGCGCTATAAAAACTGCTCAGCAGATCATGGCGCCTTTCTGAAGAATTTTCTAAAAGAAAGATGGCGCCGCCCATGGTCTCCCCTGCCGCCAGAAAATTTTGCAGGACTCTTCCTAGGAAAAATATTATAGGCGCCAATATGCCTGCTTGCAGATAAGTAGGACTTAATGCAATGCATCCAGAGACAAAAGACATGCCTGCTAATGTTAAAAATAGAGCATGCTTTCGCCCATAAGCATCTCCAATATAACCAAACACTAGTGATCCAAAAGGACGAGCCAGCATCCCCAAAGGGATGATTGCATAGGTTAAAATGAGAGCGGTAACAGGATCTTTTTCTGGAAAAATTAAGGGGGCTAGAAAAGGAGATAAAAACCCAAAAAGCGCTGTATCGTAGTGCTCGAAAAGATTACCGAGATAGGCGCTCCACAGCTGGATTCGAGAAACGGCGGTCATAATCCTCTCCTCAACTAAGTCTTTCGAGCATACCATAATATGGTCTTTAATTTCCAAGATTGACACGATGTATTGCGAGTGGTTAACATTAAATAACGCGAATTTTGGATAAACGATTGCCCTGACATTGACGCTTTGGCGCGTATTTTGGGGTCAGGCCTGACACTATGACACTTTTAAAAACGCCAGTATGACACGTTTCAAAGCATTATACTGGCGTTTTTAAAAGTGTCATAGTGTCAGGCCTGACCCCAAAAATACCCTAGCGCTTTTAAAAGTATCAAAGCGTCAAACTCTCCTTTGCATGTTGTCCAAGACTTTTGCAATTGTCATCGAGAAATAATTCTATCCCTCCTTCGACTCAAGGCCGGGACGGCCTTGTTACCTTTATCAGTTACATTATCTACCTTGATTATAAACATTATTTTTGTTAGAATTAATCTTTTTATTAGCATTTGGGAGTTTCTTATGAATAAAATTGTTTTGAAAATCGCATTTTCATTATTACTTTTAACGACGGTTTTTGCCGATGGCGTTGAAAATTCTATTATTCCTATAATGGAAAATTTTGAATGCATTGAGAATTTACCCTCTGCAAAATTTACTAAGAATCAGTTCAGTGAGATTTCCAATGCTTTAGAAAAAAAAGACGAGAAGATCAGGCTTGTCACCTACAATATGCTTTTTAATCTTTACGATCATGATCTTGACGAAGAAAATCGCTGGCCTAATCGCTTACCGCGTATTGTAGAGCTTATCAATGAGATGCAACCTGATATTATCAGCACTCAAGAACTGTACCCTGCGCAAGTTGAAGACATAGTCAGCCTGATCGGAAATGATTTTTCTTTTTTTCCTGGCCAGAAAGATGAAGATGGGGAGAGCTACGGCATTTTTTATCGTACAGATCGTTTTGAACTCTTATCAAGTCAAATAAACTATCCGCTCTCAATGGTGCAGCTGAAAGATCTTAAAACTGATAAAATCATCCATGTTTTCAACACTCATATGCCTCTATCCAATATTGAAAAGCGAGAAGCTAATGCACATAAGATCGTTCAAATTATAGAGCCTTTTGCCAAGCGGATGGCTGTAATCTTCACGGGCGACTTAAATACTTTTCCTGGAAGATTAGATCTTACCGGTCTTCCTTTCTATGATGGCAATTATATTCATCGCATTCTCTCTAAAGGATCTTTGAAGAATTCACATGAGCTGTCTTTATTGGGACATTTCGGACCTATCAGCACGTTTACGAATAACAACCCTAGTATAGAGCCTTTTCAAGGCACTGGGACTCCTGGCATTATTTTAGACTATATTTATGTCTCAAAAAAAGTCACTGTTTTGACGCATGCAGTTGAGCCAGGCGTTGTAGATGGCCATTTTCCATCGGATCATATGCCCGTGCTTATTGATTTTTTAATCAACTAGTACACTGTAAAGTTAGAGTGACGTCCATTCATTTCGTTTAATTCGGTATAGGACATGCCTTCGCAACCAGTGGTCTTCAGCTAATCTGGGATGGTCAAAATCTTCTTCTGGATAGTGTGTCATCCCAATTTTTTCCATGACTCTTTGCGATCTTTTATTTTGAGCAGCAGTAAAAGATACAATTTCGTTTAACAGGAGCTCTTCAAAACCATACTTTAAAGCGGCTTTAGCGCCTTCCGTTGCATATCCCTTATCCCAGAATTCGTGGGCCAATCTCCAGCCAACTTCAATCGCTGGAGTAAAATCAGCGACGAAATTCACCGGCGCCAAACCGATGTAACCAATAAAATCAGCAATATCTGGAATAGAAGCAGCCCAAAGACCCCATCCTTGCTGTTTCATAGCTACGCAAATTCTTTTAGCGAATTGATCGCTCTCCTCCTGCGTCATGATTCCAGGAAAATATTCCATTACACGTGGATCAGCATTGAGTCGTGCAAATTGTTGAAAATCATCTTCTCGCCAAGGACGTAAAACCAACCGTTCAGTTTTTATTGTGAAGTCCGCCATAACACTCACTCATTAACTTTTCTGATGAAAAACATCATCAATGTAATGGTTTTTGTTTATCTTACGCAAGTTTTGGATAAACGACGGGTGCAATTAAAGGTGAGAGGCTAAGGAGGTAGCCAGGGCGTCCCGCCGTGCTTTATAGGCAAAAAACATTGAAGATAATACACGCGACCAGGGCGAGACGCCCTGGCTACCTTCCTTAACCACCGGCCTTTTTCCGCCAAGGCTTAACAAGGCGCAATTTAATTAAAGCTCGATCCATCTGTTGCATTTTTATTCAATGTTCGGTATTTACTAAAAATCTGGAAGTGCGCCAGACTACGCTAAACAAGAGCTTGTATCCTATGAAATCGAGATTCTCTTTTTGTTGCAAAATGTTCATCATGCTTAGCTTCATAGCAAGCTTAAAGCCGCTTGCAGTTCTAGCTGATATTTGCGGTGAACCTGTACTGCAACTAGGTTGGTTTACGGCAAAACAGGGAAAGTCGCAGCATATAGGCATTGAGGGATTAATTGGGGATGACTTTAGTGTACATAAGTCCTCAGCTCAAAATCTCCTTGTTGGAGTCGGATACTATTTTGATTGGTTGGATACTCCTCGAATGAGCATACAGTGCGGGATAAATGCTTTTTATTTAGCTCCCACAAAGGTGAAAGGCGATGTGACCCAAGAAGGTCTATTTACCAACCTGTCTTATCATTATTCCCGTACGAACTACCCAATCTATTTTGCAGCAAAAGCGCTGATTCCTTGCAGTGCGCATTATGATATCGCCATCAATTTAGGCATTGGCCCTAATATTATAAACGCTAGAAGTTTCAAAGAAAAATCCCTTGATGGAGGCGTCACTATCCCTGATGCGCATCTATTTTCTGGAAAAAACGTCGTTGCTTTCAGCGCTACAGCAGGGCTGGGTTGGCGGATTAATAATATTGGAAATCACTCACTCGAAATTGATTACCAGTTTTTCTATTTAGGTCAGGGTAAGCTAAAAAAAGTCAACAGTCAGTTAAAAAACACTTTACGGACCGGTAATAGCTATGCACATGCGCTCTTTTTTTCCATCGCTATTTAATTCTCTTGGAAACTTTTTATTACTGACGTCATTCTGCATCATTGGGAATTGTTATGCAGGCCCTGGACTGTTTTTTAATGTTTCAGCGACAGGCGCACCCACTCCGTTGAACATCAAACTTGCTCTTGATGGGCGAGGACCCCTCTCATGTCAAAACTACTCAGTGAATGGTTTAAACTTAATTATCAATACAACAATTCCCAATCATATTTACTCCTTCGCTGGAATAAAGATAGATAACCCAGGTTATAGGGTGGCAGGTCTTTCCCCAATAAAAAATGGATACTATTTGTTTTCCGTAAGCGATAGGTCTCCTGCAAGCATCTTGATTATTCCTCCCAACCCTCCCTGGTATCCCTCATTGGAGGCCTTTGAACACTATAACTCTGGGCGCTCTCATGTATTTCCTGAAGCCACATTTGGAGGATCGTATTTAGGCAATAATACTGTAGATATTTTAAGTTCTCCAATGGTGTATCCATCTGGATATAACATGGCTTATCTTAACCCAGATAATATCTTCATTTATGGCGGCGGTTATGGCGATGTGGCTGGTTCCGTTGGCGCATTTGCAGCTAAAGTGGATCCTACCACGCTTGGACCCAACTGGTATAACCAATTAATTAATACAAGCGTCAATGGAGAGTGGGATTACCCCGGTTCGATGGGAATACTGCAAGATGGATTTATCTATGTCAGCTATGGCTATCGTCTCGCAAAACTCAACAAGAATGGGGCTGTAATCAACACGTTAATCCTCCCAACGGGAGATGCAGAACCACAAAACACTTCATTTAATGGATTCAACGCCACATCCGATGGCATTATTGTAATGAAATCCGTCTATCGTCAGGCCGGGTGTTCAATTCAAGGGCCGGATGCCTTATTAAATTGTCCTGACCCTTCAGACGTTCCTTCTTCTATTTTAATATCAGTGGATCCAAAAACTATGCGGGTGATTGACAACATCACCCTGCCGGCGCCAGTAGGAGCTCGACCTACGATAAGCGCATTTAACGGGAAAAATTATGTTTACTTACTGGAGCCCACCACAGCCATACGTTATGAAGTCAATGGAGGAAAATTCATTCTAGATACCTCTTGGAACCCTGGGACGATTACTTTAAGCGGTCAGACGCTATGCACCTCTTTTGTTGTGATAAATGATTGGGTTGTGGCCCAAACCAATACGCTTCCTGCATCCACAGCTTTGGATGTAATAGCCATCAATCAAGGCGATGCCTCAAAGCAGTACAGACTTCAACCATTTGCTGGCGATCCCATTCCACCTTTAGTTGCAGCGGCGTTTTCCAATCAAGGACCCGGTGGAACGCCAGCAATCAGTTGGGCGCCCATGTCAGTTTCCGCCGATCCTGAGAACAATTTGATTTATGCTAGTGATTCTCTGCCTGGTGAGATTGCAGCGATCACTATTAGTTCAAACGGGTTGCAGACTGTTTGGAAAGCGAATCAAACGACTACGGAATTTACCACGCTCATCGGTCCACAAGCAAACCGTGTACTCGTCGGAACAGATATCCCTGGTCCAGAAATTCCAGGTAATAATACGAATGATTTTGCTGTGTGGAGAAACGCAGCGACGGGCCAAGAACTTGCCCGCTCTCCTCTCCTTCCAGCGATGACGCAGGGGACCATGATTCAACCGTATTATAATGGATACATGTTTTTTGAGGGGCAGTCAGGAACACTGATTAAGTTGATGCCGAGGCCTCTTTAGATATGCAGGTGACTGAGGCCCAAGTTTTATTGCCTAAATTGACGAATATTTGCGGGAGCTTTCTCAAAATTGGAGCGGAATGGATTAATGTCTAAACCGCCTCTCCGTGTATAACGTCCATAAACCGTCAATTGTTTTGGACGGCATCGGATGAGTAAATCGTGAAAAATTTGTTCAACACAGTGTTCAGCAAATCCAGAATGTCTTCTAAAAGAAATAAAATATTTTAATAATCCTTCTTGATCAATTTTTGGACCCACATAGTGAATAAGCGCCGATCCCCAATCCGGTTGACCTGTAGCAAGGCAATTTGATTTCAAGAGATTCGTGTAAAGAACTTCATCCACAATATTAGCAGAGGCGGCTGTTAGAAAATCCTTATTAACCTCGTAGACATCTGTTTTAATATCAAAAGAATCTAAGCAGATCCCTGAAAATTCTTCTAAAATTCGATTTTTTAAATGGGAAAGAGGAAATAGGTCAACAATAACATTTGATTCTGAAGCCCTTGATAAGTCGTTTTGAATAGCGTTTTGAACATGATTGATCGATTCAAACTGAGATTGATTAAATGAATTTAAATATAATTTAAAAGATTTGGATTCGACGATATTAGGTGAAGCGCAAGGAAAGGAAAATTCCGCCATAGCTATTTCTGGCTTCCCATTAAGATTTATCCATGAAATTTCATATCCACTCCATAGGTCCACGCCATCAAAAGGAAGATCCGCATGCATGCCAATTTTATTTCTAGCAAGAGTTCTGGGGATAGGAAATAATAATTCAGGCGAATATGTTTCGACATAAACAGAGCTTTGTCCCAAGGGTGATTCTTTCAACATTTTTTGACTCCTCAATGCTATAAACCGCACACCTCCACGCGTGGAAATATGGCGGACACTAGTATAGAACAACTATGCAACTTTCGCAATAGCTTATTCCAGACCTGTTCGACGATCGAGCAGAGCTTTTAATTGCACCCCTGAAAATAAATGAGGTTTTGAAAAACCCTTGAAAAAGCGATGATAACCTGGTACCCTGATCCTTACACACAAGTACAAGAAAGGACTCCATAAACTATCCAAGAGCAATTCAACACAAAGACACTGAGACACAAAGAAGTTCAGCAACCACCCTATCTTCCTTTGTGCCTCAGTGCCTTTGTGTCTTTGTGTTGAATTGCTACTATGACTTGTGTGTAAGGATCAGCCTGGTACCTTCCTAATTAAAAAGGAGTTTTATGAAACGCTATCTAGTCGACGGAAGAGGGATTGATACAATCCAACTATCTGAAAAACCATCACCTGCAAATCTTAATGATGATGATGTTTTAGTTGATGCACAGGCATGGTCGTTAAACTATCGAGATTTGATGGTTGCAAAAGGCCAATACCAATACAACAATCAGAATGCCGCTCCATTTATTCCAGTTTCTGATATGGCTGGCATAGTGAAGGCAATTGGCAAAAATGTCACTGATCTAAAGCCAGGCGATAAAGTTTTGAACGCTCCATTTCGACACTATCCCGCGGGGAATTTACGCGCTAGTTGGGCACGTACTTTCGTTGGCGGCATGGGTGTCGATGGCGTCTTAGCCGAACAAGTCATATATCCAGCTGACTCACTTGTGAAGATGCCTGAACACCTTGACTTCAAGGAGGCCGCTACATTTACAATCGCAGGCCTTACCGCTTGGTCAGCGGTTGTGACCCACGGAAAGACTCTTCCAGGGGAATGGGTCCTTTTACAAGGAACGGGCGGCGTTTCCATTTTTGCCGCGCAGCTAGCCAAGGCGATTGGAGCAAGAACAATTATGACTACATCCTCAAAAGAAAAAGCTGACTTTGTAAAAAAGAAGTTTGGAGTGACGGCGACTGTTGACTATAATGATGCCAACTGGACAGATCAAGTGAAGGAAATCACACAAGGAACTGGCGTTGATGTGATTGTTGATGTAGCGGGAGGTGACGCTTTAGCTCAATCTTTGCGAATTTGCAATTATGGAGCGCGTGTGGGAGTGATTGGAATCCTCTCGGGGAAAGAAAGCAACATCCAGATTCGCGACCTTCTTTCGCATCAAGTGCAGATCCGTGGAATCTTTATGGAATCTACAGAGGAATTGCGAGCGCTTATGCGCGCAGTGGATGCGCTAAAGCTTAAGCCTGCTATTGATAAAATATTTCCGTTCACGCAAGTCAAAGAGGCCTATCATCATCTGGAGTCTCAAAAACACATCGGAAAAGTCGTTATCAGTTTGTAAATAATGCACGTTTCAATTTCGACTTCCAACGTTTTACTGGATGCCGCTATGACAATCATATCACAAGAAGAACATACTCATTTCAAAGAAGTTTTGGAAGAGTTCCGTGAGTTGACAAATGAAGAAGCTTATGTGCATATATTCTCACAGCGGATGATGAAGCCCATTCCCAATAGAAACGCTGAATATTATGGCGGCGATCAACGCATCGATATGTTGCCTTTTCTTAAAACACTCATTGATAAGCTGCCAGAAAATGGACAGGTATTCGATGTAGGAGCGGGTTCCGGCGATGTTGTCGATTTTGCTTTGAAGAACGCTCCCAAAAATACTGTCATCAATATTGAAGAGCCGAATTCAATATTAATTCAAAATTACCTGAAGACCTTAAAACGATATCCTCATTTACGCACGGGCGTCGCTTACGATGGGATCATCCAAAACTGCTACCGCGGTAATATTGTGAAGCAATACCCTGCACAACCGCAGGATTTAATTCTCGCAATCCACATGATTTACCACTTAACCGATTTTACGATGCCTCAGATAGATCCAGAGGTCGATATTATTGACGCTGTTTCATTTCTTTATGGGTTGTTGGTTCCGGGGGGTTCCCTATTTATCGTTTATGCCGACCTTTTAGACCACGCCAACAGTAAGGCGGCGTGCGGCCTTGCTGAGGTTTTCTTCCGCAAAAAATATCCTAAAGACTATTTTGCCGATCATTTGGCATCGATATACAAGGCTAGAAATCAGCTGTTAGGTCCAGATGGGACAATAGAAATGCAACTTAAAAAACGATTTCCTTATACCACGCCCAAACTTAAGTCTGAGCGGAGAAAAACACACTTCTTTGGCGAGTCGGTCGCTGATATTGGAGTTTTGTGTCTTGCGACCGAACTGTGTTCGTCCGATAAGGAAAAATTTAAATTAGAAAAATTGCAATTCTGTTTAGATTATGTGTCACGTTATCCGGAAAGCATCGGGTTGGAAAAGGAAACAGGCGATGTTCCCCAAAAAGGATGCTGGCGAGCCAATGAGCCGCAAGTAATTGCCACCCTGACTAAGTTTGTAGCGTAGACTTCAGTCTGCGCTTGTTTGCGCAGGTTTTAACCTGCGTTTGTTTTTGCGGGTTTTAACCCGCAAAAAAACTACTGTAAGGGTGCGCTTCGACTTTTAAAGTTGCCGCAAGTGGGATTTGCGGGTTGAAACCCGCAAAAACAAACGCAGGTTAAAACCTGCGTAAACAAGCGCAGACTGAAGTCTACGCTACAAGTATTTGGGTTATCCGCATTACACAGCTAATAAAACTTTTCCGCTCGTTTTCCTTTCCTCCAGTTTTCGATGAGCCTCAGAGGCTTTTTCCAAAGGAATAATGGCGTCAATCTTCAATTTTAACCAACCTTTTTGCACTCCCTCAATAACAGCTCTTGCACGCATCAATAATTCTTCTGCGCTTAAAAGATAATTAAATAAGGATCCTCCAGAAAGCGTCAATGAATGCTCCATTAATGCATTAGGGGATATTGGATCTGCAGGTCCACTAGCAGCTCCAAAGATGACAATATTCCCGCGAAGGGCTGCAGCTTTTAAATTCCCTGAAAAGGTGGTTTTGCCGACACCGTCAATGATAAAATCAGCCCCATGCTTATCTGTTAATCGTCTAACCTCTGCGACAAAATCTTGTTTTGTGTAGATAATTATCTCGTCTGCACCAGCCTCCTTGGCGGTTTTTGCTTTTTCTTCATTAGAGACTGTTCCCAAAACCTTCGCTCCCAAATGTTTTGCCCATTGAACTAATAACAGGCCCATCCCCCCTGCCGCTGCATGGATTAAAACGATGTCATTCGCTTTTATTTTTCTAAATTCATGAATCAGATAATGCGCTGTCATGCCCTGTAAGGGAAAAGCGGCGCCCTGTTCAAAAGTAAGGTCTGATGGAAGAGGAATCAAATGATCTGCATTCACAAGGCTTTTTTCCGCATACGAACCAGGTTCGTGTACATAGGCTACTCTATCCCCAGGCTTGACATTTTGAACGCCTTCTCCAATATCCTCCACTATCCCTGAGGCTTCTAAACCAGGAATGTATGGTAATTTTACAGGATAGGCGCCACGCCTTTGATAAATATCAATAAAGTTAATCCCAGCGAATTCTATGCGGATTAAGGCTTTTCCTTTAGCTGGTCTTTCTATCGTTCTTTCACTAATTTTAAGGACTTCGGGTCCACCGTATTGAGTGATTTCTATCGCTTTCATGTTGTTTGTTTCTCCCCTACATTAATTGTCAATTTAACCCTATATCAAAAACTGTGCCGCTCAGTCAAAGTTATTATTGACCATTTGTGGCTGCGTAAAAGCTCCCGCGGTTGCACGATCGTAAGTGGGTCAGTATTAAGTCAATACAGACCCACTTACGATCGTGCAACCCCGGGGCTTTTCAGATGATGTACTAGATTCGCTGGATTTTGATGTTAAATATTAAATCAAAATGAATTGTTTTTAGAACATGTTTTATGTTAGAATCATTTTTTATTGTTATTTTAATTAATGGTTTTGGAAATTTATGAAAAATCTGTTGTTTTGTCTAATTCTTTGCTCATTCATGCATACCATCTATGCAGCGCCTGTTGCTGGAAATCAAAATGTCGCTTTTCAAACAGGATTTTTTTTCTCTTCGGAGGAAAGTGAGGCACAAGCCGCCTTCCAATATTTTCTCGATGAAGTCGAGCGAGATGCTACTTTGACCTATGAAGAAAAATACGACAAAATTCAAGAATTTAAAATTTTTGCTGATAACCTGTCCCCCAAGGTAGCTTCTTATCTCACGAGTCTCGTTATAGAAGAAACTCGTTCACGCATTATTGACGTGCTGCAAAATGCTGGGCTTGATAACTCAGAAGTTGATGGATTTCTTGCAGGTTATGAGGAGGCTGTCCTCAGAGTGCAAAACATGAACGTGGAAATTGCCCGAGAAATGCTCTTCTTTGTTGCAGAGCTTAAGATTCATAGACAATATGTCTATGATTTCGGTATTGCATTGGGATGCCCAGAAAAACAGCTGCTGCGTCATGACCTCTGTAAGCTCGATGTAGAACAATTCGAGGGTTATGCACGTTACTTTAGAGGTGGTAGGCAAGATGAAGACAAATTAGCGTATCTTGCCGCCTGGGAACTTCATCAACATGAAGAGCATCACCATGAGTCCTATAGTAAAGAGGGATTTGATTTCGACAACTTTTCAGAGGAACGCCTTCGTAATAATATGCTAGAATCTGTTGCAGACTTACTGGCATCCAGTAGGCAACGTGGAGGCGGTACATTAATCGATTGGCTAGTCAATAACTATCCTAAAAAACACCCACATCCCCGTCTACTCCCTTTTTTTGAAGAAGCTCTCATAAAAGCCCACGCTTTCTATCTGAAAAGTGAAGAAAATTTGGATTCAGTGCTCAGAATCTTCCGAGGCCTCCCTTGCTGGAATCACGATGTTGAGGAGATTTTTAGCAAATTGAAAGGAGCTAAGTCTATTTAATTTAAGTCAGGAAAATTGCTATGTCCAAAGATGTTTACGAATTTTAATGAGCCGAATCAACATTTCTGTATCTTCATTTTCCTGTTCCAATTCCATTTTATGGCAAACTTCAAGAATTTGGCGGGCATGTGCTTTTTCTTCTTCTGTCTCATCCTCTTCCAAAACAGGCAATATTAAATCAAAACCCTGAATTTCGGCCTTCTGTCGTCTCTCGTCGCAATAAGCGCTCCAGCCACTCGCTTCCATTGGCTCTTGGCGTGTGGGACGCACTTCTTTCCACCACCTATAAAGAACGATCGTTTTTTGAGCCGCTAAAGCCTGATTTGTGAGCTTTCCAAAATCTGGATCGTTTGGATCAACCCAATCCTCATCATGACGTAAACTGGCAGCCCAATTAAGATATTCCATCCCCGATTCAGGATTGCGATATGAACTGAAATGGAAGACAGTGCGATGCCAAGGAGTCTTATATTTTTTATACGCCTCATCAGAACAAGCTTCGATTTGCCCTTCTCTTGTTATTAACAAGTGTTGGGCATGAGGGGAAATAAGTTCACCTCTAAAGAATATTCCATCAAAACATAGTCTTTCTGGTGTCAGACTTCCATATTCTTTTTCGAATCTTTTGTAGCGTAGACTTCAGTCTGCGCTTGTTTGCGCAGGTTTTAACCTGCGCTTGTTTGCGCAGGTTTTAACCTGCGCTTGTTTTTGCGGGTTTTAACCCGCAAAGTTAGGATGGCGCACAAAAACTACTGTAAGGATACGCTTCGACCTTGTCCACTAACTTTGCTTTAACGAGATTCTCTTTTACGTCCTCCCACTTCCCGCGCGATCCAAGGCCATCACGTATGAGGTGATCAAAATTTTCAGCCTGCCAAATCTCAGTGAAAAAGGTTCCTTCGAGAGATTTTAGTTAAATACAGTCACGTCCATCGAACGCTCGAATTTCTGGAAGGAGGGAGGCTTTGGTATCCGTCATTGAAGTTGCCGCAAATGTGACTTGCGGGTTAAAACCCGCAAAAACAAGCGCAGGTTAAAACCTGCGCAAACAAGCGCAGACTAAAGTCTACGCTACATCTGCGCTTTAATTGCCTAAAAGAGGAATCGAACCCCCGACCTTCGCATTACGAATGCGCCACCTCCGGGCAATGTCAAGTCATCTTACAGTAGCTGACACGAGTGTAGGATAACTCATCTTTTCTTAAGAGTCTATCGTCATTTGATGCAATTTCGATTGGGTTGTCGTCCGTATTTGGTCCAAGGTTGGTCCACGGAAATAGGCATTATGAATCTTTGAAACTTCTTCATTTTTGGTAAAAATGTAGTGATTGAGATTCATGAGCGAGTCGGCACACCAAAGACTTCTTCAAAATTTTAGCTAAGTTTATACCAAGTTATACTTAGATTTAGGTATAACCATGTATAAGCGTATATAAGTCGATACATCCAGGAGTCTCTATTTGATTTCTTGTCGCACCAGCTAAAAAACATTGCACATTTAACTTATACATAGTTATACTGTATTTTGAATATAACTATGTATAACCTCATACAACTGGGTATAGCAATGGATCTTATTAAAAACCCTTATTCCCCAGGCGCTGGCTCTCCTCCACCCGAGCTTGTTGGTCGAGATCCCGTTCTAGAACAAGCCAGGATTCTCATTGGTCGAATCAAAAATAAGCGTTCTGAAAAAAGCATGCTCCTTACAGGACTGCGCGGGGTAGGCAAAACTGTATTGTTGAATGAAATTGATCGCATGGCGAAGGAAAATGGATGCCATACAATTTCAATCGAAGCGCATGAAAATAAAGCCTTAGGACCAATGATTGCACCATACTTAAGAAGTTTGCTATTTGATTTAGATCGAATGGCTGGGGTCCGTGATAAAGTCAAACGAGGATTAGCAGTTCTCCGTAGTTTCATTGGGGCTCTTCAACTCACAGTACACGATGTAACATTTGGACTTGACATTGAGCCTGAAAGAGGTGCAGCGGATAGCGGTGATTTGGAAATAGATTTGCCAAATCTTTTTATGGCAATCGGTGAGGCAGCTGAAGACAGAAAGTGCGTAGTAGTAATTTTGATTGATGAAATTCAATACTTTAACCGAGTAGAACTTGGTGCACTTATTATGGCAATGCATAAAGTTCAGCAACGTCAGCTTCCTATTGTTCTTATTGGAGCAGGCCTACCTATACTTCCAGGTCTAGCAGGAGCGTCTAAGTCTTATGCAGAGCGATTATTTAGTTTTCCAGACATAGGAGCTTTATCCGAGGCAGATGCTACAAAAGCTTTAAGAGAGCCTGCACAAGCCCAGGGGGTTACTTTTGAATCCTCTGCGCTTCAGGAAATATATCGTTTAACAAAAGGTTATCCATACTTTCTTCAGGAATGGGGTTACCAAGCTTGGAATCACGCAGTCTCTAGCCCTATTACACTACAAACTGTTCAAGACACTACTGAAACAGTGATTTCAAGGCTAGATAGTAATTTTTTCCGAGTTCGTTTTGATCGATTGACACCTAGCGAAAAGCATTTTCTGAGAGCAATGGCTGAGCTTGGACCTAATGCTCATCGTACTGGGGATATCGCAGATATCTTAAATATCAAAGTGGGATCTTTAGGCCCATTACGAGCCAGACTGCTCAAAAAAGGGATGATTTATAGCCCAGCATATGGAGACATGGCATTTACCGTGCCATTATTTGATGAGTTTATGATTCGAGCAATTCCAGATTTGAAATAGTAACGGATTAAACATCTTAAAATAAGAGACTTATTCGATCAATGCCAGTAGAAACCCAAGAATTACGTTCGATTATCCAAACCTCGCGACCGATAAAATATGCCTTTATTGTGGATCCTGATTCATCAGACATTTCTAAACAATTGTGTGATATCTTCCAATTTTCGTTCAAAATGTGGGGTGGACGGCTAAATACGATCATTCCATTAATAAAAGGCGAAATTGGTCAAGTATGGTGGGAAATTTTAAAAATTTGCGATCCTGATAAAGTTATTGTTTGCACTCCCATAAGTGAAGAACTTATTCACAAAATATATAAAGACATTTGTCCTGCGGAAATAAGTTTTGCAAGTGAGCGTGATCCAATTTTGGCTCCTCGTCAATGCCCTGTAGGATCATTTGAAATTCCGAGATATCAAGAAAATAATCCATCTTATGGGAAAAAGAAAAAGTACTATTGTATTAAGTCAAATCAAGATGCATCTCAAATAGAGCAAAAATTTATTGAAGTGAATTTTGGTTGCTATAGAGATCATGTTATTCTAAATGAATCATTTAAGAGTGTAACCTCGAAAGAAATTCTAGCATTAAATGAACTGAATATTCAATCTTTTATCAGTAATATTTCCTCGCAATATGACGAAAAGCCTGTTTTCCCAATTGACATTTGTGAGACATACACTTCTAAGCCTTATCAGCCAGAGCATGAGCATTTTTCTTCCTCTCTCCAAATCATTATCGGAAATTCTCCTTTAGATTTGATTTATTTTTGGAACAGGCACATGTATACACAAGGGCATAATGGACGAGATACAGTTTGGATTCCGTCCGAGCTTTTGCAGGATGAAGACTCTTCTGAAAAAATAGGGAAATGGATTAGCGCAAGTTATTATGGTGGAAATAACGGAGCAGGATCTGCCTATGCAGTTTCATTTTCAGTGGATAATTTAGAAGAGTCCGCTCAAAAGCTCAAGAGAAGCTTTCCCTCATTTGGTATTAGAACAAAAAAAATAACCTATGAATCAATCCCATCGCTTAAAGTGTATCCTAGGGAAAGCACGAACGAGATAAGTGATTTCTTAATTTCATCTAAGCGAATTGTCATTGAAAACGGCCCCTCGTTGCTTCCAATTCGCAAACCCCCTTTTCACTACCCCGATAGATCAAGGTTTACAAATAGTTTTTTTGCTGTCGATTTAAAAATCGAACATAAGCCAAGGCAATTTGTCAACAAAACTGAAATCATTCAAGTTCCGCAACGATACGGTCATTCATTTAATTTTTTTGGATATCCTCCAATAACATCTCGTATAAACAGTTTAGGGCATCCAACAAGAGTTGTTGAAACGGATAATAATTTTATCGAGTTATCTATACCGAATATTATAAATATCTTGAATGAATATAGGTTTGATATTCCAAGAGCCTCAAAAATAGTATCAGCCCATAAATTAGAGTCAAAATTTCATCTTAGAGATTCGGAAGAAGGTAAAGAACTAAAAAGATTAATCGAGCTCTTTGGGAATTTAAATAGTCTAGGACAATTTTTAGAGGACCATTTTTTAGCTAAGTTTTCATATGAACTTTCAAATATAAAAAACTTAAATGATGAAATTAGACATAAGCATACAAAATTAAAATACGCTGTGACTGTTTTAGCTAAAATTATTTCTCCAAAAAATACTGTGAGCGACAATCAAGTCGATGAATGCGTAGATGTTCTAGATGAAAAATTAAATGTGTTTTTTAACAAACCAAATAATGAATACTCTCTTCGCCAAATTGAAAAGCTGTTTGGCCGTTTAAAAAGCGAAGCTGTTAAAAAAGGGTGTGATGTAAATTTCTGGGAATCATACAAAAATTTTAACGACTTCCATCGTGAACAGTTTAACTTTTACTATCATAAAAAAATATTTTTACAAGGGTTTCGTCAAACTTGTCCTTTTTGTTTACATGAAGATTGGTATCCCATCCCAAACAATGGGGATATTCAATGCAATTCTTGTTCAAGCCCTTATCATTTAGAAATATTTCCTGAATTTCAGATTAGGATCAATGACCTGCTTGCAAGAGCTCTAAAGAAAAATAGCTACATATATGTGGCATGGACACTCTATCATTTGCAACGCGACTCCTTCAAGTCATCATTCTTTTATTTGCATTCTCAAGATCTAATTCCAAAAGGGGAACAGAAAGAGTTAACGGATTTAGATTTTATCGTTATAAAAGAAGGAAAGTTTGGAATCGGAGAAGTTAAGTCTAGCCCTAGCCTTTTTTCAAAGAATCAAACTCTTGAAAGATTAGAAGAGGCTGTTAATTTAGTATTGCCAGACGAAGTATATCTGTGCGCCCCGAGCAAAGAACGATGGCCAGAGGAGGTTATCAATCAAATTAATAAATTTAAGGAAAGAATGGATGCTTTAGGAATTGCGACAATTTTATATACGATCCCGCCTTTAGTAGAATGGTCAGACAGCAAAATCAATGGAAAATCATAGAACTTTAAGTTCATTCTCTAAATCTAGCCAATTAGGAAGGTAGACATGGCGATAAACAATGGAATCAAAGCCGAAGAATATTACAAGTTGATCGGAGAAAAGAATGTAGAGGAAATCAAAAAATATTTGGATCATGACGTAGAGTTCTATAGCCCTTTAGCAACTTTAAAAGGAAAAGAAGCTGTTGTAGGAGCCACAGGCAATTTTATGAATGCTATCGCGTCCCTTAAGATACGAGCTAAATTCGATTCGGAAGATCAGGCAATGATTGTTTACGATGTAGATTTTCCTGGGGTGGCAAGCAATTTTCCAGGCGCTTCGTTGTTAACTTTTCGTAACAACTTGATTGTAAGAATTGAGCTGTTTCACGATGCTAGCCGTTTTACAAAGGAATTTTAAAATAAATTGGTTGATTCGAGTTGTCCGGAATTTCTGGACAGCTCAAGTACTCCCGCAAGTTTACATATTCTCTAGAAGAAATTGCGATATTCTTTTATTATGTGTCATTAAATGGTTTAAAATTATGTATTTAAGAATTCTTCTTGCATTGCTAACCGTTATCGCATTCTTCTCTCTGATATATTTGCTCTCTCATAAGTGGGATCAAGAAGAAGTTGTCTATCCTACAAGCTATGTTCATCCTGTAGATGATGATCGAACTATTCCACTGCCTTATATCACATTACGAGCCAAGCTCATCCGTCATACATTCCCTGGAACACCTAATTATGAAAGCATTGAAGATGGCGATATGCCTGAAATTCGGTGGATATTGGAAGCGCCTAGTTCGGAAATTCGACGTCTCATTGAGTCTAACTATCTCACCGAAGATTTATACTACCCAGACAAAAAGGGATGGATTCAATTGATTGCTGTTGGAGATGAAGAAAGCCCTCTTCCACTTTTAAATAAACAAGTTATTGTGCAGGGGTATTTAGGCACATTGATTTCGCATATCCACACACCGGCAACATTAGAAGCTAAGGAAATATATGAAGACATACAACAATAAGTGGATCAAGGCTGAAGAGGGTCCTGAAAAGAACTCCGTCGTTTATACAGATAAAGATGGAAATCAATTAATACGCTTTTGGAAAGCTTATGAAGGACAGCCTGCAACAGAAGCTAGCACGCGATCGCTGAAAGTGCATGGATTACCAAAAAAGAAGCAATTGCTCTTGCTGAAGCAGGAAAGCTTATTGCAACGTTGTCCATACAAAGGGAGGGCCATATTTACGTCCAAAAACACACCAGCAATCATTTAGGGAAATGGTGATTGCTTAAGAAGAGTAGGACTCTTGCATTATAGCTGCTTTGGGAAGATAAATAAGAAAAGAAAATAACATCTGAAGTTTTAAAGAACGAAAAAGTTGATAGAAGCGAGTTCGCCATAAATCGGAGAAAACGGATGTACAAAATAGTCGTCGATCATAACCCTAGCCAGTCTGACAATGAAGTCGTAAAAGAAGGTTTGATCAGGTCTTATGAAGCTCAATTCGGCGAGCGGGATAAAGAATTCTCTATTTTCTTAAAAAGCGACTCGGGAAAAGTTGTCGGCGGCATTCAGGCAATGTTTGATTCAGAAGCGATCTATATCGAAGCATTGTGGATTGAAGAAAATCTCAGAAAACAAGGGTATGGTAAAAAATTATTAGCTACAGCGGAAAGAGAAGCAATTGAAAATGGGTGCAGATTTTCTTTAGTTGATACTTGGGATTTCCAAGCAGAAAAATTTTATTTAAAGAATGGCTATGAAAAAATAGGGGAACTCGCGAATTATTGGCATGGCCATTCAAAACTATTTCTTAGAAAAAAATTACAATCGTCAGAGTTCCATTTTTCACCTGCTGAATCATCTCAAATTTCTCTAATACACAGATGGTTGCAGCAAGACCACATTAAAGAATGGATTCATGGAATCGGTCTTCAAAACACCTTAAACGGTCTAGAAAATTTTTTCCATGGGGAGTCTAACGCTACTTACTGGATCGCCTATCATAAAGACACTCCTTTTGCATTCCTGATCACCTCTCCTGAAAGGCCTGATGCGACTACCTTAGACTTGTTCATTTGCGATCTCAATTATTTGGGGAAAGGTCTTGCAGCGCCGATGATTCGGGAATTTTTGACTAGCCAGTTTCCAAATGTGAAAAAGGTTCTGATCGATCCTGAAGCCACCAATAATCGAGCCATCCACGTTTATCAAAAAGCCGGCTTTAAGATCATTGGCGAGTTTATTGCAAGCTGGCATCCTGTTCCTCATTACCAGATGGAGCTCTATATGGAAGACTTATTGAATCCCAAAAAAGAAATCGGAGCATAACGCACGTTTTGGATAAACGATTGCCCTGACATTGACGCTTTGGCGCGTATTTTGGGGTCAGGCCTGACCCCAAAAATACCCTGGCGCTTTTAAAAGCATCGAAGCGTCAAACGCACCTTTGCATGTTGTCCAAGACTTTTGCAATTGTCTCGGCATGGGCGCGAGAAGGTAATTGTTTATCCAAAACTCGCCTTAATTAGGAACGTCGATTTTGAATCGAATACCGGCTACAACAGGAATATCTTGCAATAAATGCCATCCTTTGTGCTCTGAAAACGTGCTATTTTTGGAAAAGGCCACTTCTTCAAATCCATTAATAATAAATCCTTCTTTAAAGGCTATATTAAAAATATGTGAAAGGCTCCGGTGAAAAAACATATGATCGCTATTAAGAGTAGGAACAGCTTTTACATTAAATGAACGAGGCTCAAGATAATTAGAAACTTTCACTCCAACTTTATGTATCATTAATCCATCTTCTTCATCAATTTCGTGAAACAGAGGGCCAACAGCCTTTTCAAAGCAGGGATGAGTTTGAGTCACAATAAACATGCCTTCCGGCTTCAATAGTTTCTTTACTCCTTGAAAAACAGAGATAAGATCCGAGATATCCATAAAAGCCATGTTGCATATGACGACATCAAATTTTTGATCTATTTGATTGTACGTATTAGCATTTGTAGCATCGCCTATGATATATCTTATACGATTAGACAGCTCAGAGCTTGTTCTTTCTTTTGCTATTTCAATAAATTTAGCGGATGAATCAAGGGCGTATACGAATGCTCCCTCTTTTGCAAACCGTCTACTCAAAAATCCATTACCACAAGCGATTTCTAGAATTAGACGACGATCTATACATGGAAGGAGTTTGCAAAGAGCTTGATCAACGATTTCAAGTTGAAAGATAGATCCATCATCTCCCATAATTTGATCCCATGAACAAGCATTAATATTCCAACTGTTAATTTGGATTTCATTGATAATATTCATTTGTGCCTCTGCTATAACTTTGGAAAGACAAAAGAAAATTAAAAGAAATCCCAAAACAAAAGCTCTCCTAGTTAATCCCATTTTCTTCTCCAAGATAAATCTCATTTCTTTTTAAAATCACGGACACTTTGAAGAAGTCGATAATATTCCCCTTCGCTCTGCATGAAATCGTATGCATGATGAACGTGTCATGTATAGAAAAACGGCATTTCGTATACAAGCTAAATTAAATCCTTCGATAACACGATTTAGCAACAATTGACGATTTTCCATAAATGGCTTTTTCAAAGCAGTATTTTCCTCCTTTGATTTGCCTAAGACGCCTTTACCATACATGTCCAGTGCAAAACCAACATATCCCCATTCAGCTATTGCTTTCGCCTTCTCACATATAAAGTCGTCTTTTCCTTTCCATGCATGACAAAGAATTACAACGGGGCGTTTCTTTACAGTTGGATATGCAACGAATGCTTCAAGATCAACCCCTTGGTCTTGATACGGTATATTGATCGTATGCATAATTACTCCAATCTTTTCTGAATATAGGGTAAAGCTCTTTCGATCATTTCTGATTCATCTGCATCCACTCTGTGTTGGAACCTAATTCCTTGGTTCCTCATTATTGAAATCAAAACGTCTGATTCAAGCCATTCAATTATACTACTGGCTTCAGGATCTTCAAGATCTCGATTTTCTGGGTTCCAATTAACGAGTTGGCAAGCAATGTAAAGAGTTGTCTTTTCAAAAGAAAGACGGGAATCCGGAAGATATCCGGATAAGCATCCTAAAAAAGCTACGGGTTGTGCAGTAGCCCCAAACTCTTCATTTAAACCTCGACCTAAAGTCATTAAAGGAGTTTCGTTATTTTCCATGCTTTCACGCATCAAAATGTAAATGTCTTTATGACCTAAAATTTCTCTAAAATGGTGACAAGCAATGCGGCCTTCTCGGTCAAAAAGTACTGCACCTATAGTTAAGTGATAGGGTTGTTTTTTACTTGCCTGAAAGAAGGGTGTAGACTGTAGACTCTCTGTCGCACAAAGGTTCAAAGACGAGAACATTAGAAAAACGACGCTAAAAAAAAGAGTTTTCATGAATTTTTTCCTTCATTAAGGGTAAATGATACCACTACTTCTTTTTATCCAATAGAATTTTTCAGTGGAAAATTTCCGTGGAAAAGCTTCAGAATTTTCTGTATGATTAGCTCAAAAAAAATGTAGGAATTGATGAAAGGAAAAGCTACTTGGATTTGTCTTATTTTGATATTGATTGGGGCTTCTTATTGCTTATTTCTTTGGTTAAAAAGCCATCGTTCCCCACAACTCTTTGGAAGATGTATTCACCGAGTAGACACTTCGGAAAAAGTAATTGCTTTAACTTTCGATGATGGTCCTTCATCTCACACTAAAGAAATTTTGGATGTTTTACGCTTATACGAAGTTCCAGCAACTTTCTTCGTAATGGGCAAAAATGCAGAGCAATTTCCTGATCTTGTACGCCAAATCCATGAAGAAGGACATGACATCGGCAATCATAGTTATTCTCATCAACCCTTTATTTTTAAATCCCTTGCTTTCATACGAGATGAAATTCAGAAGACAGACCAAATTATCAAACAATCTGGTTACCAAGGAACAATTCATTTTAGAGCCCCTTATGGAAGAAAACTCATTGGACTTCCTTGGGTTTTATATAATTCTAACAGACTTCATATACTCTTTGATGTCATTCCAGATGATTGGGCAGCACCTGGCATTGACACCATAGTAAAACGTGTTTTAGCTCAAACGAAGCCTGGGTCAATTATTCTCTGTCATGATGGAAATGGGGACAATATGGGACAAGATAGATCGCAGACTGTTGAGGCCATACCCATTATTATTCGAGAGCTCAGAGCGGCTGGATATCAATTTGTCACGATTTCAGAACTCCTAAAATTCGATTCACCTTAGATTCTCTTTTCAATGGCTTTCATTACTTAATAAGTATTTGCTTCATTTTTTTGTTGATTTTACGAAACGAACCCAAATCCGTGAACTCTTGAGAAATTCTGCCTGAATGACTTTGCTCCAGCCATAAACTAGGCTGCTCATCTCATCGCTGTATTCCTCCGTCTCTTTAGAGAGTAATGTTTTAAATTCCATCAGTAATTGTGTCATAGGCGCTCCATTGTTGTTATGTCCAGAGATGTTCACGAATTTTAATGAGCCGGATTAACATTTCTGTATCTTCATTTTCCTGTTCCAATTCCATTTTATGGCAAACTTCAAGAATTTGGCGGGCGTGTGCTTTTTCTTCTTCTGTCTCATCCTCTTCCAAAACAGGCAATATTAAATCAAAACCCTGAACTTCGGCCTTCTGTCGTCTCTCGTCGCAATAAGCGCTCCAGCCACTCGCTTCCATTGGGTCTTGGCGTGTGGGACGCACTTCTTTCCACCACCTATAAAGAACGATCGTTTCTTGAGCCGCTAAAGCCTGATTTGTGAGCTTTCCAAAATCTGGATCGTTTGGATCAACCCAATCCTCATCATGACGTAAACTGGCAGCCCAATTAAGATATTCCATCCCCGATTCAGGATTGCGATATGAACTGAAACGGAAGACAGTGCGATACCAAGGAGTCTTATATTTTTTATACGCCTCATCAGAACAAGCCATGTGAAACCACGCCAGTTCAATTTCTACAAAATCTACCAATGAGTCAAAAGTAGAATTGAGAAGCCGCGTCTCAAATTCGTGCCATTGTCCTTTCTTGAGGTTGGAAATGAGAGCATGAGTTTTGGAAATCCATCGATTGTCGATATAATGTCGAACATCCTGTAATCGGTTTCTGGGCCAATTAATGATATTTTGTAGATGATCTAAACCTTCCTCCGCAAGCCAGTATCGCGCCTTTTTCTTTTTTGCAATATTTTCCCAAGCTCGCCACTCTTTTTCAGTTCCAGCAGGGATCTTGGGCGTTCCTCGAATCCAATCAGCAAATTTTGTGCATGACCAATAATTTGATCCCATAGCTTATACCACCAAAATACTTAGTTTTTTTGTGAGGGACTAGGCCTCCAGCGTAAAATAAAAAATATTATAACCGGAACTATAAATAGCCAACCGCCTGTGGTTACCATAGGCAACAAGAACATGAAAAACACAATAACTGCCAATTCCAAAAAATGAATGGAACTAGAAATGAAGTTTTTTATTCCTTTAGTGGCTTTCTTAAATAGAGTCGGTGGAGGTGTGTTTTCAAAGGTCTTTTGAGCTTCTTGGTAAGATTCTTTTGCATAAACGACTCTATCGTGCATACTTGAATTTTTAGCATTTGGAATGTGATGATAGTAAGTAATGACGTCTTCACTAAGTACGGCGCTCTCCATACTTCCATCATAGTAAGGAACATCTCCAACAAGATATTTTTCTTTTCTAAAAAGCATTCGCAATTTTACGCCATCCGATGAAAAAGGGTAATCTTTTAAATAAGGTTTAAGTATTTCACTGTTATTCAAAGCAGTGAGTAGTTTTTCGGTTGTCAACAGCATAAGCTCTCTAGCTTCCTGACAGTCGACGGAATAACGATAAGTGCATTTAGTACGAATTTCCGATATGTCGGGAGTAGAGTTCCCTGCCACCATCCATCCAATAGACCGAAAGAATAAGCTATGCTTCTCTCTCATCTCTTCTTTGAAAGAAGCTAAAATTTTATTTAACTCATCTTCAAATTGCTTCGGGTTATGAATGGCAGGATTTATGATGGTGTTTACAGCATTAAGTTTAACAGCGTCTTCAAAAGATTCTTCAATTTTACAATAAACAATATTTTTAAAGTCTGAAATATCACTAAATGGGTCTGTTGCATCATATCGAAGATGTAGCTTTTTAACATCACTCATATCTTCCTTGGAGTAATAAGAATACACGCTATCAATGCTACCATCGTCATAGCTCCAATTGTGTAAATATACAAAGCTAATGTCAACCCCCAGAAAGTCTCGAGTTAAAGATGATTTGTTAAGATAAGACAGCATGATTGGGTCTGCATGAACTGCCTGTGAGAGTTTGAATATTACTGCCAATACAAGCGCTCTCGCCTCTTCAAGTGTTGCGCGACGATAAGCATAAAATTCTGGTTTATCGCTGGAAAAATTGTGTGTAAAACCCCCTTCTGCCCATTTTAGACCAAATTCCACTTCGATTTGCTTTCCAAAAGCTCTTTGAAATTCCTTAATATGGTTTTTGTATTGTGTTTCAGTGAACTCTTCATAGGTGTCAAATTGCCTTTCTTCGCAACAAATGGGATAAGTTCTTGTTGCCAAAACAATAACTACAAAAAAAACCACTCTAGAAAATTTAACGCTATGACTGATGGCATCCATTAAGTGGTCGCTTTTTGATATTTTTTTACGATGTCTTAAATCATTTTTTGATAACACTCGCTGTCCGGCTTATGTTTAAATTACGTACGTTCCACTTTTCAATTCGGCACATTTCCGCATAAAAATCGCGTTTTAATGGTTTTTTAAGGGGAAGTATTTCGACAAAATAACTCCAACTCAATTCTCGCGACAGTGTCGCGACAATTTGCTCATCTGGAAATAATTCGGCAAATTGCACCATTCTACTAAAACTTGATAAGGTAAAACCTTGTCCATATTCTTTTGTCAATTCCTGCGACACTGTCGCAAGAATTTCTTCCCCATATCCTGCTCTCTTTTTCTTAAGAATTTCAGAACGAATACGACGGCCCATTTGCCAATTAAGAGCTATAAGATGAGTACTAACAACCGAAGCTGCTGACAGATAATGAATCAAGTTAAATTGCGCTCACACGTGCTTGTCAGGATTGCCTAAAGCCAGAATCGAACTGACGACCTTCGCATTACGAATGCGGGAGATATCCAGACAATCCAATATTAACCAGCCGCTTTGAGCAACATGGTAGAGTGATTTCGCTTAAAATGCTACCGGATTTTGCGGGATTTTATCGGTGCAGTAAGTAGTTCGTTGCACCGTTTTTGCACCGTCAACCTGCCTCAATGATAAGGTATAAAAAAGTCGAGCAATAGATCTATAAGAACAAATGCAAAAACAGTAAGGATAGGTAAAATCCAAAAAAAACGAATACGGCTATATATTCCTTGATTATAGTTAGCCCACATGCGAAAAATGCTAAAGGGTATGCTTAATGGAAGTAACCACGCTAGAAATACAACTGTTAATCCTCTAATCGCAGTAATCCTAGGGCTGCCGAAGATAAATATGGAAAAATAAGCATATCCAAGAAACGGAACAAATAGAATACTATATAGAACAGTGAAGAAAATAGATTCTCTTTTTAATTTTCTTTGCAAATCCTGGATATCTTCTGGCTGGGTTTTCGTTGTCATCACATACCTTTATATGTATCTATCCGCTCCTTGATCTTGGCTTGATAGCAATTGCTAATAAATTCATGCTTCCAATTATTACTATCAGGATCCGGATCTAGGATTGTGATGTGATTGATTTTTGAAAATTCTTGCTTATAATGTCTTTCGCGCTTTTTTATGAAGATCTCCCAAACCTTAACATCTGTCGTATCCAAATGAAGTGTTGCATCTTCAAAGGCGAGCTTATAAATAACTTGTGCATCATTTAGACCATCTTTATGTCCATAATAACGTTGAAGCGCTAACCACTGTTGGTTTGGGGAGACAAAGCGACAGACAAAATCAGCAGCGCTCGCATAGTTATGGGAGTCTGGATGGCATTTCACAGGTTCAATATATGAACCTCCACCAAATGTAAAAATGCGAAGCAATTTTCTTTCTTGCGGATTCATCAATTCAAGAGCATTTTCAAGATAAATGGCTCCTTGACTATGAGCAAACACAACTACAAATTTTTTGCTCTTCTCTGCTTGAGCCAAAAGATATCTCAAAAATTGAACAGTCCATTTTACTAGAGGAGTATCTATACCTACCTTTAACGCACCGCACACCGCTAGGTCAACAGCCTTACAAATCGTATCATTTGGCATTGACAGTACCTGCTCGCCATTGGCAGCATCTGAAATTAAAGTGGCTAACTTCCGAGCATATGCTTCTGTATTGTCGATACCATTTATAAATCCCCAAATGACCTGTCCAAGTTGTTTTTCCCCGGCAACTCGCACTAAAGTATTAATTTCTGGGAGTTTAGGAGCATCTAGCGGCTGTTTAGCATGAAATCGAATTCTACGAAAACTGTAATGTGGTCTCGATCGCAAGTGAATTTCATCATTCTGGCCATGAATAACAACGGCATCTAAACGATGCGTAAGAACCCACTGGAGAGCATCGTCTTTTGATAAAACAGTGTTATCACCGATTAAATAAGAATCTTCTCTGCCTTCGCCATTTTCAATTTTTGCAATGATTTTGGGAAGTAAACGGATCGTTTCATCACCCTTAGATGAGTACCCACAAAGCTTTTCAATTCCTAAAATTAAACGATCGAAGTCTTCTTTGTTCAGCGATCCGACTTTGCAATTTGAGGGAAGCTTAGCGATAGCTGTGAGCTGATCAACAAATTTTTCTGGATTCTTTGGATTGTAATGCTTTCCTAAGGCCTGCAAAGAGGATTCAAAGTACTTTTTGGAATGCAGCCACGCTATCAACGCTTTTCGTCCACAAATTGCATCTGCGAATATTGCATAGCCTTCGTAATTCCCTATCGCACCATTTCTATAGGAAAAGTGGCTTCGACTACGCACCAAGCCCGGATTATTTATTCGCCATGCAAGGCTTCCTCCAGAAGCAACATATTTGTTTCCTGCAAGGTCAAAATAGAAAACCACATTGTCATCATATTTGTAAGCAGTTTTATACATATTTAGACTAACATCCATTCAATCGTTGCAATTTTTGAACAATCTTATAATTTTTTACAGCAACTTCCCTCATCGAAGAGAGACAGCATGTCAGAAACAGGTCGGTTGGTCAATCTGTTATTTTTTGGAAGATTTGAACAAGTTTCTCCAATTCTTTTGCTGAAAGAGTGTTAAAAAATTGATTATCTGCTTGTTCAACAGCAGGAAGAGCTTGAGCTAGAAGTTCATTCCCATCAGCTGTGAGTTTAGGGCTTTTTGCACGTCCATCAAATGATGCTTCTCTTCTGATTAATTTCTTTTTTTCAAGAGTAGTGATGATCTGAGAAATGGTATTAGGATCAAGTCCTGCCATTTTCCCAATCGCCGCCTGAGTAACAAACTCTCCACTTTTAGTTAACCAAGCTGTAGTTGCCAATACAACAAATTGGGGGTGCGTCAATTCCAATATTTTCAGGACAGCTTCAATGGATCCGCGCCATGAAGTACTAATATGCCAAAGAAGAAAACCTGGGCTTTGTTTTGGACCCTCATAGATACTGACCTCTTTAAAATTGAGCTTCTCACCCATCAAACCACCTTCATGTTTTTTGCAATCAATTCAAAGTCTTTAAGTGGAATTTCAAATGAACCTCTTCTGAAAGGGAATCCCCACTTCTTCTTATCTTTTATAAAAGTGAGTTCTCCTAATAGAGGCTCAATAGGAACTTCTTGCGCTTTCAAAAAAGTAACGTCTCTGCGCCAAGGGATAAAATCTTTACTCATTTCAAAAGTATACGGTTCTCCCTGATCAATTGTTCCGATAGCTGTAAAATAGCGACAGGGATCTTTTTCACCAAAATGGTAAGTCGGAGAGTAGTAGATTAGCCAATCTCCTGCGGACATGTATTGTAAAGCGCTTATTTTTCCATGACAGACCTGAGCAAATCCACCTTTGATACCTCTTTGAACGTGTTCGTGAGAGGCAACTCCTATCCAATATTTTGTCATTTGTTTGCCTCAGATAGTTTATAAACCCTAATTCTATGTCCATCTGGATCTAGCACAACAAAAGTGCGTCCAAAATCCATGTCTGTAGGTTTTTGGGCGACAGTTATATGCTTTTTACCCCATTCCTCATACAATGCATCTACACCCTCGGTCGGAAAACATATTTCCAATGCTCCAGCTGGAGCTTCTACGCGAGGCTCAGCTGTATATTTGGACCAAAGGCCAAGCATCACACCGTTTTTGAGAGCAAACATAACAAAAGTCGGCGATTCTTCAATAGGGCTAGTTCCAAATAACTCTTGATAAAAGAGGCTGCTTTTTTGGGGATTTGAAACAAAAAGAAGAACAAATCCTAAACTCGGCGTAAACATACAATTTCTCCTGATAAAGTTGTTAGGTTTAGATTATACGTATACGTATTAAAACTGTCTATATGTTTTCTTTTAAGTCTAGGGCAAAATGATGACCAATGATCTTAAAATCATGATTAAGATAAAGTCTATGAGCATCGTGACGTTGAGGGCCGCTGTCCAGATGGACTTGATCACAATTTACTTTTTTTGCTTCGTTGATGACCCATCAAAAAAATGATTACAGCTATGCGCATAATTCATTGTTATGTCATAATTGCAACATAAAAATCTCTATGAGGGTTTATTATGAATGAACCATTAAATAAAAAATATGTGGATGAAAAATATTTTTATAAATCAATAATTTATATTGAAGAGCTTATTATAGAATTTGGAGTCTTGCATCCTTTGGTTGATAAAACAATGGAAGGACTTTTCCGTAGAATTACAGATGAGGGCTCTAATTTTTCTGAAGATCTATCAGTAGAGTTGACTCGTTATCTTGAAAGGTGGCTGGCTAGAATAGATAAAGCCATAGAAGAGCAACGGCATCTCGCCATAGAAAGGTCAAAGACGTCTTGGTTCAATGTTTTTGCTCTTGGTAGTATTTTTCTAGGGATTGCCGCCGTTTTATATCACTGTTTTAAAAAAGATGAGCCCGTTCAAGCGCTGCATCATCATTTCGGTAGTGTCACTGAGAATATCAAAATAAACCATAGCGGACACATTACTAAGAATATAAATCTAAAATTGAATAAATTCTGAGAATAGTTAGAAAATCCTGTTGTTAGATTCACAACTAATGCATAAAGATGATCGCTTAATCCCCTTGAATTCAATTACGGTCATTTTTCCAGAATGCTGGTCATGCAACCGTCAGACTAAAACTTGGTGGTATCCAGTTTATGGTTTCGACAGTTCAAAAGATTTTTTTCCAAAACAACGCCATTTCTAGAATAAACCTTGCAGCCTTTTCAGCATGATGAGATTTTGGTAAATAGACTTTTGCAGGCTACGTTCATACTTGAGCACCTTGTCGGTACTGTCCATTTGAGGGATCATCCCAAGCATGCAGAGGAGCTTATTCGATTCTTTATTAGCTGCTTTTTTCTTGGTCAGCCCCTGAATTTCTTCCTCAAGACATTTGTTTTGTTTGAAATATAGCTCCAAGAGCTTTTCTGTGATCATCCCTGATTCAGAATAGCCATTTTTCTGTACTAAGATATAAAGCTCATCAAAAGTAAAGTCGCCTGTGCAATACAACCTTTCTCTTTGATCTTTGGTAAGAGATGGTATTTCCTTAGCAATCATATAAAAGTCATCGATGATATCGCTGGTGATGTTTTCCCCTTTCCACTCAGGTTGATCAAAAGTGACTTCGCCTTTTGATAGGCATTCAATATAGGTCGCATTCCATTCAAGAAGGTTTTCTTTATGATGAATTTCTTCATCGATTTCCTCGTTATTTTTATTTCCGTAGGAATAAACTTCTTTAAGCAAGGATTGAATACCCTTCACAATATTGCCAGTCTCGAATCTGATCGTTCGCCTTAGCCTCCAAAAATCCACCGCGATCTTCTCAACTAGCAGGCTTTCCAATTGATTGGAGGGGGATAAACAATCATTAAGATTCTTCAAAATTTTATGATAATCATCTTCATTTTCGCATTCTGATCCAGATGACAGAATTAGGTCTTTGGTGAAAATACCATGTTTAATGGCATTTGTCGCAATGATTGCCTTTCCGGAAACAGTTATTGGCCCTGTAGAAAGCTGAGCATTGAACTGATTTGCTATTATCTGTTTTTCAGTAGTCATAAAGTTTCCTCCTATGTTTATTTAACCCACATAAACCGCATAAATCAATTTCTGGGGTTTCTGTGGGTAGATTAAGATTACTGGTTCAAGACCATTCTTGGATGTACAACCCAAAATTCGTTGCGTCGGCCGACGACTCCAGCCTCTTTTTCAGATACGATCCACCCATAGTCTTGAAGAAGTTCCAAAGCGGATCGCACACGTACAGAATCTGACAGCCCTCCCAAGCCTTGATGATAAATGTCTTGAGCCTTGAATCGACGTGGAAGACGCTTTTGTCGAACTAGGCTCAAAATTACTTCCGCATCATTTACAGTTCCTCCGACAATGCTGTCATAACATCGACGTGCATGAGCGAGGTAATATGCTTGCGCTTGGAGAGCTGCTTTCAATGTCTCCAAAGAAATTTGATCTTTTAAGGTTTCTGACAAAGCTTCATTAAGTCTATGAAGACTAATTGTCAGCGCTGCTACTGCTTTAGCTTGCTTCCCAAGATGGCTTTCCCAATAAAGAGGATGAGAGCCAAAACGCGCGTCATTTTCATGCTTGATCAGCCACTCATCAAAATGCACCTGCGCTTCATCACTAAAGAAGAGGCAGCGAGTTTGGCTTGAACTCTCTGCATCTAATAGTTTCATGACCCCTTGAATTTCACTTTCAAGGGAAGGGGGCATAGCCACGTCCGGCAGCGTAAATGCTTTTTTCAGATCAGGATAACAAACAAACTGGAATCGTTGCATGAAGCCATCAGCGCCCCCACTTCTTCCCATTGCTTCGCAAAGATAACGTTGAAGTGGAGAAGGTGGTATACATCCAATCCATGTTAGCGCTAGGGGTATGTTTAGCAGGGACTGACGACACATTCTATCTTCAGAATAA
>JABDEO010000006.1:0-35183 GCA_013287015.1 Chlamydiota bacterium
ATTTATTATGGTTGTCATAATTATGAACAAGACAAAAAAAGTTGGATTAACGCAACATCTTGTATGTTGTCATCCAACCCACCATGTGTTTACTTACTTGTTCCCAATGGCTGGCCAACTTTTCGGCGTCCGTAGAACCCATTCTCTGTGCTTCATGAAGTAAATCTTTACCTTTTTCTAAAATAGCTTCTATTTTAATCCTTGTCACTGTCTCAAGGTTTTCGATCTCTGATAAAACAAACTGCCCTTTGGACAATAATAAATTCATCTGATCCATCTGTTGGCTGAAAGCCACCGTTATGCAAGTAATAGCGTCCTTCAGTCGTTCAATCCCACAAGAAAATTTTGCATTCAATAGAGTTTGTCGCTCATATTTTTTGCATAATTTTTTTAGGGCGAGCATGTCATATTTTTTATTATTTTCTTGTTCGGATTGAGTCCATGCTGTGACAGTTTTCAAAATCGAAAGAATCGCAGGATAAAAAGGGTCTGTTTGTTTAACTTGTTTAGTTTCAATGCTAAGACGCATCATTCTCTCATAAATTCTATTATCCTGTAAAATATTATTTACAAGCATTATTTTTTCAGAAATTTTATGTTCCGTAATAGTTTTCCATGTGACTCCAATAATGGCGGCAAGAGCTCGAAAGGAAGCAATGCCATCATCAATTTTTTCGGCTGCTGCAAAGCGATCGTATAATCTTTCCGCAACCCACACAATTTCTTTTTCAGTTTCTCGAGCATGTAAAAATTCTTGAGTTTGTTCAGTGTCTGGAAGCGCTCGCAAACTGCTACGATATAAAACCTTTGTGTTAGTTTGTGGAAATTCTGTCAAATTATTATTAACTGGAACTGACGTAGTTGGAATAACATCTTCAAAAATAGTTTTTTTTATGTCTTTAAAAAGATTATTTATCTCTTCATTTGTTATATCATTTACTCTTTGATGTCTTATTACCCACCGCTGTAAATTATTTATTTCATCAGTGGTTCCTCCTATAGATAACGCTAACGCAACAATCTCATTTATTCTATCTTTATTTAATAAACTTTGCTGTTCTTCTTGCTGTAAAGCCATAAAAAATTGACCAAAATGACTAATACTACTAGATGAACTCATATCACACTCCAAATTTTTTGAATATTTTTATTAAAGATAACAAATAAACTACACATATAATCAACTGTAACATATAAAAACATTTAAATAAAGCTAACATTTAAATATCTAATATTGAATGTAAACAATGCGTATTTTGGATAAACGATTGCCTTCTCGCGCCCCAGAAGGGGCGCGGGAAAGCCGCCGTTTATCCAAAACTCGCGTTATCCAAGAGTCAACTCTAGCTGCTGATAGTGACGCATCAAATCCCGATAATGAGCGGCCTCTTCGAAGCGAAACTCCTTAGCCGCGCGCTTCATCTCGGTTTCGCATTCTTTGATTTTTGCATTGATCTCATTAGACGTTAAATACTCATGCCGCGCTTCAGCCGCCATGCGTTCAGGCTGCTTTTTGTTTTTGAAATAGCTGACGGGTTCTTCCTCTTTAGTGTCTAATTCCGACAGCAAATCAATGTCACGTTTGACTGTGCGCGGAATGACGCCATGTTTCTGATTATACGCCTGCTGCGTTGCACGGCGCGCCTCAGTCACCTCAATTGTCTTGATTATCGATTTGGTCATCTTATCCGCATACATGATCACGCGGCCTTCCACATTGCGCGATGCGCGTCCGCATGTCTGAATTAATGAGGTCTCACTCCGCAAAAAACCCTCTTTATCAGCATCCAATATCGCGACCAAAGACACTTCCGGCAGATCCAATCCTTCCCGCAGTAAATTAATGCCTACCAGAACATCAAAATCTCCGCGCCGCAGGTCCCGAATGATCTGCATGCGTTCGATCGTATCGATGTCGGAATGCAAATATTTAGCCTTGACGTTTAGCTCCACAAGATATTTCGTGAGATCTTCCGCCAAGCGTTTCGTCAGCGTAGTCACCAACACCCTTCCACTGCGTTCAACATGCGCTCGAATTTCAGCCAGGCAATCGTCAAGCTGTCCAGCAGCTGGGCGCACCTCGATTTTTGGATCTAAAAGCCCAGTCGGACGAATAATTTGCTCCACAACTTCTCCGCCGGTGTCCGTGAGCTCCCATTCACTCGGCGTTGCGGAGACATAAATCACTTGCCCCATGCGAGCATACGTTTCCTCAAATTTGAGAGGACGGTTGTCATACGCCGACGGTAGCCGGAAACCGAATTCCACCAAAGCGTCTTTGCGCGCGCGGTCGCCATTGTACATGGCGCGCAATTGCGGAATCGTCTGATGCGACTCATCGACGATCAGCAAATAGTTTTCGGGGAAGTAATTGAGCAAACAGGGAGGCGGCTCGCCGGGATTGCGGCGGCTAAAATGACGCGAGTAATTTTCGATGCCTTTGCAGCTGCCGACCTCGCGCAGCATTTCCAAGTCGTGCATGGTGCGCTCTTGGATGCGCTGACGTTCGATATAGCGTTCCGCTTTTTCATAAAAAGCGATGCGCTCCTGAAGTTCCGCCTTGATGGTCTCAATGGCCGATAGCCGCACCTCTTCAGGCGTCACGTGGTGGGAGCTTGGGTAAATAGTCACGCTTTGGATTGGACGCACAACTTTGCCGGTAAGCGGATTGATTTCGCTGATGCGTTCAATATCATCGCCAAACATTTCAATCCGGATGGCCATCTCCTCTTCATAGGCGGGAAAGATATCCAAGACATCTCCACGCACACGAAATGTCGCACGATAGAAGTCATAATCATTGCGTTTGTACTGCATATCGACCAGATGCAGAAGAATATCGTCACGGCGACGGCTTTGCCCTATGGAGAGGGTGAGATTCATATTTTTGTAATATTCAGGAGAACCCAAACCGTAGATGCACGACACCGATGCGACGATGATCACGTCATTGCGTTCCAGAAGGGATCTCGTCGCGCTAAGGCGCATTTTATCGATTGTATCATTGATCGCCATATCCTTTTCGATATAGGTGTCGGTGCGCGCAATGTAGGCTTCGGGCTGATAATAGTCATAATATGAGACAAAGTACTCCACAGCGTTATGAGGAAAAAAGGATTTAAATTCTTGATAGAGCTGAGCGGCTAGAGTTTTATTATGCGCGATGATTAATGCAGGGCGTTGCACGCGCTGAATCACATTCGCCATGGTGAAAGTTTTACCCGAACCTGTAATGCCTAAAAGAACTTGAGCGCGCTGGCCGCTTGTCAAGCCCTGGCATAACCGCTCGATCGCCTGCGGCTGATCGCCGCAAGGCGTGTAATCCGAAACTAAATTAAACACTGGTATCAACCGCTTTTTTACGTTCACGGGCGATGCGGGAAATTTTATTCCAGGCCCCGCCCAGCCCCATGGCGCTGCGCATCTCCTTAACCGTTGCATTGGAGATTTCAATCATCTTCATTGTCCCCTCATATACGATCTGTTCAACCAACCCCTTATCCTCTTCGAAGAGACGTCTGCGCTCGCGAATGGGATCTAAAAATTGATTAAGCACGGTCGTCAACCGATTTTTCACTTCGACGTCGCCGACTTTTCCCGCACGATAGAGTGTTTTGAACTCTTCGACTTCGGCGCGATCGGGATTAAACACGTCATGGTAGATGAAGACAGGGTTGTCCTCCACCGTCCCGGGCGTATCCGCATGAATCCGGTTAGGATCGGTGTACATGCCGCGGACCTTCTTCTCGACCGTAGAGGCGTCATCGGAAAGAAAGATGCAGTTTTGGACCGACTTGCTCATTTTGCCTTGGCCGTCTGTGCCGATCAATGTCGGCACATCGCTGAGCAACGGCGCAGGCAGCGGGAACAGCTCTCCGTAATACTGATTGAAGCGGCGTGCGATGTCTCTTGCCAATTCGATATTGGCTTCATTGTCTTTTCCTACGGGAACGAGCTCCGCGCATGCCATTAAAATATCCGCAGTCTGCAATACAGGGTATCCCACCAGGCCGAACGGAACATTTTCCGGATCCAGATGCGCATTGCGCGCCATCTCTTTCAGGCTGGGCAACCCCGTCAAACGATTAAGGGAGATCAACATCTCAAAAATCAGGTTCATCTCATACACGGCGGGCGTGGCCGATTGCAAGTAGATGGTGGACTTTTGAGGATCGATTCCGCATGCCAAATAGTCCAAGACCATCATGCGCATGTCCTCCCGCATCTGCAGAATCTGCTCCTTTTTAGGCTTGGTCGTCAGCACATGGAGATCTGCAATGATGACAAAGCACTCGTAGGAATCCTGCAAGGCGATTCGATTTTTTACTGATCCCACGTAGTGACCCAAATGCAGCAATCCGGTCGGTCGATCTCCCGTCAATAAACGTTTTCTTTGTTTCTGATCCATGCTTAGCTCCCCCATTCAAGTTGATTGAAAATTTCCAATCCAATTATGCAAACTGAAATCATGATTGCCGCTATAAGAGAAAGTTTACCACCCGGAACTTTGAATGTCGATGGGAACCGATGGTGATAACGGCCTCTCCAGGTCATGAGAGCCGGCAGCAGAGCAAGCAACACCACGACGCCGAATGCGCCGGCGTATTCCAACGCAGTGAAAAATATGCGTGGATCCGCAAGCGTAAAGACAACCGGAGGCAAAAATGTCAGTGCATACAGGACGGTCCTGCCGGCGCGTGTTTTTTTGATTTTCAGGCCATCGGATAAAAAGTCGGAAAGGCTCAAGGAAACGCCTAAAAACGAAGTCACCACGGCGAAAAATGAGAAGAGCTGAGCGATCATGCCGATCGCATGGCCATCCATTCTTTTGCTCAGAAGTTGGGCGGCGTCGATCCCTTCCTCATACCCATGCGCCAACCCATGCAATCCCTCTACGGGGATAATGCCCAAAATAAGGAGTTCCCAAATGAGATACACCGCCAGCGGGATCAAGCTGCCGACTAAAATCACCAGTTTGAGCTGCTTGACATCGCGTTTGAGATAGGTGATCAGCGTTGGGATGATGATGTGATATCCAAATGAGGTGACAACCAATGAAATTGCGATGCCCACGGCGGGCCACTTCACTACTTGCCTCAGCAATGCAGGATCGACATGCGGCGTTAATAACACCACAAGGACCGCAAATGAGATCACCAATCCAACTATTAAAATCCGGTTGACATAGTCTACCGAAGCAGTCCCTCTGTACACGCAAAATCCAAACAGCAGCAACAGCGGGATCGAACCTATATAGGCAGGGAGGACTACGCCCGTTAGTTTGTGCATGATCGTAATGACCAAAGGGCCGCTGCCTGCAATATACGCTGTCGTCAACGCATATAGAAGAAATAAATACGTCGCCCAACTCAAGATCTCTCCGCCGCGGCCTAAAGTGCGCCTAGCCATTGTGATTAAATTCGTGTTGTCTTCCATCCACAAATTCACTTCCAACATCAAAAAAGCCGTAAAAGCCATGAAGCCCCAGCAAAAAACAAGCAGCAGCATGGAGGGCCAAAAGCCCGCCAATCCTGTACTGATAGGGAGAGCCAACATGCCTGCTCCAATCGTGGTGCCGGCCACTAATAAAATGCCGCCAATTAATTTATGCATATCTCTTCCTTATCCTTGTGTTGCTTGAAGAATTAAAACGGCGCAGGAAAATAAAATAACCAGAACCAAAACCGCTTTGCCTCCGGGAACCAATGGCTTTTGTTGGCCCAGCCCTTTATGGTACCGTCCTGACCAGACCATCGCAGCGGGGAGTATTCCAAACAGAATGACGGCTCCGATGCCTCCCGCATAATTTAAAGCGGTTAAAAACACGCCTGGATGCATTAAAGCGAATAAAAATGGAGGGGTAAGCGCCAAAAAGCACGCGATTAATCTTCCCGCAGGTTTCTTTTTAAGCTGTAAGCCGTCGATCAAAAAATCGACAAAACTCAATGCGACAGTCACAAATGAGGTGATCAGAGCGAAAAAAGCAAAATATTGCGCGATATTCACAATCCAAGAGATGCCGACAACGGATTTTAACGCGTGCGTCGCCAGCTGCCCTTCGCTTAATAGTTCACGAAATCCGCCTGGGCCTTCAATAGGCGCCAACCCCAAAATCAGCCATTCCCACACCAAATAAATGAATAAAGGGATTGAGCTGCCGATGACTATCGTTCGCTTCAAGCGCTTTACATCGCGATTTAAATAGGTCGCAAGGCTTGGAACCAGGTTGTGAAAACCAAATGAAACGATCATCACAGGCAGCACCAGCGGCGCCAAGGCCCAATCTTGATGTTCAAGCAATTTGCCGTTCACATGGGAACCGCCCAAAATCACCAAAGCCACATAAGTCGCAATTAATCCCACCATCAACAAACGATTAAAATGGTCGATCGCACGCGTCCCGATGTAGAGTAGGATTCCCAAAACACCGGTGAAAAATAGGCTTCCGATCCATGGGGAGATCGCTACCCCGGAGAATTGTTGAAATAGATCAACGCATAGCTCTCCACTGCCCGCGACATATGCCACCATCAAACAGTAAAATAAAAATAGAAATAAACTCCACGCCACGCACTTCCCTAGAAAACCCAAGGTGCGGCCGGCCATTGAAATAATATTGACTTCATCATGAAACCACAAGTTCACTTCCAAAAGCAGGAGTCCGGTGCAGGTCATAAACAGCCAACTGATTAGAAACATCGCAATGGAGGGCTGAAACCCAGCCATCGCTGACAACACCGGCAATCCAAGCATGCCTGCGCCAATGCAGCAGCCTGAAACTAGTAATACTCCACCAAAAATGCTTCCCTGATGTGAGGGTGATTTTGTTTCCATAAAAATTCTCCATAGAATTAAAATAAACGCTAAACCTAAAAAGGCGCGGCAGCGACTATTCAGTGTAGGACCTTAAAATTAAAAAATATGAGTATTAGAAAATAAGATGGATGGCCTTAGGGCCAAAAGCGTCCAAAACCAAAAAAGAAAACGATGTTTAATAGAGATGTAGTTTGCATAAAAGAGATTGTATCCTAAGCAACCTATTTCGCGCAATTTTTTTATTTTCGTTGCCAAGTAAAACTAAAAGCTTGATATCTTAATCATTTTTGCGTCATTCTTTCTCTCATTATGTAGCCCACACTAAGGTGTAGCGAGCCCTAGCGAGCGAAACCGCAGGTGTGGGAACCAATGAACGCACGATCTAACCGGGGACCCGGTTCTTCATTTTTATCTTTTTTGCTTTTTTTACAGAAAAATATTTAAGCCTTCGATTCAAAAAGAGGAAAAAAAGATAAAAATGAAGAACCAGTTCCCTGGTTAGGTCGTGCGTCCATTGGTTCCCACACCTGCGGTTCCGCTCGCTGAGGCTCGCTACACCTTAGTGTGGGCTACATAATGAGAGAAAGAATGAGGCAAAAATGATTAAGACATCAAACTATAATTGCGCTATTTTTTATTAAAAAATTAATAGGTGTACATGTCCACGCTTACCGATGCGGAACTACTGCAGTTTAATCAGCTTGGACTGATTCCAGGTCCTGAAGAAAACGAAACCGAATTCGTTAATAGGGCGCAATATTGCCTCCAATTGAAAAACGTTCTGCCTTCCTTGCTTGAGCGCGAGCAGGTCGTTGACACGCCCCTTGCACGCCAACTGATTCAGGATGCCGCTAAAACAACGCGCAAATTATTTGACATCACGCCTGAATGGGTTCCTGTTATTTTCAGCAACCATCGCCTGGCGTTTTGGCACGGAGGCTGCGCATGGATTTTTCAATTCAACGCTGAAACGCCCACGGCGGCTTTTTTTCAGCTGCGTCAGGCGTTTTCATCCGCATCGCATTATCTTGGGCTTTACGATCGCGAAGAACTTATCGCTCACGAATCCGCTCATGTCGGAAGAATGCTTTTTCAGGAACCAAAGTTTGAAGAAACGCTTGCTTATCGCACCGCTAAATCACGGTTCAGGCAATGGCTTGGGGCCATTGTACAATCTTCGTGGGAAAGCCTGCTCTTTGTATTTATCATCGTCATCAGCTTATTTATCGATTCTGCAGCGCTATTTTGGGGCGAGCAAGAGTTATATAGCAGCGCCTTAGCGGTGAAAGCATTGTTGATATTTCTCATCGCCTTTGGGATCGGCCGATCTTGGCTCAGACAAAAACAGTTGTCGCGTTGCCTCCATGCATTGCAAAATGCATTGGGGGATGCGGATCTCGCAAATGCCGTCGCATATCGTCTGCAGGATAAAGAAATCATCTCTTTCGGGAGCATGTCCCCCAAAGAAATCAAACAATACGCTAACGAACAGGCTGAGCTTTCATTGCGCTGGCGTCTCATTAACCTGGCATATTTTAGATCATAAAAATAGCCTGAGCGCAATCCAACATATGATGAAGACGAGCTAAATCGTGATTAGCCATAGATTATTTGAGCTTTTGAAAGAACGTCGTCGCGGAAATAACGACTGATTCCTCTTACCGTTTTTAAATCAGCATGACGACCCACAATATTGATTGTAGGAAGGTAGCCAGTTGCCCTACGGCTCCGCGGTGTTTGTCTGTAAATAACGCGAGTTTTGGATAAACGATTGTCCTGACATTGATGCTTTTAAAAGCATCAAAGCGTCAAACTCCCAAAACTCGCGTTAAATAACACGTGCAAAAGGGCTGCGTTATATGGAAGGACGTCCCGCCCTGCTTTGTAGGCAAAAAACATTGAAGATAATACACGCGGTCAGGGCGGGACGCCCTGGCTACCTTCCTTAGCCTCTCACTTTTAATTGTACCCGAATGTGCATTTGTATTTGTGTTTATTTCATCAAAATGATAACTTAATTAAATATAAAAAACAAACAGAGACAACATGAGACTTACTGTAAAAAATTTTTTTCATTGTTATATACTTAATACTTGTTCCGTTGAACTGAACAAACAAGATCAATGCAGAGCTATAACGATGTCAATCGCTCTTGGCATCCTGTTCGCAGGCATTGTTCATTTAGTATGCCTGGCTTTCTATAATCCAAAAGTGAAAATCGCTGCCCCAGAAGATATTAATCCTAAAATCCCCGCTGTGGTTGAAAATATTTTACCTTCTCCTGTAAAAAGCAAGAAAACAACTCCGCCTAGTTCGCCCACAATTAAATCCAAGCCTGATAAACAAGTACAGTCTAATGTGCAAAAAAATTCCCCCATAAAGGGGAATGAGAAAAATTGCATCATGATATTGAATCATCGATTCGACTCCAGTCACTTCTTAATGAAAAATGAGGACAATCGGGAAACCCTAAAGGCGCTCCGCGAGCTCTCTGTAGCGCACCCCGCAGTGTTTGAAACGATGGATTTTTCAACAGCAAAAACGGATTTTTCTTCGTTGGACCTCACAAAATTAATTCCCATCATCTCCAGTCATAACTTATTTCATCCACTTGCCAGACATCTCGTTCCTCAATTATCAGTCGAACAGATTTATGATTTGCATGATCGCAAAATTTTTCAGCTTCATCATTGGTCTCTTCTGTCCTACGATCAAGGAGTGGCGCTAATTGAAGCGCTCGATTGTTCGAAAATTAATGAAACTGTATGGACGGCATTGCCTTGGCATAAAGAATTAATGGAATACTTGTCGCCCGAACAAGTTTATGAATTAAATAAACTGAATTGGCTAGTGAAGGAAGATTGGGCAAACCTTTGGTCTGAGACAGTCACAGACCTAGATTTTACAAAACTTCTGGGCGCGAGGGAAAGCTTCCTTCGTTCAGCGTTAAAAGGTCCGGAATACTTAGGAGGAGGCCGGGAACACTTAATTGGAACATTTTCTCCTGAAAAAATTAATACCTATATAAAGGAAAATATATTATTTCCCGAAACGTCCAGTTCCATCGATCTACTGCTTGCCAAAGCCGTCACGCAGCAGCAGATTTCAAAACTCGATTGTTCAACGATAACGAAAAGCGCTTTCGACATCCTTTTTGACATTAAGGAGACGCTGCTACCTCCATTGGCTCGCACCAACATGGCGGAGTTATCTTTTGCTCAACTTCTTGCACTGCATCAGCGCAATTTTTTATCGACCAGACACTGGCATTTTTGTTCACTGAAGCTGCTGAAAGCTTTTATCTTCTCGGACAAAGTCAATCTTGATAAACCGGCATTCGAAATAATCTGCCCGCCAAAGTTCTATGACCCCATGACAGGCGCAACTAAAAAAGTTGCATTTTTCCCCAGGCTGACCTTGGAGGAATTTAATACTTTATCAGGTAAAGGCTTTATAGCGTTATGCGACTGGGAACTTCTTGCTCCTGATGAGGCCTTGAAACTTGATTTTGCAACAGTGGATTCAGAAATAATAAAGAAAGCGCTTTCAGTTTTTACAGAAGAAACTACACAGGAGTTATCTTTTGAACAACTTTGCGCGTTGCAAGCGCGAGAGCTTATTCCTCCTTTAATCTGGTTTCGTCTAAGTGATGAACAGGTCAAAAACCTTAATTTTAAAAAATTAAAACTATCTCTTGAAAACTATGAAGATTTATTTGATTTTAATGAACCTCCTTTTCTAGCGCCAAGACGCATCCCATTGCTCTCCTGTGAACAAATTTATGACCTAGCGGATCAAAACTTATTCGACAAGGACCATTGGTTTCTTCTTAAAGAAGACATTATTAAAGCGCTGGATTTTTCACGATTCAAGCCGGAGTTATTGCCCGTCATTGTTCCTAACATATTTTATGGCCGCAGCTCTAAAAGCAAGAAAGAGCGATCTGAAGAAGACATTATGAAGCTCCTTGACACTCTTTCTCATGACCAGTTTAAGAAGTATGTCACGCCCCATCTGCCAAAAGAACTTATAGGAAAATGGGACAAACACTGAACGGCCTTGTTCACCTTTCCTAAGAAAGAACTCGGTCACCTCTCTGTGCCGACTTTAGGCTTTTTTTAACCCGTCTTTCGCACAGCGTGTGGAGTGCGTGCGACTTGTCGCCGCTTTGGAAGACCTCGACTTGTCGAGGTCGAAGCGTGAATCTAAAATATCTAGAAGCTGGCTTAACGTTGACCTGGGAAAGCGTTTTGCTATCGACAATATGACCTGTTCAACGTTCAAAATGCCAGCTTTTAGGTATTTTAGATTCACGCTTCGACCTCGACAAGTCGAGGTCTACCAAAGCGGCGACAAGTCGCACGCACTCCACACGCTGCGCGAAGGAAGGGGTAAAAAAAGCCTAAAAAGGAATATATATTATGTCATGCATTAGCTCCATTGACAAATGCCTAAACCCCATTTGCTTTCCCTGGAAATATAAAAAAAGCGGCTGCGAAAAAATCGCTGCGTGGGCGGCTTTTTTCTTTATTGGTTGGATCTGTCATCCCTTCTACGCCATATGCCGGGCCTGCCGGGCCTATCGCAAGGTTGAGGATAGAGGAACAATTCATTCTATCGGCACACAAGTTCTTTTAAGAGATCCAATATCTGAAGGGCTAGCCGGTTTCAATAATTCCAAGGTAAAAGGACAAATCAACGGCATCTACATTACGACAAATGAAACCAACTTAGAGGGGGCGCGTCAGTTATTCAAAGAACGGCCTCGGCCAGAAGATGGAATAAGTACAATTCATATCGGATGTGCAACATGGCATAATCTGGATATGATATGCACGAGAAGATCAACCTATGGATTAATTATTGATTTCAATCCGAAAAACGCTGAATTCATTAAAAAGACCATTGATTTAATAGGCTTCTCTGAATCCAGAGATGCTTTTAAGCAGGCTATGATCATGCATCTCAATTCCCTTGAAGGAAAGGAGAAAGAGCTATTTTTTCATGCTGACCAGAAAGGGTTGCCAACGGATAGGATAGAGATGGAATTGTTGCGTGAAGGAAGCTGGCTTCAAAGTGAGGAGAACTATCTTTTTATTAAACAACAACTCGTTGCCAAGGACCGCCTCATCGCCATCACAGAGGACATAACGAATTTCGAAAATTTCGCTAAAATTAGAAAGTTTCTTGATAGCAACAACATCGTCATCGACACGCTTTATTTAAGCAACATATGTAATTTTATGCGCACTCCAAGCGATAAAAATGCATTCATGAAATCAACAAAACATCTGCTTAATGCAGATACGATATTCATCAATTCAAGACAGCATGGGCTCCCGGGAGCAATAACAGTGCGGCAGCAGCCTGTTTTAGGAAAAGAGGTTTAGTTTCTTTTGACAATTCCTTCGCGCAGCGTATGGAGTGCGTGCGACTTGTCGCCGCTTTGGTAGACCTCGACTCGTCGAGGTCGAAGCGTAAATCTAAAACATCTAGAAGCTAGCTTAACGTTAACCTGGAAAGCGTTTCGCTATCGACAATATGACCTGTTCGACGTTCAAAGCGCCAGCTTTTGGGTATCTTAGATTTACGCTTCGACCTCGACGAGTCGAGGTCTACCAAAGCGGCGACAAGTCGCACGCACTCCACACGCTGCGCGAAAGAAGGGTTAAAAAAGAGTAGGTTGTGCGCAGATCGACTGCTCCGCATGTGTTTGATATTGCTCATCCAAGCGATCGCGATAGCCGCTGCATTTGATGGAGGCTTCCGCTTTGTTTTTGCTGTAGGTCTAATAATGGTCTATCAGGCATAATTCCATTTGTATTGCAATTAGGAACTGTACAACAATAAGTTGGACAGTTCCTTACTTCAAGGTGACAAGAAAAATTTTACGGGACAAAACGATGTTGCTGGAAGATTACGAAGAATTCACTGATAGTCAACGCAAAGTCTTAGAAAAATATGTAACCAATACGCGAAGTCACGTTTTCGCCCTGCGCAACCTGCCGGAAGTGATCAAGGGGGCTCTTTTTTCACGCTACTCCCGCTCTTCGCTAGGGTTGCGCTCCCTTTTTCTGAAGGAATTTATATCCAACAACGAAGAATCGGAATTTTCTTCCATAGCGGCAGTCGATGATAAAACCGAGCCAAGCGCCCAATTAGCCGCCATCAAAAAGGCGCAAAGTTTTTACGATCGCATCCTAGATGGTTATGGCGACGATTCGATCGGAGAGCTGGGCGGCGCGCATTTGGCTCTGGAAAATGTATCGATGCTTGCCGCCAAGGCGGTTGAAGATAGCCGCCTGGGAGGCTCCCCTCTTGAAAAATCGACGCGTTATATCTATTTCGATCAAAAGGTCAAGGGCGAGCACCTATTTTATCGCGAACCGATTTTGATGACGTCCGCCTATCGAAACCTCTATGTCAATACCTGCAATATGCTGTTTGAAACCTACAGCCGTTTGATTCATCCGCTGACAGCCATGTGTGAGGAAAAATTTCCGCGTGATCCTAATATTTCCAATGTCGCCTATACTGCAGCTCTTCGAGCGAGGGTGCTCGACTGCTTGCGCGGCCTTTTGCCCGCAGGAGCTTTGACCAATATGGGAGTCTATGGAAATGGACGTTTTTTTGATCAATTAATCCATAAACTGCATTGCCATAACTTAGCTGAAATGCAGGACCTCGGAAAAAAAACACATGAAGAACTCTCAAAAGTCATCCCCTCATTCCTACGTCGTTCGGACCTATCGCACCATACGCACCAAAGCTACTCCGCCTTCTATGACGCCATGCAGTCTGAAATTCAACTTTTAGCCGATGCGTGTCTTGGCGAAGACTTTCCCCCTTCCAACGATGAACAAGCGGGCGTTCGCTTAATCAATCGCGATCCCGATGGAGTCATTAAGGTCGCAGCAGCCCTTTTATTCGCTCACACCAATCGTTCCCTGCAGGATTTACAGGCCTATTGCCGACAGCTTTCCGAAGAGGAGATCGCCCGCATTTTGGACGCCGGCGCAAGCGCGCGCGAAAACCGCCGCCAGAAATCACCTAGAGCTTTGGAACACGCTGAATTCACCTTTGAAATTACAGCGGACTTTGGAGTGTATCGAGATTTGCACCGCCATCGCACCCTGACTCAAGAGCGACAGTTGCTTACCTGTGACTATGGCTTTTACACCCCCCCGGAAATCATCGGCACGCCGCATGAAACACTCTATTCCTCAGCCATGCACAAGGCAAAAGAGGCTTTTGACACTATTGCGGTGTCTTTGCCTGAAGAGGCGCAATACGCCGTGCCGATGGCTTACAATGTGCGCTGGTATTTTCATGTCAACTTACGCGCTCTGCAGTGGCTGTGCGAGCTGCGGTCGGCTCCGGCCGGTCATCCGACCTACCGACTTGTCGCCCAAGCGATGGCCAATCAAATTTCTCAAGCGGAACCCGCTTTTGAACGCTTTTTCAAATTTGTCGACTATGAAGGGTATAATATGGGACGCCTGGGACAGGAACAGCGTAAAATGGATAAACAACAATCAGAAAAATAATTTTAGGAGGAATATGAGAACGTCAAATCCTACTTTAACGGACAATACATTCTCCAGCGCAGGATATGTAAATCCATCAGAAGCTATGACCATGCAAGGAACTGTAGTGAAAACAGCCATTTTGCTGCTCGTCGCTCTGCTAAGCGCCGGCTGGACATGGGTCAAATTTTATAAAACCGGCGGCCACGACGCTGCGGCGATCACTCCATGGATCTACGGAGGAGCGATAGGCGGATTTATTCTCGCTTTGGCGACAGTGTTTAAACCGACCTGGTCCGCTGCGACTGCGCCATTGTACGCTCTACTGGAAGGTTTTTTTATTGGCGGTATCTCCGCGGTGATGGAATTGGCCTACCCTGGCATTGTGATTCAGGCGACAATTTTGACCTTTGGCACGATGCTGGCAATGTTGGCGGCTTATCAATCGGGATGGATCCGCGCGACCGAAAACTTTAAGTTAGGGGTTGTTGCGGCGACCGGAGGCATTGCTTTAGTTTATGTGGCGACGCTCATATTGAGTTTTTTCAATATTCAGATTCCCTTCATTTACGGGAATGGCTGGATGGGCATCGGCTTCAGCCTATTTGTTGTAGGCATTGCAGCTTTAAATTTCGTGCTTGATTTTGATTTTATTGAACAAAGCGCCAAACGCGGGGCCCCCAAGTATATGGAATGGTATGCGAGTTTCGCCTTAATGGTCACGCTCATTTGGCTGTATATTGAAATTCTCCGATTGCTTTCAAAAGTGCGCAGCAGTAAATAAAGGAAAGCGGCTACTGTTAAATGCGCCCAACGAAAAGGACCTAAAGGACATAAAGGACCTAAGGGACTTATGGCCAGTTGAACCCTGCCAATTTTAGGTCCTTTATGTCCTTTAGGTCCTTTATGTCCTTTAGGTCCTTTTCGTTAGACGCATTTAACAGTAGCCCCCCTCCCCTTGCCCATGGATTGCCCCATCAGACACTTAATTTCCAACTGTGTTTGAGAAGCCTTCACCAGGTCGGAATCAAGAACAATGCGTCCAGGTTCAAAAAGCAAAATCAATGAGGAAGCCCCAAAGGCGAAAAACCCCTTTTCAGCTCCCTTGACATAGCGTTGATTCGGCTCATATGTTTGATGGATCGTTCCAACGGCTGTCGCGCCGATCTCTAAAAATAATAGATCGCCAAAATAATCCGACTTCAACTTGCATACCGTTCGCTTATTTTGCGTAAAAATATGAATGTCTTTCTTGATTGCAATGGGGTTAACGGAATAGAGCCAACCATTAATGAAACGCGTAGGGCCAGCTATACAGTCGCAGGGAAAATGGTAGCGATGATAATCAGTTGGACATAAGCGGGCAATCACCATCACGCCTTCTGCATAACGCAACGCTAATTCTCTATCTCCTAAGAGCGTCGCCAAATCAAATTTTTCACCTTTTACTGCAAATCCATCCGCTTTATGGATATTGGGATAAAATCGATAACGTCCATCTGCGGGAATAATCGCGACATCCTCGCCTGTGGCGATTGGACGGGATTGAGGCTTTAGCTTGCGCGTGAAAAATTCATTAAAGGATTGAAAGCTATCGACGCTATTCAAAAATTCAGACGTATCCACTTGAAAAATTTTGATGAATGGCTCAATTTTTTTTATGCTGCTTGGCTGTCTTTGCCAATATCCATACCATGCGGAAAAAAAAGGATTTCTTATTAGAATATGCAGAAGGGGCTGGCCAATGAAGCGACTCAGCCAATCATCTCCATAAACCAATTTTAATGCATCAGCTCCATAAACTTTTTCAACCTCTTGGCTTCCCGTCAACCTGTCAATATATACCAATTGGTCCATAAAATATTCCTAAGGCTTCGACCTGGGATGCAATTAAAAGTGAGGGCTAAGGAAGGTAGCCAGGGCGTCCCGCCCTGCTTTGTAGGCAAAAAAACATTGAAGATAATACACGCGACCAGGGCGGGACGCCCTGGCTACCTTCCTTATCGCGTCAAATCTTATTTGTTTGTAAGGATCAGGGCTTAGGCGCTCCGCGCTTTGCGGCCACCTGAGAAAAAAGAGTCAGCTCGCTTAGAAAATCGGGTTCAAACGCTTGAGTAAGGTGATTGGCTTGAATGTTTTCAAGCAGACGCTGAGCCGATTTTGCCACTTGCAGCAAAAGGTCTTTGTCCTCGGGCTGCTGTAAATAGGACTGTTGCATTTCCTGATATTTTTTCACTTGTTCAAGCAAAGCCTTCTGTTGTTCGAGGCTCCGCTGCGTCGCCTCTATCAATGACTTTAACATGATCGCTTCATTCGAATTGCTGGAGTTGTTCTGTTCCACGCCAAATAGCGGCATGGCGGCAAAAGCAAAAAATAGCAATATTAAATTACAGTTTAGGCGGTGCATTGGGTTCTCCCATTTGTTTCTTAAGGCCAGGAACAAAATGCAAAATTGTTTCATCGGGGACGGCGTTGAGTTCTCTCAATACGTTGTCGTTGACATGCATGCCGCCATATCCCCAAACAGTTTGCCTGGCTAGTTTGACTCCATAAAAATAATGTTCATCGCGGGCCCAATAGTGATTAATCCGGATTTTGTCAATCAATGGCTCGGATGAAGTGGGTCCTTTGAGAGGCTTTTTATTTGCATCAACTTGTTGATAGCCAAATTTATGCACGACAAAATGCGGATTATTGCAACAGGCGACTGTTTCCGGCCTGACGATCGATTTTACATGGCGATTGGTTTTATTGTCCTGCAAAGCTTTCATTATCAACACTTCTATCAACAGTTTATCTTTCGGAATTAGGGCCACATTCGAAGTGCCATACATTTGCCAGTTGATCGAGACGCTTCCAAATGGCTCATAGTCTTTCAAAAAATCGGAAAGGTTGTCGTGATGCGCCGGCACGATATATTCATCCGCATCGATAATCGCCAACCATTTCGCTTTGCCATTGGCGAGTTGGATCGCATATTCCAAACCCTCATTTTGAATGCGCACCCAATTTAAATAATCAATAGGTTGATGGGGCCATTGGATCAGCTCAACATCGCCTTTGGCGATGTAGGGTTCTAATACAGTTAAATAATCATCGGAACTTTGATTATTCAACAGATAAAAATGTTGCACGCCAATCAATTTATGATATTCAATCCACTCTTTAAGGTAAGGAGCTTCCTGCTGAAAAACCGTTGCAATCGCTACATTATACAGGTATTGCGTATCCGCCTGAATAGGATCCCGTAAATGCATGCGCTTAAAAAAAACATGCAGTCCAGCGCTTTTCCCTATAGCAAAAGGCGTAGCAACCACTGCAACAATAGCAATTAGGAACAGCAGCATTATTGTCAGGCGTTTCGACCTCCGATCGCTCATACTTCCCCTAGTAAGAGCAGCACCTTATTCCAATTTCGCTTCAAAATCAAGCGAAAAATTCATTGGCATCAACCGTGTTATATGCTGGTCCACAGACCTTCTCCACCCAGATGGCAACTTACGGGTTTTGTTCACTGACTCAAACGCCCAGTGAATTATATAGCTAAGCTCTCGAGATACTATTGGCACATCAAATTTTGCGTCTGCAAGCAGTTTAGCGAGTTCGAGCCCTTTTACAGGAACAGGGCATACAATAAAAGGAACCGTTTCCTTACTTAAAACAACATTTTCTTTAATATAAACTTTCAAACTGGCATAAAATCCACCTGAAGGGACATTCTCGTTCGGATAATATTCGGCTTTATATTTTCCGACACTGTTTGCCTCATCCATCACAATGACGTAGTCTTCACTCGGAAGCGATTCATCATTCGAATAAATAACCATTGCAGCGTCTTTTTCAGACGGTTTCAATTGGCTTTTTTCTAATACCTGTTTGATCTGTCCAAATTTCACAGGATAATGCCATATAGGCAATGGGATGTTTTCCTTGTTATGGAGTTTTATAAGCCATTCTTTGAAATATCCCTCGGCCTCGTTAATAATATTCATCGCTTCCGTAGATTTTTTTATGCTATCCTCTTTTTTTTGAAGTTGAAGACATTCATTCGCAGCCAGGACTAATTGCAATTTTTTAGCGATTATCGGCTCCTCGGAAACGGCGATCGGTGGAGCGACGATTGGTGGAGCGGCAATAAGCGCACTCGCCATCGAAGTTAATGTCTTAAGCGTGACAGAAGAGGGACTCTTTGGCTTCTCTGATTTGCCGCCGGGCAACGGATCTTCATTTAACGCTCCAGACTTAAGCAGCTCATTAAACTCATTCTCTCCCATGAAGAGATTCGGGGCAAATTTTATATTATCTTCATTATTTTGTTTAACAAAACTTTGGAAAAAATGCGCTTTGGGTGGATTAGAAACGGGATTTTTTGCAGGCAACTTCCCTGTAATATGGGGCGCCGGTAGAGATTGCGTAATTTTTACAATTTTCTTGTCTGTAACTTGCTTAGGAGACAAGCTCGCCTTATCCGCCTTAATAATTCCTTGCGCAATTAATTGGGCTTCTGACATTGGCGCTCCATAAAGCAACTGATTCTCAGCATCCTGCTCTTCAAGGCTTTGTAATGGATGATTTTCCATATTTAAAGGCTTTTTATCATTTTTTGGAGCGGATTTTCCGGGGACCTGTTGAACCTCTTGTGTCGATTTTTCTACGTTCACTTCCGGCGGCTTCACTGGAGAAGGAGGAGAATCAGGCGAGTCTCCTTGAGCCTGTTGTCCAAGAATATTTTGCGGAATATTTTGCGCAGCTTGCAGCACACGAGGGATAATATTTCTTAATCTCAATCGTTTGCAACATCGGAAAGTCACTAAATCAAGCAACCACCGGCATACAGATGGATGATAATCTTGAACGCTCTGGTTCAGGTGATCTATGCCTTCCTTAAATGTATTGAGAGCCTTGATGCGATCTTTTAAAGGAAGCGCTTCCACTTCCTGTTTCAGGGATTGAGCGCAGCTGGCCAGTTGCCTAATTTGAGAAAATGAAAGGCTGTGAAAATTCGTATAATTAACGCTTAACAGCGACATAATAGATCCTTTTTAAAAAAATAATAGTTTAAGCGTTTTCCAGGTGCAATTTACAGTGAAAGATTAGTGTTTTTGCTGAGCGACGACTTCGTTTCTAGGTAAGACAAAAAGTTCGATGTCTTAATCATTTTTGCTCATTTTTTCTCTCATTTTGTAGCCCACACTAAGGTGTAGCGAGCCTAGCGAGCGGAACCGCAGGTGTGGGAACTAATGAATACATGACTTAACCAGGGTACTGGTTTCTCATTTTTATCTTTTTTCCCTCTTTTTAAAATCGAATATTTAAATATTTTTCTGTAAAAAAAGCAAAAAAGACAAAAAGATGAACCAGTCCCTGGTTAGGTCTTATTTTCATCGGTTCCCACACCTGCGGTTCCGCTCGCTAGGGCTCGCTACACCTTAGTGTGGGCTACGTAATGAGAGAAAAAATGAGCAAAAATGATCAGGACATCGAACTTTTGGTCTTACCTTAGGAACGAAGTCGTCGCTCAGCAAAAACACAATAACTAATCCGCTAACCCCTCACTTTTAATTGCATCCCGTTTTTCTGGCATGGCTCAAGCCAGGGCAACACTTTTTATGCCGTTTTTTTATATTTTATCACCTTATAATTTTAGCGATTTTGGTTCTGCCATTATAGGTGTGAAATGTCTCATATTTCCGGGCATCGGTCTATGTTGATGCTGCCCTGCTGATCGTCTCCATTTTACAGGCAAGTCTCGCTTTTTTTCTGCAAATTCAAACATCTGACGAATCATATCGCTGACTGCTCGAGATACAACTTCCACATGTAATCCATTATCAGATAAGAATTTATTTGCAAGCCCCTCTTCCTCTACGGTTGCGCATGCAACAAACGCCACGCTTTGAGGAGTTAATGCAATATCAGATCTAACACAAACCCACAGGCTTGCATGCACATTTTCCTGAGTTCCCGAATCCTCAGATGGAAAATATTCACCCGAAAACTTTGCCACCGCATTTGCTTCATCAAGGGCAAAGACATAATTTCCATAAGTCCTTTCAGCGGCTGAACCGACAAACACGCCATGTTCCCCTATTATTGCTGTAAACTGCTTCAACTTCTGTCCTTTTAATATCGGATTAAGCCATTGAACTTTCGTCGCATGATACCATCTGGGGAGTGGGATGTTCTCATTATTTTCTAATTTCTGCACACATTTTTTAAAATACGCTTCCACTTTTTCCGCCGTTTTCCACAGCGTCGTTTGGGACGTCGCTACCCGATGTATTTTTTGCAACCAAGCCGCCAAGAAAATAAAATTATCTGCTTTGTACTCAGCCAGAGTTTGTTGAGCTTTTTTAATCAAACTTATTTTTTTAGCAATGACAACTGAATCAGCTTCTGCTGGCTCCATTGGATCCACGGGTTCTGGAACCACTGGATCTTCAGGCGGCGCGATCCGCGAGTTTAACGCTGACCCATAACTAGAACTACTCATCGTTATCGTTGGTTTGTTGACTATCGGTTCGATGACATCAGATGCGTCCGGCGCCAGCAATCCCATCTTTATGAGATCAGCGCGACTGCATGCGCCAAAACGAATTCGCTTTTCTTCTTCATCTAATTGATCATCTTTTGGCGGCGGGTTGTTTTTTGTTTTGGCCGCGTCATCTGCATCTGGTGTTAATATCCCTCTTTTTATGAGCTCTTGATCGGTTGCGTAAAGGAGAGCCATCTCCTCGTCGCTTGCCTGCATACCCATATCTACATCTTTAGCGTCTTTAGGCGCAGATGAGGTTGATTTTTTATTCGGCAATGGATTGTCGCCGGGAGGAGGGGAGGGAGGAGGTTGCTGTGCATTTAGCTTTACATTTACTTGGTCAAGCAAGCCCGTCGCTATGACGTTGATTCGGTTGACTACACGATTTAAGCGATTGCGTTTGCAGCATCTTAGAGTGAATAAATCGATTAAACGCTGGCATATAGATGGGTGGTAGTCGACAATGCTTTGTCTGAGAGCTCCAAGTTCCGCCTTAAAAGTTATAAGGGCTTTTTTGCATTCAGCCGGACCAACTGATTCGTCTTCGATAAGATCCTTTACTTCTTCTTGCAACAGCCCCCCTCGTGTTTTGAGCTGTTGAATCTGAGAAAAAGAAAATTCTCGAAAATTTGTAGAAACTATACTAGCCAAACTCATATTAAACCTATAGTACTATATTAAATAAAATCATACAAATGATAACAACTATCAAAAAATAAAGCAACTGAAAAAGTATAAAATTAGCAAAAGGAAAGTTTTTTTATTTGAAATAAATTAAAATTTTTTATATTTCTAGTGCGTTGGGATCAAGAAACGCCAGACGCACTGCTTTTGGAGATTTTTTTTATGGATGAAGAACAGAAGCGCCTAGCGGAGGAACTCCTCTTCAGCGGCGTCAAACGGCCGAGCTTTGCTAAACGTCTATATTTCGGAGAATTCGCAGGAAAAACGATCTTTCCATTCCCGCATGTAAGCGATACTGAAACGAAAAAAACACTTGAATTGTTGAACGCTTTAAATCAGTTTATCGATCTTGAAATCAATCCCGATTGGATCGATCGCCACGCCACCATTCCAGACAAGGTCATCCAAGGCTTAGGCAAATTAGGAATATTGGGCCTTACTATTCCACGCGAATATGGAGGGCTTGGAATGTCCCAATACGCTTACTGTCAAGTTGTGGAATCGATTTCTAAACACTGCGGATCGACAGCCTTGTTTGTCAACGCCCACCAAAGCATCGGTTTAAAAGCGCTGCTCTTATTTGGAACGCCTGAACAGCGCGCACGCTGGCTGCCGCCGCTGGCAAAAGGAAAACAGTTGGCCGCATTCTCCTTAACTGAACCTAATGCAGGCTCCGACGCCAGCGGCATCGAAACGCGCGCTGTTTTCGATCCACAACGCAACGTATACCGCATCAACGGGAGAAAACAATGGACCACAAACGGAGCCATCGCCCAAGTGATCACTGTGATGGCCAGAACTGAAGTCGACACTCCGCAAGGGAAGCAAGATAAGATCACGGCCTTCCTGGTTACACCGGACATGCCTGGATTTACAGTGACAGCGTCCGCGCTGGAAAAAGTCGGCATGCGCGGCTCTAAAACTGCAAATCTTGCCTTCCATGATATGGAAGTCCCCGCCGCCAATGTGTTAGGTCCGTTGGGCGGCGGACTGAAGGTTTGCCTAACCGTTTTAGATTATGGCCGAACGACATTTGGAGCCGCATGCACGGGCTCCGCTAAAGTGTTGATGGCGCGCGCCATCGAGCATGCGCGCACGCGCCATCAATTTAAACGCCCCCTGGCTTCATTTGCGCTAGTTAAGCAAAAAATCGCCAATATCGCTTCTTTAACATACGCTATGGAAGCCACGACCTATCTCACAGCAGGCTTAATAGACGCCGGAGTTGAAGACTTCATGTTGGAAGCCGCCATTCTCAAGGTGTTCGCCAGCGATTCCTTATGGAGCATTCTATATGATACGATGCAAATTTTTGGGGGACGTTCTTTTTTTACAGATGAACCCTTTGAACGCATGATGCGGGACGCTCGCCTAAATATGATCGGAGAAGGTTCTAACGAGGTGATGCGAGCTTTTATCGGGGCCGTGGGCATGCGCGATGTAGGAATGCAACTTAAAAACACGCTTGACGCCTTATATTCTCCGTGGAAAAACTACGATCTCTTATTTCGCTTTGGACAAGAAAGTTTGCAACGCCTTCGCCTGCCACATGTTCCCATCCATTCGAATCTCTTGAAAACGGAAGCTATGGAGCTAGGCCGTGCAGTGCGCCGATTCGGCTTTGCCGTCGCCCGTGTTTTGGCGCATTATCGAGAAGAGATCATTGAGCGGCAGCTCGTTTTGGATCGCATTGCGACCAGCGCCATTGCACTATATACGTCCAGCGCTGTGTTAAGCAAACTCGATAGCGATTTGGCGAGTTCATCAATTGACAATATTGGTTTCCGCAATGATCTCGCAGCCGGCAAATTTTATTGCCGTCAAGCCATGGCCGCCGTTGATCGCTGCCTTGGCGACTTGTTTTCTCCTGACGACGCCCGCATCGAATCCCTTTCCGACCAAATTATAAAAAGCTAACAGCCTGGCTTGAACGCTTACCCCTCTCTGGTAGCCAAAAAGCCTTAAATTGAATCATTTCAAGGCTCTTTGGCTACCACAGAGCCCACAGAGCGCACAGAGAGAGGGATATGTTTGTCCTCATGATGTAATGCAAAGGTGAGCGCTTACCCCTCTCTGTGCGCTCTGTGGGCTCTGTGGTAGCCAAAAAGCTTTGAAATGATTCAATTTAAGGCTCTTTGGCTACCACAGAGCCCACAGAGCGCACAGAGAGAGGGATATGTTTGTCCCCATGATGTAATGCAAAGGTGAGCGCTTACCCCTCTCTGTGCGCTCTGTGGGCTCTGTGGCAGCCAAAAAGCTTTGAAATGATTCAATTTAAGGCTCTTTGGCTACCACAGAGCCCACAGAGCGCACAGAGAGAGGGATATGTTTGTCCCCATGATGTAATGCAAAGGTGAGCGCTTACCCCTCTCTGTGCGCTCTGTGGGCTCTGTGGCAGCCAAAAAGCTTTGAAATGATTCAATTTAAGGCTCTTTGGCTACCACAGAGCCCACAGAGCGCACAGAGAGAGGGATATGTTTGTCCCCATGATGTAATGCAAAGGTGAGCGCTTACCCCTCTCTGTGCGCTCTGTGGGCTCTGTGGCAGCCAAAAAGCTTTGAAATGATTCAATTTAAGGCTCTTTGGCTACCACAGAGCCCACAGAGAGCACAGAGAGAGGGATATGTTTGTCCTCATGATGTAATGCAAAGGTGAGCGCTTACCCCTCTCTGTGTTCTCTGTGGGCTCTGTGGTAGCCAAAAAGCCTTAAATTGAATCATTTCAAAGCTCTTTGGCTGCCACAGAGCCCACAGAGCGCACAGAGAGGGGTAAGCGCTCGCCTTTGTTTATGTTTAACCATTCCTAGCGGGAATGACTGTCTCTGTGGTAATATATGCTTTTAGCTGTCTAATAGGCGCTTATGGACGAACCCATCCTCACAGTGAATAAACTCACCGCTCGACTCCAAATCGATAAACGCGCCTATAAAGTCGTTGATGAACTGTCATTCAAACTATATCCAGGAAAAACATTGGCCCTGGTAGGCGAATCGGGCTGCGGCAAAACGCTGACAGCCCTATCCATTATGCGCATCATGGCGTCGCCGCCCGCTCTTCCTCCCGAAGGAGAAGTTCTCTACAAAGGGCAAAATCTACTCACACTCTCTGAGTCGCAAATGCGACGGATCCGCGGATCCCGCATCGCCATGATTTTCCAGGATCCCACAAGCGCCCTTAACCCCGTTTACACCATTGGCGAACAACTGATCGAAGTCGCCGAATTGCATTTGAATTTATACGGAGACGACGCCATAGAGCGCGTGGCAAGGTCCCTGAATGAAGTCGGCATCCCTTCTCCGTACAAGCGGTTATCTGAATATCCCCATCAACTTTCGGGAGGCATGAAACAGCGCGTGATGATTGCAATGGCGTTGATATGCGAACCTGATATATTGATCGCAGATGAACCGACAACGGCTCTTGATGTGACGATTCAAGCGCAGGTGTTGGATCTGATCCGCAGCCTGCAGGCATGCGATCATATGGCTCTCCTGCTTATCACCCACGATATGGGGGTTGTAGCCGAGATGGCCCATGATGTAATCGTAATGTATGCGTCCCAGGCGATGGAATGCGGAAATGTCTTTCAAATTTTCGAAAGGATGTCCCACCCATATACAAAAGGACTATTTCAATCACGCCCCACTTTGGAATCGCACCGCGGCGCTCTGCCCGCCATTAAAGGCGCCGTGCCCTCTTTAAAGCATTATCCTGACGGATGCCGCTTTCACCCACGCTGTCCCTTTGTCATGGAGAAATGTAAAAAAGGCCCTGTCCCCGATTTTGTCATTGATAATGAAACGAAACATGTCAGCAAATGCTGGTTGTACGATGGGACCCCGGAAAGCGCTGAACGACGAGGACGACAGTGAGTGAAGAGATCCTTAAAGTTCGCGGCCTGAAAAAATACTTCCCTGTAACCGCAGGCGTTTTAAGGCGCCATGTCGCCGACGTAAAAGCCGTAGATGGAATCGATTTCACCATTAAATCAGGCGAAACGCTGGGAATGGTGGGAGAATCAGGCTGCGGGAAAAGCACAGCCGGCCGCGCAGCCATCCGCCTCATCGAACCGACCGCCGGAGAGATCGCTTTTTTAGGGCAAGACTTGAATCTAATGACAAGAAGTCAATTGAGAAACCTGCGGAAACAGATTCAAATCGTTTTCCAAGACCCTTACGCCGCATTAAATCCGCGGCAAACAGTAGGGGACAGCATTGGAGAAGCCCTGCTTTACCACGGCCTGGTCGGCAACCGCCAAGAACAGCGTGAACAGGTGGCTGAAATCATACGACGCATTGGGCTATCCCCGGATGCAATGGACAACTATCCCCATCAATTTTCCGGAGGCCAACAGCAACGCCTGTGCATAGGCCGCGCCATCGCCATGAGGCCGCGGTTGATTGTGTGCGATGAAGCGGTCTCCGCCTTAGACGTCTCCGTACAAGCGCAAATTCTAAATCTCCTTATGGAATTAAAAGAAACGATGGGATTGAGCTATTTGTTCATCTCACACGATCTTTCCATCGTCCGGCACATCTGTGATTGGGTAGTCGTGCTGTATTTGGGTAAAGTGATGGAAAGCGCTTCCGTAGAGGAACTTTTCCAGAATCCTAAGCATCCCTACACGCAAGCTCTCATTTCCGCTATCCCGCGCCGCCATCCGGGCGAACAAAAGAACCGCATTATCTTAAAGGGAGAGATTCCCTCGCCTATCGACCCGCCAAGCGGGTGTCCCTTCCGCACGCGCTGTCCTTACGCTCAGCCGCAGTGCGCCTTGCCCCCTCCGCATCAGATTCGCCAAGACCGCGCCACCGGCGAAGATGATCACCACTACTATTGCATTCTCGAGTAATTTTAATAGATTAAATTATTAAATAATTAAAAAATAAAATTAAATTTGCAATTATTTGTTAATTAAATGTATAATTAGCTATGTGGCGCCATAATTGTCTTATAATACAACAGGTTAATTATGCATAAACTAAGCGATACAAGCGATTTTAATCCGGAGTTACAGCGCGTCTTTTCCACGAGCGAGGCTGCGAAATTCGAAAAAACAGGGGATTCTAAAATCGTCAATTACAACGGACGATCCTATGAATATTATGATGCCAAATTACATTCTTCAACAGTCGCCACCATTGAGCGGATCATTCATGCGATTTTCTTATTTATAATGGGCGACTTGATCAATGCATGGAAGGAAATAACGAATAGAATGGTCGTATGCGTCGAAGTCAAGGGAACAGCCATCAAAGATATCGCCTCAGACAACTGGGCGACCATAGGATCACCGACATCTGAACCAATTGACATAAGAGCTCAAATTTCAGAATTAATCACTCGTGACGCTTTATCAACTGAAATCATGCTAAGACAGCAGGAAATACTGCGAAGAAAGGAAGAGTTTCGTCCAAAAATAGAACAGGAAAAACTGGATAAGCAAAAAAGCCCCTCATATGCTCAGCTGCAAGAATTATCTAGAAATGGAACGCTGCAACCAGCTGGCGTTGGAAGTGGAGGCGTATATTTTCTCCAAGATGAACAGGGAAAATCGAAATTCGTTATTAAACCGCATGATGAAGCGGCCTTTTGTCTACACAATCCCAGGAAACAGGCATGTCCTTTACTAAACGATAGTCTGCGAACGCGCGAAGATATACCTGCATATGAATCAGCTCAAAATGAAGCATTAGGAAGCTCTATCGCTGAATTAATAAATGCGAGAAATATTGTTCCGGAAACAGTGCTGACGATTTATACAAGCGATCAATTCCATCTAATTTCCGATAGCGCAGGTAGAAAAGTAAAAAGCGAACCTAATGAACGTGAAAAACTCTGTTCGGCGCAAAAATTTATTGAAGGCGCTGAAACTGCTGATGATTATTGTAAACGTAAGGAAAGTGAAAAAAATAAGGCTGTTTATGATCCAAGCAAAATTGTTGCTGTTTATGATCCAGGCGATATTGTTTATGATCCACATGACTTTGAAATGGGCAATATATACATATGGGTTTCGGGAAATGAAGATGCGACCCGCGATAATTTCATGGTTTCTGAGGAACCAGGAAGAGAAGGAGCCCCCGTTCATTTACAGATCATTGACAGTAGTTTAATTTGCGGCGATAGGGGTCCGATTGGCAATGAGCTCGCAGCATCTCCGCAGATGAAAAGCGTTATTTCCCTGCAAGGACGAGATTCAATTAAAAACATTTCCACCAAAGCCCTCGCCGCAAAAATGAGATTCTTCGGAAAATCCGAAGCGTCGATCGCCGCTGCGGTCGGAAGAGTCAAAATGATGCAAGCGGCCATTAAAAATGATCCCAATATAACGCTAGGCGAAATGAATAAGCTCGTTAAAAACAATTATGCGGGCCTTCCATCCTGAAGTGTAGGGACGATGGGGACTCAAGCGACCTTGGGGACATTGGAGACAGAGACAATTAGGTTGTTTGTCCCTGTCTCTAAGGTCCCTAAGGTCGCTTGAGTCCCCATCGTCCCTACAATTTTTGCAGAGTTTTTGGCATGGTTCAAGAATAAGCGCAAGTGGGTAACGTTTTTTATATCGTCCCTACAGGACTCAACTGTTTTTTAATTTACCCAGGCCTTCGCTTCGCTTCGACCTGGGCTGTAATATTCCGGTCCTTTGGACCTTTAGGAATGGTTTAGACAGGTCCGAAGGACCGGAATGTTACAGCCCAGGTCGCAGCGAAGCGAAGGCCTGGGTAAAACAAAAAGAAAGTTGAGTCCTGTAAGGACGACATAAAAAGGGGCGCGAGAAGGCAATTGTTTATGCTTGCGGAAGGTGAGTAAAAGTGAGAGGCTAAGGAAGGTAGCCAGGGCGTCTCGCCCTGCTTTGTAGGCAAAAAGCATTACATGCGACCAGGGCGGGACGCCCTGGCTACCTTCCTTTTTAGAGTTTATTGTTATTTTGAGCTTAATTGAGCGTAATAACGGCTATTGAAATACTCCTCCAGCTCCTGAGGGAGCGGGTGAGAAAGAGGCGATTGAAAAAGAGCGATGTCCGCTGCGAGATTCCTCCCGAGATTTGTTTGAACAGACTGCGCATCCAAACTAGAATCCCCATCAAGTTCCTCAAGGAAAGTTTGCAGTTGATGATAGGCGGCCGCTTGCAGCTTCTGCTCAAATTCATTAAGCGTCGGCGGAGCGCAATTCAAAGTCTCCGACAGATGCTGCAACATAATCGCTTGGACAGCGGAACCCAGTAAATCACCTAACATGCGAATGTATCCCAATGCACATTTTTCCAATTCTAGGCTTGCGCTTTCCTGCGCCTTCTCAATCTCCTTGCAAACCACCTCTTTTTCCGCACTCAAAATTTTAATGGCCGCATGGGAAACTTCGAATGGATCACTGCTAAAAAGCTCTGCAACGCTTTGCTCCAACCAAGCTTCTTGCAGAATGGTGAATGGACGCTTAATAAAATGCATGTTGATCATGTGATAAGTTTCAGATAAGTAATCAAACATCGCAGGACATTGCTCCAAGGCGGCGAAAAATCTCTCAATGATGGAAATATGCCCGCTCACAACATGCGGCTCAAGGTGAGCGGCTCCAATAATCGCAACGCCAAGCTCTCTATGCAGATTCAATAACTCCATATCAAAAGCGGCTTGTTTTAGACGATGCAACCGCTTAGCGGGCTCTAACAAAGAGCCCTCGGAAGACAATCCCGTCGCCGCTATTTTTCGACGAGAATAGAGCTCTGCAAATAAGGGCAGTTCTTCCAAGTGCAATGGATAAGTGGGAATCAGTGCGTCGGATAAAGCCCAGCCGGCATATTGAGCCGGATGTGGGAAGCCGGTCTGAATGGAATTAAACGCAAGATGGAAGCTGCTGACTATCGGCGTGCTGGATGTTTGTGAATGCGAATTTCTTATGAATGAGCCGCGCACTTTAATGGTTGTGCCGGGCAGCACCTGTAGTGTGAGGCAAAGATTAGACGTCATCGAAGCCACATCAAGGGTTGCATGAATGGGAGCGTGCTTCAAAGACGCAACCGCTTCGCCCGGAGTCTTAAAGCGTATCCCATGATGTTTCAATAGGGTGCTGGCCTTCATGCGGATGGCGTCGGCTTCTTGAATGAACAAGGGATCCCCGGAAGGAACTATCACATTGGCTTGGAAAGGCAAGCTAATCTGTTGATCGGGAATATTGCATGGAAGCATCGAAGCTTCAGGCAAGTCGATGCGATTCGACTTTAATTCATCATTCAGAACAAGGCCGCTATATTTATAAAAAAAATTTACAATGCGAGAAGTCCAGTCAGCAGGCGTTTTTTTGATGGAATCTAAAGTGGAGTTATAGTGATTGATGGCGGCCAAAGTAGAGGTCGCCAACTGCTTATCCACCGGACTGCCGCCTTTTAATTTTCCAATAAACAAATGATTTCGTTTAACCACATCAATCGCTTCCAATACGGCATGCTGAACTTGCTGTTTTTGCCGGAGCAACTTCTGACGTGAACTATTTGAAAAAAGAACCGCGATAAAATCGATGGCTCTTTGCAATGACGAGCGCTCTGTTGCAATAAGCTGCCCTTCCCGGACCGTTAAATCGGCTGCTGAAGCGATCGGCGAAGATTCATTTTTATAGGAAAATTTCTCTAGGTTGCTGACGGCCGCTTGCAGCGCCTTTGTTGGGTCGCGCACATGCTTGAAATGCTTAAGATTTTTTTCCATCAGGGCGCTTCTTCCAAGGGTTTGCCGCAGGCGGCTTCAACAGCGACGGTGGAACCCTTGATAATGTCCAACGCAAAATGCGTCTCCAATGCACCCTCAACGGAAATCAATTCACCGCGCCGCAAGTATTCGAAGGCGCGCGATTCCGCCGGATGCTCCGGCAGATGAGAGCCAAGGTTTTTTTTGCCGTCCGTTCCGCATACGTAATAGCGTTTTCCCTGAAAAGAGTCGACGGGAGGACTAATAATGCGATAGAGCTTTTTATTAGCCGTCTGCGGCCATTGGGCCTTTGGGCTTCGAAAGATGATGTATGTCATCTTCAAGGAGCCCAAATTGATGCTTGTCGCTCGTTGAATTTCCTTAATAAGCGTCGGTTTTTCAAATTCGCGCTGCGCATAGCAAGGGCTGTCCTTAGCTTTAAGCGCAGGGCATTCTCCACGCCATACGCATGGAGCTTGAACCGGAACGCCGCGTTGAACCAGAACATCCCGAAGCTCTAGAATGCGACGGTTGGACTCCAAATGGGAGCTGTCAACAATCAGCAGATGCCCTTGAGGCGTCAGTCTATCTAAGAGGTAGGAGATGAATTTATCTTGCCTCTCTTTCCAATTAGCTTGATTGGCGGGAAAAATTTCTTCGAGGCAATGTCCTAGGATGATCAAATCGAAATTTCCCGTCACCGGCATGGGTTCCTTTTGGCAGTCCCATTGCCGGACGCTTAAGGGCAAGCCATATCTTCCGCACACTGTTGAACCAAGCTCCAGAGCGGGCGCGCTGCGATCAGCGGCGAACACTTCGCCGGCTCCGTGGCGCAAAGCGGCGAATGCAAACGGCGCAGGACCGCTTCCGACATCCAACACGCGCCGTGGAACGATCGGCAACTCATTCAGAACGGACATCGCCTGTTGATAATGTACAACCCATTGATAAAGCAGATAAGAACCCAAAAGGGCGGGATCGGAAAAGTAGTTTGCGCCAATAAGATTTTTACTAGAGTGCAGTCCATCCTGCAGAGTCTTTACGCCCTCCACAACGCCGCGAAATTCGCGCGTTTGGAGTTTATCCGGAGGACCCGCTTGCTTATGCATGCGGCGCCACAATCCGATCAATAGGGGCATAATGGCCGCAATATCCAGATCAGGAGTTCTATGATTTTTCATCTATTCTCCCTCTACTCAAAAACAAGTTCTTTTTCGCGTTCCGTCAACGCCCTCCATTGACCAACGGGAAGGGGTCCCAGATGGAGGCCGCCAATGCGAATGCGAGTGAGTTCTTTAACGCCTAATCCTGCATTTTCCAAGAGCATTCGCACCTCGCGTTTTTTGCCTTCGGCGATGGTGACCTTGACGGTTCCCTTGCGGACTTTATTAACGCGCACAGGTTTGACAAACGCGCCTTCAACGAGCGCGCCATTTGTAATCGCTTGCAGGTGGTCGATGGTGATCTCTTCGTCTGTTTTAGCTAAATATTCTTTATTGATATTGGATGAGGGATGAATGACGCGGTTGGCGAAATGGCCGTCATTAGTGACGATGATTAGTCCTTGAGTGTCTTTGTCTAAGCGGCCCACTGTAAATACGCGTTGCTCCACCTGTTCAAAGAGATCAAGTATGATCTTTGTATTATTCGTGCGTCTATTGGTGCAGATATATCCCACCGGTTTGTTCAGAATGTAGTAAACCTTACCCTCGGCGCCTTTAATCGCTTTATCATCAACTTTGATGATATCTTTTCCATCGACCAATGTTTGGGGCAGCAGGGCGACCTGGCCGTTGACCCTCACGCGGCCATCGAAAATGAGCGTTTCGCATGCGCGACGGGAGGCTACGCCGGCGGCGGCTAAGAATTTGCTTAATCTTTGTTTTGAAGAAGTTTTCATTTTTTCCACTTTTTTCCTTTTCGGCACATTCATCATAAAGTAAAGTTAATAATTATTCAATACTTATAAGTGGGGCTGGGCGCAATTAAATTCGCGTTAACCCCGCGAGCGGGCATTGGGGTCAGGCCTGACACTATGACACTTTTAAAAACGCCACTATGACACTTTTAAAGGCGTCATACTGGCGTTTTTGAAAGTGTCATAGTGTCAGGCCTGACCCCAATGCCACGCGTCATCGCGTCAAATTTTATTTGTTTGTAAGGATCAGGCCTGTAGTTCATCCGGTATTTTCATATTGTGGAATACCGCATCTACATCTTCTAGTTGTTCAATCCATTCAATTAACGCCAGATTGGCCTTTGCCGTTTCCATATCGCATTCAACATACGTTTTGGGAATCATTTCCAAAGAGGCTTCATCGCATTCAAAACCGAGCTGTTTGATCGCTTCCTTCACAGTGTAAAGAGAGGCGGGATCGGTGGTGATGACATACAGGTCTTCATCTGTCTCGAAATCTTCCGCCCCGGATTCAAGGGCCGCATGAAAGAGTTTTTCTTCAACAGCGTTTTTTTTTGCAATTTGAATGACGCCTTTACGTTCAAAGTTGAATGCGACGGCTCCGGGGCTGGCGATTGTGCCGCCGCGTTTATTGGTGGCGATGCGCATTTCCGAGGATATGCGGTTTTTGTTGTCTGTCATAATATCAATGATGAGCCCTACGCCGCCATGTCCATACATCTCATAGGTCATCTCGGTATAGTCTGCCTGGTCGGCGCTGGACGCCTTCTTGATGTTGCGGTCAATAATATCGTTAGGAACATTAGCTTCGCGCGCTTTTTGCAGGGCGATGCGCAGACGCGGATTGTTTTTTGCATCGGGGCCTCCGAGCTTGACGGAGCTGATGATCTCCTTTGCAATGCGCGAAAACACCTTGCCTTTTTTAATGTCGGCTTTTCCTTTTCTATGTTTAATATTCGCCCACTTGCTATGACCAGCCATAATATTAAAACATCCCCTTGAATAGATGACCTTGATGCTCTTTGATCCAATTTTGGGCGAGCGAGTAGTGCTGATATTGCATTTCAAGCTCCTTGAATTCATTGGTATGAATCCGGTAAACGCCTCTTTCATCGTGATAAGCAGGGCACACGCCATGCACCATCTCATGATAAACAACATAGGCTACTAAATAATCGGGAAACGAAGGACTGTCAAGCAGTCTATTAATTTTAATCAATTTCAAAGGGTCATGATAAAGACCAAATGTCACGCGTATTCGTCGTCGGGGTTGAGTTTTGCCAAACCAGGTGATATGCAAATTAAGGCGTCCCTGAAAATATTCGCGGTTTAATTGATTATAAATTTTTTGTAAATCGTGCACAGAACCTCGCGCGCATAATTTGCGCCGATCAAGCAGATGCGAGTAGTCGAGTTTTTGTAAATGCGCTTCGATGAAATCTTTGATGTCAGGGGTGATTTTATTGTCTTCTCGGCTGATGTAACAGGCTAAAGATTGCATCACATTTTGCGGAGCCTGCAAAAACATGCGATGGAGGGATACTTTAGCGCAATCAGGTTCCCAGCGTACGCTGAGCATGGTGGAACGATTGTCATTAATCTTTAATTTTACTTTCATACCGGAACTCTCCTCGAGTTCCTGCTGAAAACGAGTAGCAAGCATCATAATTATATATTTTTTTATTAAAATTGTTTGTTGTTGTGAATATTATACTGATGGTCATGCGACATTGGGTTAGGCCTGACCTCAATTGCGCGCCATGCTAAATTCGGCCGTGTTCACCTTTTCGGCCACTAGAATCCCCTCTCTGTGCGCTCTGTGATCTCTGTGGTTGATAAAAAAGCTTGAAACGTTTTTATCAACCACAGAGATCACAGAGCGCACAGAGAGGCGGCCGAGTTCTTTCTTAGTAAAGGTGAACAAGGCCCTAAATCCTTTTCTCCATAAAAATACGGCCTACAAAAGTATTATCGCGTTCTTTGATCCACTCATTTTGACGTCCAAACTCTGTAAAACCAAAGCGCTCATAAAGGCGAATGGCAGGATTTTGGGCATAAACCTGAAGATGCAACAATTCAATATTAAAATAAGTTTTTCCAAGATGAATGAGGTTCTTTATGAGATCGGAACCAATTCCTTGATTTCGATGATTTCCTCCTACAATAATTCCAAACTCACATTGATGCGCCAGTTTTCGGTAGGGCTGCAAATAAAGCGTCGCCATGCCGCAAGGCGTTCCATTGAAAGTGGCCGTCAGGCTGCAACGATAGCGACAAAAACCGATCCAACGGTTTACCGCATCATCGATTTCCACCACATCATCCATTGGAAACCATCTGCCAACGGTGGGGTCCATTAACCATTCTTTTAGATAGGCGGCGTCGCTTAATTCAGTATAGCGAATATCCACGCCTGCAGGAAGTGTGGACTCTTTATTTTGCTCTTCTGTGCTCATCAGGTTCACCCAAATTCTTTTAAATAAGCGTTAATAAAATCATCAATTTCTCCATCCATCACAGCTTGCACGTTGCCGATTTCCACCTTGGTGCGAGTATCTTTAACTAGCGTGTATGGTTGGAAGACATAATTGCGGATCTGACTGCCCCAGGCGATCTCCTTTTTTTCTCCCCCGAGAGCTTTAACCGCATTTTCTCGTTCCGTAACTTCTTTTTCGTATAATTTTGATTTCAATATTTTAAAACAAGCTTCCTTGTTTTGAACCTGGCTGCGCTGGCTCTGGCTGGACACCACGATGCCTGTAGGTCCGTGGGTCAGCCGCACCGCCGAATCAGTTTTATTAACGTGTTGGCCGCCAGCTCCTGAAGCTCGATAGGTGTCGATTCGGACCTCATCTGGTTTAATGTCGATAACGATGTCGTCAGTGATTTCCGGGGTGACATCGACCGAAGCGAAGCTGGTGTGCCGTTTAGCGTTGCTGTCAAAGGGGGAAATGCGCACCAATCGGTGGACGCCTTTTTCCGCCTTCGCATAACCGTAAGCGAAGTCTCCGGTAATCTTAATAG
>JABDEO010000006.1:35193-37701 GCA_013287015.1 Chlamydiota bacterium
TCTTAATAGTAATGCTTTTAACGCCGGCCACATCGCCGTCGACCACATCGACGATTTCCATTCCCCATTTTCTTCTATTTACCCAACGCTGATACATTCGGGAGAGCATCGCCGCCCAGTCGCAAGCCTCCGTTCCTCCCGCTCCAGCATTAATGCTTAGGTAGCAGTTCTTAAAATCCATTTCTCCGGACAGCATTTTCCGCACTTCCAGATCGGTCAAACCTTTATCAATCTGGTTGAGTTCATTTAATAAGTCGATAACCAAATTTTCTTCGCCTGCCTCCAAAGCATCCGGCAAGAGGGATTGCACATCGACAAATCGGCTTTTCAATTGATTATATGGCAACGTCCAGGCTCGTATGCGATTGCACTCCCCAATCACCAACTGCGCTTTTTCATTATTTTGCCAGAAATCCGGCTGCTCCATTAATGCTTCTAACTCTTTAACCCTTGCTTCCTTAGAAGCCAAGTCAAAGATACCTCCACATATGAAGGATCCGTTCGTTGATGCCCTTAAGGCGTTGTTGCGTTTCATTATCCATATGGAATCCTCGGTTAGCGTGAAAATCCAATGTACTCTTTTGCTATAATAAAGTCAAAAGCAAAGCGATATGGACTTTTAGCGATTTTTTGATAAAAAAATAAAATTTTTTATCAACAAAAGAGTCTTATAAGTGTTTTAACGCCTTTCCCGTGCCCGCATCCTATTGCCCATAAGTTAAAAAATGAGCGCTTACCTTATGCATATTATGTTTTTAAACTTAATGTCATTGGTCGCTATTATCCCTGTCTATTAAGGCGTTAAAGTCTTTACTTTAAGTGTGTTGCATTCGAAATTGAAATGCATTTGGCAAATTGCATGATGTTTTTTACGAAATTCGCTGAGATTTTTTTTCAGTCAATGTTTTTTTTGTTTCGCTGTTTTTTTTTCTTATCATTCTAAAAATCAATTGCTTGCAATTCATTTTAACAAATCGTCGTCGCATTGAAACGAGTGTTTTGCAAAAAAACCTGTCCAGAAATGCGCTTAAATATTGCGCGTAACCTGAGACTCATGTATACAGAAATTTGGAAGGGAGAATATTTGCAATAAGCTTACACGAGTCAATCTATGGAAGTGCTAAAAATCAAAGGCGGAACACCTTTAAAAGGGCATGTCAAAGCCGCCGGCGCCAAAAATGCAATGACGAAATTGCTGGTCGCGTCTCTACTCTCTGATAAACGTTGTAAATTCTATAACGTTCCCAACATCGGCGATGTCGAAGTGACCGCCGCCCTCTGTCAAGAGATTGGAATGCATGTTCAGTGGGACCGTGAAGCCGGAATAATGGAAGTCATCACCAAAGATCTTAAAACCTCCTATGTCCCTCAACGTTTTTCCGGATCCAATCGCATCCCCATTTTAATGATTGGCGCTCTTCTAGGACGCACTGATGAGGACATCATCGTGCCGACCGTGGGGGGGGATGCACCATCGGGCGACGCTCTATAGATTTCCACATAGAGGCTCTGCAAAAACTCGGCGCGATCATCGAATACCGAGAAATGAAAAAAGAGGGGGCCTATTTTGCGCATGCGCATAATGGCTTAAAAGGAACAGTGATTACACTGCCCTATCCTTCCATCGGAGCGACTGAAAACACCATACTCGCGGGAGTGACCGCCCGCGGCTGTACAGTGATAAAAAATGCAGCGATTGAGCCTGAGGTTGTTGATCTCATTTTATTTTTGCAGAAATTAGGCGCCATTATCACTTTAGACGTCGATCGGACCATTCGCATTCAGGGAACGCGCAGTTTTCACGAGGTGGAGCACACTGTCCTTCCAGACCGCATCGAAGCGGCGTCTTGGGGGATGGCGGCGATCACTTCCAAAGGACGCATTTTTGTTGAAGGCGCTCAGCACCTTAACATCATCACTTTTTTAAATAAAATCCGCGAGGTGGGCGGGGGATTTGACATCAAGGGCAACGGGATCGAATTTTACTATGATGGCCCCCTTCAGGGCGGACTGCACCTTGAGACGGATGTTCATCCAGGTTTTATGACGGATTGGCAACAGCCGTTTGTGGTCCTATTGACTCAGGCTTCAGGAACCTCCGTTGTGCATGAAACTGTTTATGAAAATCGCTTTGGCTATACTGAAACGCTTAATGAAATGGGTTCCGATATCACCATTTTTAGACAATGCCTTGGCGGGAAAGAGTGCCGTTTTGCCTCGCATAGCTTTTCTCACAGCATCATCGTCAAGGGACCCAGTCCCCTCGTCGGCAGAGACATCGTAATCCCCGATTTGCGCGCTGGTTTCGCTTATGTCATGGCGGCGACCTTAGCCCGTGACACGACATCTATTGCAGGCTTGCCTTTCCTTGATCGAGGATATGAGAACCTCGTCCACAAATTATGTCAACTTGGCGTAGACGCCACTCGCTCCATACGCGAAGAAAAAGTGGAAAAACTGGCTCCGCCCTTTTCCACGCCTATCTCTAATACAATTGAATTGCAGGCA
>JABDEO010000007.1 GCA_013287015.1 Chlamydiota bacterium
CGACCCATTTAAAAATCATTTTTCCGACATAACGTGTAGTTTGCCTGTCATACATTACATTCTTGACAAGCAGAGGTGATTTGATTCAGCGCTGCATAAAAACGGATCTTCCGACATAACGTGTAGCGCTTATGGAAGCCTCGAACCTTTGATTTTGGATAAAAAATTATATGGAAAAGTAATAGATGCTGGTTTAATTCTTCTGATGGGTCAGACTCCTATACTCCATGAAATTACGAAGCAGTATATGCAATTATTTTATAGTAATAGTTGTATTAAAGACGGTAAAGAAACTGATGAGGCACGAATTAAACGAATAGAAGAATTAAAAACAAGTATATTAAATAATAAATTCGACGTTAATGGTTTTGAAATAGTAGAGGCTCCAGACTTGGAACGGGGAATTGGCCCTAGGTTTTGCAGTATAAAAGATCATGCCAAAGCATACAACGTTCCTGGAATAGATGACCAGTTTTTCAAAGAGATTGAGGAAAAACTGAAGCAGGGTTAATTAGACCTCTAGAATTCGAATCCAAATCCGGCGGAACCTAATCAGATGCCCATGAGAAATCCATAGAACTTGTTACTCGTAAGAAATACGATCTAAGAATTGATACGAGCGATCCTTCGCTCGGCTCAACGCCAGTTGAGCGTGGTAATGCCGCAGCTAAAAGGATTTTAGGGTTTTAGAACGTCACCTTGCTTTCATTCTATTCGCGTTTTCTTTACTTCAATGTAGTTTTTTTCCATTTGGAACTTTTGGATCAACAGTAGCCAAACAAATACTACCGGTTTCATCTGAAAATCCAACCAGTAAGAATTGAGAGAGAAAGCCTGCAATATTCTTTTCACCTAAATTTATACATCCTACAATTGATCGACCGATCAGAGATTCTGGTGTATAGTGTACAGTAATCTGTGCTGAAGTTTGCAAAACACCTATCTCTTCGCCAAAATCAGCCCAGATTTTGAAGGCAGCCTTTTTAGCTTTTGGGAAGGGTTCTACTTTGATAATGGTTCCTGAACGTAAATCAACACGTTCAAAGTCTTCGTAAGTTATTTTTGTCATTTTTACTTTATTGTTTGTTTTGCTTTAGTTATCTATCGCTTAATTTCCAAATAATAGGGCAAAGTAACCTACTTGATTGACGCCGATGGATTCATATAATTTTTGCGCTGGAAGGTTGTTTTCCCCTGTAAAAATGACTAGTTTGCGAATGTTGTGAATTTTTTTAATATCCGACAACAGCTTGTGAATCACTGCCTTAGAATAACCTTTCTTTCTAAAATTAGGGTTAGTATAAACACCTCCTAATTGCCCCATATCGGATGCTTTCGCATTTAAGTCGGCAATGGATACAAGCTGATCCTTTATAAAATATCCCCAAGTAATCTTTTTTTTGCATTTATCAACAAATAATTCTAATAATTGGTCGTCGCTTAAATCCTTGGGAAAGCCTTCTTCCTTAAGATAATTTAGCCTTAATGGTTTCCATTGATTGTAATCACCTTCTATTAGAAGCCTTACATTGGGCTGTGGATGGTGTGAAACCTTAGATAAGTCGATATTATAAAGGATTTCTTTTGATACAAATGTTTCGCTTTGAATCACTTTCTTGTGTTTTAGAAATTTCCAAAAGAGATGGCAAAAATCCCAATCTCCAACCAGGCCAGTTAAAGGTAATGACTCTTCTAAACAAGATGCTAGAACAGTCTCAAAAACAGGTTCATGGAGAACTGATTGAATAAGCAAGCTGCCTTTTTTTGTAAGGCAGAAAACGCTAACGATCTCATCCAATGAACGAATGAGTTTGAAATTTCCCGAGTAGGGTTGTTCTGAAAGCGTAGCCCCATAATTTTCGAAATTTCCCAATAGAAACAAGGAATAGTTTTCATGATGCATTAAAAAATTAATCATTTCTTCACGGGTATCGTCAGTGACGTTTTCAACAGAGAACAATTTTTTCACCATTAAAAAGCGCCTGACATCTTTTTCTCCATTACAATCGCGATAAAAATCAGCAATGCATTGGAACCCAGCTTTTTCGTAAACATGTTTGGCTTTTGAATTTGATTCCTCAGGATCTATAAAAAATGTGTCGACGGAAGGATCAATTTTTTCTTGTATAAAGCCAGTAAATGCTTCTAGAGTAGGTGATGCAAGCCCTTTTCCTAAATATTTTTGATTTCCGATCATGAAATCAATGCTGAAAGTCTTTCCTTTTTTGGAGAGATTGTTCCTCCACAAATCTAAAAGATCAGTTTGGGTAGGCAGAATTTCTGAGGTCATGACAAGACAATAAGGGTCGTTTTTTAAAAAACCAATCCAGTAATCGAATATGCCATTGAAATAGGGAGAAGGCTCTTTTCTCCCATTCATGAAAATGAGAATATCGTCCCGATGGTTTTGGCTATTATCCCAAAATTCCTTGATGTGAGGTTCTTCTAGCCATTCAAATACGTTTTCTTTACATTTAAGAGAGGCTTTTTCAAAAGTTATCGCTGCTTTATTCAACATGTAGGCCTCTCTATAGTAGAGTCCAATATCGATATCAGATTCAGATCCAGCTGTACCACGAGCATATGACCCCTCCAAAACTATTGCTTTTACTCCTTTTACTCGGAATAGCAAGAACACAAGCTCGTCAAGATCCTGTCGCTTTTTTTGAGGAATAAGATTCAATGTACTATATTGAATCTTTATGGAATGGCTTTTAATTCATGCACTTATTTATTACCAGACACTTCGCCATGCTGTATATTCTGAATATCTGATCCGATAACGGGCAAAATTGCCTTCGTGCAAGGACATGATCTCGATTTCAACTATCTCGATAAATCGCGTTTTTGCCTCTGAAGGCACAGATTCATTGGCAGATCGCTTAATAAACTCGACGGCGGCGCTGCGAGTCATCTGATTTCGCACAATATTTACCACAGTTTCCCTAATTAGGTCTCGATAGCGCATGCGAAAGGGATCCGGCTCGCCAAGCTCCTTCCTCTTTGCAGAATAATGTAAACAAGAACGCTCATAAGCCCATACAAACACCTCGCGAAGCAATTCGATACGATTGAGTTCATAGACTCCCATAAGCCCTTGAACATAAATAGGTATAGGAACATCCACAAATGATAGCGGAGATAAATTATGAAGGATCAGAGGTATGTTCGCAACTAAACGCGAGACCCGCTTATTCACATCCTCAAATGGCTGGAGATAGGGCAATTGCACCATCAAGAAAAAAGCCTGTTCAAATGGATCGTGGATTCTGCTAGCTATATCTACAATTTGTTGAAAGCATTCATCTATAAATTGCGGAACTCCTGGTGGATTGTACACGCTTTTCCCTATTCCTACTGGGATAGAACGTAAACGGCCGCACGACTCAGCGTTTCCGAGTAGATCATAAGAAAGGATTGCATGTAAGTTAAGGATAGTACGTCGATTAATCCCAATATCGCTTGCTGAGTCTACTAAGAACTCAATCGCTTCCTTGTGATTTAGGATCATCTGTGCTTCTTTTAAGTCTTTTCCTTCGACCATCTCACTCAGCTTAAGCAATCGTTCTGTCTCTAGTAAAGAATAGGTATTGCCTTCCAAACGGCTAGAGTTCCATGATAGGTCGATAAGCAAACGATTTAAAATCTGTCTTGCATAAGTGCCTGCTGGAAGATCGCCATGAGATCCCCCTATCTCCAATAGATGTCGCCGAGTAATATCTGACAGATAATTTGTGTTATTAGGTCGGTATTGATCAAGAAATTCACGATTATATCCTACAGGTAAGCGTAAGTGAATGGGCTCTAGCACTCTTTCTCTGATGATTTCAGCCTCCGCGGACAGCGGGATAGCAAACTCATTTTTTCTTACCACGGTCATAGCGGAAGCTACAGTAGGATCATTTGGCAACCGATATCGCCTCGCGCGCGAAACCCCTTCAACAAGCAAACGATTTTCTTTTACTAAAATGGCAAGACGACGTTGCATGGTGCGTACATGACTTATAGGCCATTTTAGCGCTGTTCTGATTTCCTCCGGAGAAGCTCCGTCAGGAAAATAAGCCATATGCTTTAATATAGCATCGTATTCTTGTTGTTTTTTCATATGCCATTTATGTTTTGTGATTTGTATTTTTATTCTGTCATGAAACCTGTTTTTTGTCACTAATTCAATTGTTTTTGTCGCTAATACGATCAATTTTGTCGCTAATTCACCTGTTCTGTCGCTAATTTAAGTTATCTTTATTGTGATTTCGAGATACGGCTTGGTATGCCATCACTGACAGAGAATGGCCCGATCTTGAAAAAGCGTATCAAATTTGGAAACAACCAGACAATTTTGATGCAGATGGCCGAGAGCTTAAAAAACTTTCCGAGTCCTAAGGCTTGGATTCCAGATCGATGGACTAGACAATTCCTCTGAGATGCTGGAAAGTTGTGAAAAGAGATGTCTCTCCGAGAATCTGAAAATAACAGCACAGAAGTACTTCAATGACTTGATATAGTATGTAGATTCATGTGATTAAATTTACGCTGCAAAGTATGGTCCTTAGTGATATAGTTAAATTAAAGACGAGGGTGATCTTGCGCATTTTCAAAACAAAACTATTTTCAGGATTTGCAAAATGAGAAAGGATTACCGATGCGATGTTATACGAATTAGAGGAGATAGAGTATGAAAAGAACAAAAACTAGCAGATTAACCAGAAATCTTATTGAGATGGGAAAGGATCTAAGAGATGTCGGTCTTATCGATGAAGAGTCTTTTCATAAAATTACTATGAGACTGCTAGAGAAAGAAAAAATGCCAAAAGTTAAGCCCATAACAAGCGATGAGATTCGCACCATGAGAGAAAAAGAACAAGTGAGTCAAGCGGTTTTTGCATATTACCTTAACTTAACTGTGGGCTATATCTCGAAATTAGAACGAGGTCTAAAAAAACCTACAGGACCTCTTCTTACATTGCTTAATATCGTTCAGCGAAAAGGCCTACATGCAATTCTTTAAGAAAATAAAAAAACAATCCTAAACTATATTTAGCAGGGTTTATACGACCTGAAATGTTAGTTTGATCTTGCTTGCTCTGCGGTCGTTTGTCGAAGTTGAATTGTGGTCTGGCCGATCTTTATTGTCCGGCTTGGCCCGTCTGTTAGGAATACCCCCTTAGCTGGAACCTGTTCGGATAGTCCCAGGATATTTGCTGCATAGGCTCCTGTTGGCTGAATACGCGTACAATCGCGGCCAACCAAGGCTTCTGCTATCTTTTCTGGGGATGGTTGAAGCCATCCAAGTACAGGGTGTTTTTTAGGAAAATCATATATCCCTCTGGCTAGTCGGCGAATGGTTCCTTTTCGAACGAGTTGGTGAAGAACGATATCAATAGCCTCTCGGCTGCCCAGATCCAAGAAGTCAGTCGGAACAAATACAGAGCCATGCCCATGGATATTTATAGCTTTAAGTATCTGCGAATCGATGCTTTTTGGGTTTTTTTGATTAGTCTTCATGTAAGAAATAGCACCCTATTTTTCTTACAAATGCAAGAGTTATCGGAAGTGATCCTTTAATGACGATTCTTTTTTCTGTAAGTAATATATAGTATTCTCAATATCTGATTCGATATTGACTCGATTGATTCGACTCACTGTTACTCTATCGATTCGATTAAATCATATCGACTCATTTGAGTCAGCGCTTGTCCTTACCTACAAATTTCTTGAACTTGAGAGCCTTTAGCATGTCAGTTCCTCCTTTAACTAGGAGGAGAACGATGAACAGAATAAGATCTCAATCTTGACTTTGGCGATGTGAAATGTCTGTGCCCACTGCCAAAAACAAAGGAAATAAACTCTAAAAAATGCGATAATCCCCATCAGAAAAAAGTTTATTTAAGGATAACATGACCAATACCATCAATGAACTCGGACAGCCAATTGGCTTTTCTGTAGAAAATTTTATAGCACCCCCTCGTCCGAGTTTTAATCTTCTGTCAGGAAATTCTGCTCGTGTTGAGCCAATCTCTATGGCGCATCTACCTTCCCTCTATGCGGCTTTTTCAATAGATTCCAAAGGGGGTAACTGGACCTATATGCCTTATGGGCCATTTAAAGATTCAGTTGAATTTGAGGAGTGGGCGAAATTAATTTGTTTTGGTGAAGATCCTAAGTTTCATACGATTTTTTTAGGCGACAATCCTGCAGGTTTGGCGAGCTATTTGAGGATCGAGCCAAAAGTGGGCTGCATCGAGATTGGCCACATTCATTTGTCTCCCCTTTTACAACGAACACGTGCAGGCGCTGAAGCGCTGCTTTTGATGATTGAGTGGACGTTTAGCGCCGGATATCGTCGGCTTGAGTGGAAATGCGATGCGCTCAACGCTCCTTCTCGGCGTGCAGCGCAACGGCTAGGTTTTTCCTTTGAGGGTATTTTTCGACAAGCCACGATGTATAAATCACGAAATCGAGATACGGCTTGGTATGCCATCACCGACAGAGAATGGCCCAATCTTGAAAAAGCGTATCAAGTTTGGAAGCAACCAGACAATTTTGATGCAGATGGCCGAGAGCTTAAGAAACTCTCCGAGCTTACCTCTGGCATTTTAGTAAACCGTGGTTAGCATTCCATAGGCAATTAGCGGTGTTTAAGAGCTAAATGCACTGGCGCAAATAAACCATTTATGTTTGCTATAAATATGTTCTTTTTTGTTGTGCTGTTCTTAGGAGATGTAATATTCTCAGAAACAAAGTAATCGACATTGGAATAGTGAGTCCTCCTGTATTCTTCCTCTTCAAAAGTAATGTCTCTGGCAGAATATATAAAAATATTAATCTCATTTAGATCTGCTATCTCCTGGATGCTGGCGCCTTCATTTGCAGTAATGCCATGAGCGGCAAAAGCGCCTGACCATCCTTGATCCTTTTTATCTTGTGAATATCTAACAGCGCCGATGTAGCACGAACAATCGTAAGGAATATCCTGCACTATGGATTTAATAATCCTATGTCGCTTTTTTTCCCATTCTTCATCCTGATGCACTAAAATTTCTGTTAATCCAAATTTGTCAGGAACCCTGTCAAGTACATGTACCCAAATAAAATCACGATTTAAATGCAGGGTGTTTACAAGCCACTTACAAAAGAAGTCGCCAGGCGTTGGGAAATTATTAACCTCACTGTCCTGCACCAACTTAAGGATAAAAAATTGGCAGAGCTCTTTATGTCCAGCTAATCTATCCCCCAAGCGTAATGATTCACCTTCATGATATATTTTTAGAAGTTCGTCATAGAGATCAAGCAGATTTTTTTCTCTTACTGACTCGTGTTCTCGAGAACTTAACAATGTTTTTGGCGCCTGCGTTTTTTTAAAATCAATTTTGTTTAAATCCTGCGCGTTGGATTTAGACTCAACTTCCTGTTGATCTAAATCTACATAGATTCCTGATTGGTCGAATTTTTCGATGGCTGCAAATGATTTAAATGGGCGATCATCCACAATGACAATGCCGCCTTTAGCAAATTCCTCTTGCATCTGGCGTCTATTTTCCGCATGCGCCTCCTGCCAAGAGCTGACCATTAGCTTGCCGACTTGAACGCTCCTCCCTTCTTGAAAAATTCGCTTCATGGTTGCTTGAGCGGCTCCTGAAATTCTGTAACAAAGCGGTCGGTTGCCATTCAGAGATTTTAAATGAAGATTGTGACTTATGGAGCTGCCCAATGAGCTGTGTCCTACATTGCTACTGGAAGTTTTCCCTAAAAACACACTCAATGGCACAAGTTCACATCGCCTCTCGCACAATGACTGCGATCTATTCAAATTATCTTCAATGGATTTTGCATGTGCCGACAAACTGTGCCAATATTGATCATTCAATTCCGGATGTAGAGTTTTCAACCCTTTGTATGCTTTAAAGGCTGAGGATTGATTGCTTGATAGCTTTATCCTCTGTATGTTCGCCTTAGCGCTTTCTAACTCTTTTTGTGTTAGTTTCTTTGCAGGCGTCGTCTTTTGAATATGCTTGCTTGCTGTGCGGTATATGGCAATATCAGGGCCTGTGAGAAAATCAAAAACGCTCATATCTTTTTGAGATTTTTCCGTAGAGATTGAAGTTGTATGCAATGAATTGCCTGTAAATGCACTACCTGGAATCATAATTCCCTCCTATTGAAAAAAACAAAATAATAAAAGAAGCTCTATTAAAAAAACAGTGAAAAAAGTGCAGAGGATCATGGAAAAACATAAACCAAAAAAGTTATGATTCTTCTTCATTTGTTTTTTCTGCATCGGAAGCATAGGCTGAGCCAGAATCTGGTGTATCCAAAACATGCTGTTCCAGATTTAATCGTTTAAGAATATCCTCAATACTATTGATTCTGTTGTGTTCTTCGCGAATTTCTTTATTATGTTCCTTTTTTAGTCTGCTTATTTCTTGAGAAAAGCTTTCGGAAAGATTCAATTTTTCTTGCTTGAGGGTCTCTATCGTCCTTTTGAGTTGATCTAATGTGCGCTTGATGTTTTGACAGAGTTGTTCTTTAACTTTTAATTCTTGACGCAATTTTTTCAGGTCTACTTTACTTTGACCGAGTTCTAAACAGAGCTCTTTAGTTTTTGAAACTGATTTATCATATTCTTTTTTACTATTTTCTAACTCAAGTTTTGTATTCTCTTGTCTTTGTTTGCCGTGATTTAGATCAGTAGTGAGATAGTCATGCTTTTCTTTTAATTGTCTACATGTGGTCTCTACAGTAATCTTTTGGCTTTGCAGCGCGATTTTCCGATTCTCTAGATTGAAATGATAGCCTTGTTTACTGCTTAAAGTAGATTCAAGCATGCGACATTTTTCCGCTACAGCGTCGCGCCGTGCACGATATGCATTTAATTCATAATTTATTGGATATATTTCAGTATCATGTTGGCCGCTTGTGATATAATTCTTCCAGCGCTCCGCAAGTTGAGCCCGTTCTTCACGGACATATCCTTCGTATAGCCCCTGCCAACAGTCAAAGTCGATCTCATAATGTTCACCTTGACAGTTAAATTCGTAGTATTTGCGTTGATAAGCTCCCCACTGCGTCCAATTAGAAATACTCATTATTCTTCCTTTAGCTCGGATTGATTTAATTTCTTTAAAAGTCCATCCATATTCTTGATGCGACTATGTGCTTTAAGCATCTGACTATTATGATGCGCTTTTAATTTTCTAATGTCTTTAGCATTTTGTTTTTGTAGTGTCAGTTTTTCATTTTTAATGCTCTCTACCAGACTTTTTAATTCCTCAATGTTTCGTTGGTATTGTAGAGCAAGCGCCTCCTTGGTTTTAAGATCTGCGCGTAGAGCTGCGATTTCCTCTCTTTGCTTTTGCAATCCTTTTTGATGTGCTTCACTTTCTTGCAATGTCTTTTTGATATTTTCTTTAATGCGATTCAGATCCTGTAAATATTCTGCCTGATCCTTTTTTTGCTGTTGTCCCGCGCTTTCTAAGTTTTGGATTTTATAATTCCATTCCGCCCAAAGAGCATTTAAAGCTGTCAGCTGGATTTGAAGGGCAGTTTCCTCATTTTCCATTGAGATGCAAGCTGACTTTTCTTGTTCGATCTCTCGTTCTAAAGAAGGGCATCTCGAATCCAGTGACTCACACTCCCGTCTTAAGGCATCGATCTCGCTCTTCTTACTTTGCACTTCGGCTTGATGATGACTTAGGAAAACAGGATTGCTAAAGCGAAATTCATACAATTTTCGTTCATCTTCAATTGCCTTTGACTTCATTGCTTGATTAACAATAGCTGGGTACTCAACTAGTTTACTATTTTGATATGTGTGAAGAGGCAACATCATTAGCTCCTGATTCTTGATTTTCTTTATCGGCAAACATACTAAAAAATGTGATCTTTTTACACAAGCTATTCTTTCTTCACAACTATTCTCCACTGTTGTTCATCTCCCTTGTATTCACTTTTGGGTTTGATCAATTTTGGTGTGCCATAACGTTTTGTCATCACATCTAATAGCTTGTGATTAATGATTTCTGCTTGAAAAAGAAGAGTGTTCGCCCCATTTGCTTTTGCTAAATTTTTCAAATCGGATATCACCGTTAGCCAATTTCCCAATGAACCTTCGGGGTCAACTGAAATCCAATCGATTTTGACCTTTAAGACCTCTCCTTTTTCTTTTAAGGTCACATGTCCTTCTAAACGATTCCTTTTGTTTTGAAAAAAATCTTTGGATGCAATGCCAATATCTTCTGGGACCAGTTTTCTCCGTTTGGCAACAGGAATTTTAGATACCGAGATATGAGTGTGATCGCCGAATTTATTGAGAAGGCTCATTGCATCTTTGACTTTTTCTATTGTATTCAGCTGATTTGCTTGCATTTCTGGTATCACCCATTTCCATGAACGACTGATTGTTTTTTCATTATGGTAATGAACAACGACAACATCCTTGCTAAAAATTCCCCGAAATTCTTTTGGAGGATGCATGAATGCATCTTTCCCATAAGGCGGATGAGGTGGTTTTTGGAATTCTGCTTTAGGGAGTTTAAGCACCGTTGCCATGCTAAATAGAGTATTGTGAATAATATCCTGATGGTATTGGCGGGTCATCGTTGCGGGAATAGAATACTGTTTTTCATTAAATTCCGCTTCGATTTGGACATTCTGTTGCCATTGATTAATCATGGACCGAGCGCTTTTTTCTATTGTATCGCAGGTTTTTTGTGCATAGGGATGAGTTTGGCAGATCCATTTTGTTGATTGTGTCATCAAAGATAAAAAGTGGGAGTTGTAGCCCTGAATGAACTTGGATAGTGTCTGACAAACCTTTTGCACTTCTGGATGACTTTGACATGTCCAATCCGATGCTTTTTCAATCGGATAAGTCAGCAGTTTGACCGCTGTCGCCATCACACGCATGTCCAGCATCTCGTCCAGCTTGTGATTGCGCTCCCAAACATTCATTAGTTGATCGAATTGCATGGGTTTTTTTTCTGGCGCTAGTTTTTCTTGAGGAGAAAGAAGGGGAGTTTCTTCATTGAGTTGAATTTTTTGGGTTTGTTTGTCACTGTTATCTGTATTTAGCAAAACTTGAACTTTCGGTTTTTTGGTTTTTGAAATGTGTTTTTCTTTTTTTGCAACCGGTCTTGATAGAGAATTGTTATTGATGTTTTGCGCTTCGAGTCGATGTTGCTTTGAAGGTGGTTTGAGCGCCAGTTTCATATCCTGAAGGTCTGCTTGCATTTGCTTTAGATGAGGGATAATGAGGGGGGCTTGGATATGCACAGTGTCTTCTTCCTCTTTTTCCTGAACACGATCAAGTTGTGTGTTTACACTTTGAAAATCTGCACCGTTGGCCTCGGTAATTGTTGCACGAGTGAGTCCATGTTGTTTGCTTTGTTTGAAGTCGATATTTCCTAGGTGCGAAATCCCTTCTTTTGTTTTATTGGAAAGGGCTTTTACATTTAATGTCACGCCAATTGAAGTTTTGTTTTCTTGATTCTCGATATCGCTATGTTGGAAATGCGCCGTTTCAACATGCATCCCTTGCAGAGAAGCTCCTTTAAGCTCGAGAGTATCAGACTTGAATGTTCCGATTGCTTTGATACCGGTAACCCCGTGTACTTGAGCTGAATGACTTTTGCCCTGATGCATGCTTACATTTCCAGATGTAGATAGGGAAAAACTTGTTTGTTGTTCATCAAAAACATCTTGTTGAGATTCTATCTTTGCCTTTTTAGCAATAATATCAGCTGTATTTGCTTCTACATCAGCGCCCTTTAAAGTTAAATTCTCAGTGTGAATCGTCAGATGATTTCCAACATTGAGTTTGGAATTAAGATGTCTCTGAATTCGACTTTGAGAGAGTAAAGCTCCAGCATGAAAATGATAAGCGAGGTTAAAATCGCCAGCAGAATCGGTTAATCCGAAATGTTCTCCGATGGCATTTTTTAGATTTCCCGAATTGAACGCTCGTGCAAATTTGGCAGCTTCGTTCCACCCATGAACAATAGCTCCTCCAACGTCTTCATTCAAAAGACTAGAAATCAATGGATCCTCACTCAGTAGCGATTTTGCAATCGTGCTCATTGATTGGTTTCGGAATAAATCGTCGATCGCTTGCGACCCAAAGAATCTCACTCCAAAAGTGAATTCGTCAGTATATTGCTCCTGTTCCACCACATGACTGCGTAATACAATGGTTTCTGCTTCAATTGTCATATTGCCACCTACAATGGCCTGAAGACCTTCTCCTTCGATGTTTTGATTTGCTTTCAAATAAACATCACCCCCTGCGAAGAGATGTGGGAGACTCGATTGTGTGGTGTTATGAGTTGTCGTTTGGTGCGTGAAAGTCGTTGGTGTAAGGATAAATGCACTTTCTCGGTTTTCCGCGCTCTTTATATTGGCAGACAAAAGGATGCTTTGTGCAGAAGTCAATGAGATATCTCCTTGTTCACTGCCTACATGTCCTTCAATGTGGATATCGCCCTTTGTTGTCATTAACTCGAGATTGCCAGTGAGGCTTTGCATATTCCCTTCTCGCATCTCAATTGTGTAAATATCTTTACTCTCTGTCCAGCTTCGAGTGTAAGTGGATCGATATGCATTAAAGAGACTTTTTTGGATAATTGTTCCCGCACAAAATGATTGGGACAATTCAATTTGCTGGCGAGAGTATGCGTGCATGCGGATTGTGTTGCAATACTCTTCAATATGCGCAGATGTTCCTGCGTATTGGGCTAGAGTGGCAATATACTGTGGTCCACCTACTCCTTCTAGATTGTCATCTTTTTTTAATTCTTCGCATAAAATATGAAGATCGACAGGTTTTTCTTTTTTATAAAGACTCTTCAAGGCGCCGAAAATCGTTTGATGTTCTCTATAAAAAAAATCGGATGGTTTTAAAAAATCGACCGCGATAGTCAGACTTTTCGGAGTGGTTAAGATGGAGCCAAGAACCATCATTTCCGCTTCTTTTGATTGAGGAGGAATTCTCAACTGTTTTTTTTTATTTTCACTGACGTTGCTCATTATATTTGCTCTAAATGTAAAAGTTCGTCTTGCTATCGCTGCATCTATTTCACTAATTTGTACGTTTGCATTCTGCTTTTTGGATTTTCAGGAATTGTATAAGTGATTATCTCATTTTCAAGCATTTTTTTTAATGTTTTGTTAAGCGCCCCGGAGATTTTTTTATGTCCAAGTCCTTTTGCAATTTCTCCTCTAGAGAGATTTTTGTTTTTGAGAAGTTCAATAATGTTTTCTTGTATGGATGGTTTTTTTGACTCTAGCCTCGACTCTAGCCTCGACTCTAGCCTCGACTCTAGCCTCGATCCTTGCTCTATGATAATTTGTTGAGGCGAAAATGTGGTGACAACATATCCAGACTGCTCCTCCCACTTAGGAGGAGGATTGCCATTAATTTGACACCAATTAATAATGTTGAGTGTTCCTGTTCCCCATTTTTCAATAACGCCAGCTCTATAGAACACTTCAGCGATTAGCGGATTCCAAGGCCTAGATGGATGAGGTCTAGTCAATTTTTCTGGAGAAATGCCGAAATGGAAAGAACCCGGATTTGCAATTTCCAAGTGGTTATCATACATAGCAAGGGTGACCGCGTCCCCTGGATGCGTATAATCTCTATGGCAAATAGCATTGGCAATGGCTTCTCTGATAGCTCGTGGAGGGTACATAGGATAATCTTCTCTATGCGTCTTTCCTGAAATCACCCTTCCTGCAATAGGCATGTGACCCAATAAAAAGTTTTCGGCCCTTTTCAATAAGTCAAATGCATTCCCCCAATATTGACGATTATCAAGAAAATCACCCAAACGATCCTCTCCTTTAAAACGAGCTAATCGAATCGATAATTGCGGATATAATGAATAAAGAGTTTTAGCTTTTCCATATAATGCCACTGCAGCATTAAGCAATTTACCTTCATAGATTAAATTCAATCCCGAAAGAATTGCCTCTGTATCCGTGTGTTGTGGCTTATCCATGCGGCCTATATCAACTGCAGTTTGAAGAGTAAGTTGAATCTCCTCCTCATTCAAATCGCTAATTTTTACCGAGCCTGGACAAGGTTCATTTTCCCATCTATGCGTTGCATGCAGATACGCCAATAATCTTCGCTCATATTCAGCTTTAGGCATGATCTGAGTGGTTGGTCCATGACGTAAATAGGGTCTATGATCAAAAGTATAGATGCCTCTTTCTCCAGGAGCCCGAATGACGATGATGCTATTAGAGCCATTGATGGATATGGTTTTAATTTCAGGGAAGACAGGAGGTTCAATGCGTCTTAATTCAATGGCGAGATCTTCCAATGTCTTGCTAGTAACCGTTTGTCCGACAAGTTCTCCCTTGTCAGTAACGCCAAAAATGACAAAACCTCCAAGGCCATTTAACAAGGCGCAAACAGTTTTGGCGCCCTCAGTGCGCTGACCAGTCGTCCGTTTAAATTCCAAACGCTCCGACTCCCCTTGCAAGACGAGCTTTTCAAGTTGTTCCAAATTCATATATTAAGTGCTCAATTACCGCAGGTTTCTGTTTAACAAATGAATTTCTAATAGTCGTTATATATTTCCATCCAGTCTTTCTTTTGCCAAAAGAAGCTCTATCGCTTCACATATAAGCGCGGATTTTTCTGTACGACGCCCTCGCAAAAGACGAGTCGCATAGATGTCATTGAAAGCTTTATAATGCTCAGGAGTCATATAAAAGGTCATTTTTTCAGGATAAGCAGGCTTGGATGGCTGAGAAACTCCAACTTTAGGAAAATCAATCGAGGCTGGAATAGTGTTCTGTTGAACATTTTGCTGTGTTGTTGGCTGTATTGCTGTGCGAACAACTGTTTCTTGTTCAGCCGTTGAAAAAGCTTCATCTAAAGCGTACTTCTTTCCTTTAATTTTGTTTTTTAACTCATCTACTGTTGGCATATGCTCTCCTCTATTTTATTTTTTGACTCTACTGTCTGCTAGCCGTTTTTTATTTTTTTTGCGTTCTATGTTTTTTGGGGATTGATCAATGCGCTCCAGAACTTCATTAACGAGACTCTGATAGGCCAACGCCCCAGGACAACTGGAATCATGGTCAAAAATGCTTTTTCCAAGCTCTTGAGCTTCATTTAATTTTACATTTTCAGGAATTTTGCTTTTGAAAATTTTATCTGAAAAAATATCTGAAACGCTTTCAAGTATCTTCTTAGACATTTTTGTTCGTGTTTTGAAAAAAGTGAAAAGCACACCAAGAATATTTGCTTTATGGTTTATGATGGATCCGACATGCTTATTAATCTCTTCAACTGTTTCTAAAAAATTATACACGCTTGCTAAACCTAAAAATCCAAGCTGAACAGGCATGACAATATGTTCAGAACATAGAAACGCATTTGAAACGAGCGTGCCGAATGTTGGAGGACTATCGATGATTACGAAATCATAATCAATGGATTCTAACTTTTTTCTAAGAATAAACTCTTTTGCATGTGTCTGCGACAGCTTATGTTCGGCCACAGCTAAAGAAACATCTGAAGGCATAATGTCTAGGCCAGGTATGTATGTCTTCTGTATGACATCTTCAGCCTTACAGTTGGATTCACAGAGGAATTCCGATACTGTTTGTGTCTCATCAGTCCGTATGCCTAAACCCATCGAAGCATGCCCTTGAGGATCAAGATCAATTAATAATACGCGATGGTTCGCATAGGCTAATCCAGCGCTTAAATTAATGGCCGTCGTGGATTTACCCACTCCCCCCTTTTGGTTGGCAATCACAATTTTTTCCATATTCCCACCTCCAAGTGCGCTTATACCGTTCCTACATTTTTTTGTACAGACGAATGCGTGAAAAAAAATAAAAAAAGATGTTCAAAAGTCTTAAAGTACTCACGAAAAAACAAACAAGAAAAAGAGAGAAAAGAAATAAGGGCGTAGGAATTAATGTATGTTTTACTGTGCAGCTGTTTTACTGCACATATGAACTCATAAATAAAATTTCTTTACTTTCTGATGTAAGCATGTATGTTTTCCTGTATGGTTGTTTTACTGTTTTGCTGTGCACTTTTCCAATTTTACATTTTTTTATTGCGGTAAGTGCTTTAAAACTTCTAATGCTCATCCAATGAAAGCGATGGCGGTATAGCGACAGCGCTCCATTCCGGCCTTCTCCACATCGCCATGACTGCATGGTAGAATTGGGAACATCAAAGAGAGTTGCCCATGGCCCTTGCTGATTTTTCGCCTTGGCATAGGGGATGAACTCTTAAACGTTTTTTTGTTGTATTTTCGTGTGAATGAATAGATAATGGTGTCATAGAATCGATGCCTCGTTATATGTAGGAAGCAAGACGATGTGCTATCAACTCTATTTTTACTATCTATTTCTAAAAAACAATATTTTTTTGACCATCGTTGCCGGAAAAAGTGAGTGTTTGATCTAGGAGCTTTATCTAGTGGTAAAAATATTAGCTATTTCTGGAAGCCTGCGAAAAAATTCTTCAAATACAGCTATGCTTCGTGCAGCTATTATTTTAGCGCCCAGGATAAGCAGCAGTGTTGAAATCACCTTATTTCCACCTGAATCTTTAGAGGCCATTCCGCATTTCAATCCTGATCGCGAAACAGCAGGAGATATTCCTGAAGCTGTTATGACTTTCCGTAATGCATTGGCTGAAGCTGACGGCATATTAATTTCTAGCCCAGAGTATGTAGGTGGGGTAGCTGGAGCCCTTAAGAATACATTTGATTGGATGATAGGTAGTTTTGGTTTAGATGTTTATCAAAAACCTTTTGCAATACTCAATATTTCTACACGAGCAACTAAGGCTTATGAGGATTTGAAGGTAATTACTAGAACGATGGGTGGCAATATCATTGAACCTGCATCGTTACATATTCCCTTGCCCAGTAATACCGTTACTGTTGATTCGATTCTCAGAAATCCCAAATTGTCAGATTCCTTAGGTAAGGTTATTGAAGAATTTGGTAATGCAATTTTAGTAAGCGTTTCTCAAAATAAGTAAAAATGGGCCTTGATCACCTTCACAGTGAAAACCTTTCGTTTTGTATAAAACTCAAGAAAATCTTTCAATAGGTTTCCAAAAACGTATCGATTTTCTTTTCAGTCTCAAAAGAATCGTATTTTGTCGAGACAAATGCTGGCGAGACAATGTTGACGCAGACAATGACGCAGACAATTGATCATTATTATAAAAAATGTTATAATTTATTTGTATAAACAATTGCTTGTTAGTTATAGAGGATTTGTTTTGATGAGTAGCTCTAATATTACAGATAAGACGGATCATCTTTATCCAAATTATTATGAACTGCCAGAGCGCCGATCGAAAAATTCGATTGGAGGACATGAAACATGTGTCCTTAAAAGTAAGAATGTGAATTTAGGTGGTTTCCGCAGATTCATGCAGGGATTTGGATTGGCCATTCTAATTGCCATTACGGGTGGTTTTGCCCTATGTTCGAAGCGCGTCACCGATCGATGTAGTGAAGTTCTTGATGGACATCGTATAAAGTATATCAAAGCGCCTCTTGCAAATATCGATAGAAGATTGTTGTCCTCAAGTTCTTCAGTTCTTGGATTGTCTGCTTCCCATCCCATCGAAATAGACTCTCAAAAAGGAATTGAAATGAACAGCCGACTCGAAATGTTGGCTAAGGACGAGATCTTTGCAGGCGCTGTGCTCATTGTTGATCATGGAAAAATCATTGTTAATAAAGGTTATGGGTTAGCCGGAAAAAATGATTCCGTAACAGAAAATATGCCTTTTCCCATTGGATCGTTAACTAAACCGATCACTTCTTTTGTTGCTATTCACCAACTAGTGAAAAAAGGCTATTTTGTGAATCCTCTCACAAAGCAACCTCTCTACGATCCAGGAAAAATTATGGCCCTTGATTTCTTGCCTCTTGATTTTCATCCAACTGATGAGAATATGCGTGAGCGATGGAAACACATGACTCTTTTGGATTTGATAAATCATACTTCAGGATTACCAAATTTTGATGATAAAGGAGAGCAAATCTTTAATCAGCTTAAAAGAGGGGAATATAGCGCCTACGTGGCGCCAGAGATAATCCTTTCTCTTGTAAAAAATGACCCTCTCAACACACAAGGAACGTATCACTACAGTAATTTTGGCTATCATCTTTTGGGGAAAATCATTGAGCAAGTGACGAAAATTCCGCACTATGAAGATTTTATGAATCGTTTCTTACAGCATGATCTTGGACTGGAAAATACGGGCTATGTTGGCACGAATGGCGCCCCTAAACACTTTGCAACGCCCATGAATTGGATCAATCGAGAAAAAGGAGCAGTTGCTAGAGATCCAAAGATGCTTGATCCTCCAGCTGAGGGCTATTCATCCGGGGGATTATATTCAACAACTCAGGATCTTCAGAAACTATTCAGTAAAATGATTGAAACAGAAGAAATAGTCGCTCACGCGGAAGAAGATTCAGCGGTTGTACAAGATCCATACAATTTCCGCACTCAATTTGTTTGTAAAAACGGATTCAATATAACGACAGATCCTAACGGTCATCCCACGCAAGAGGTCTGGAAAACAGGCGCCATTGGAGGATATGGCTCACTGATCGTTTCTTATCCCCATCTCAATTCAACAGTGATCATTCTAGCGAATAACGCCGATTACATTGAACAAATTGGCAGAGACTTATCTCGCACTCTACTTGGTTCCAACGCCCCAGATCTATTCACTTCCTGGAGAGGAATATATTGTTTACAAGACGGAGAATGGGAAACGTCTTTTTCTATTACGGGTCAAGACGGTCAATACGTCTTTCAAGCTCAAGGACTTCCTCCAGTTGAGCTCCATCTTGATAACGATAAGGAAGAAGTCTCGTTTCTGTGGGGAAGGCCTCCTGGAGAAACACATTATATCAAACGTTCCAATGGTGAATTGACTTTGCGCGGTCCACAAATGAAAGGAACACTAAGTAAACTCGTCGAATTCCATTAGTATTTTATTATATAATGTGCCTTCGTTAAATATAAATTACATATTTAAGACTACTCAGACGCCTGTGATTTTGCAAATAGCAATTTCTGTTTTGCTGTGCAGCTGTTTTACTGTACATTTTGTTGTTCAGACGATAGAACAAAATTGATTGGGTTATCGTTTTGTATTCGGGCTGGAGAAAAAATATTTTTCCGGCATAGCGTGTAGCTTACCTCTCACGCATGGCGTTTTTGTCTAGCAATTTTTTACAGGTGCGAAATGGTCAGCGCCATGGCAAGTCCGCCTGGCAGACAATGCCAACAAAAAAAGAAATTTGATTTTCTGAAAAAATTAAAAAAAATAGTAGTATTCTACCAAAATGGGTTATTTAATATAATTAAAGAAAAAGAGGGAAAATGCCTGAGATTAGCAGATTTTTAGGGATTATAATAAGGATGTATTTTGACGCCGTTGAACATAATCCTCCGCATTTTCACGCTTATTACGGTGAGTTTGAAGCTGTATTCGCCATCGACACTTTAGAGGTGATAAATGGGAAACTTCCAGCAAGAATAACAGGTTTGGTTGTCGAATGGGCGGAAATGCACAAGAAAGAGCTGAAGCACAACTGGGATCTGTTAAAGGAAGATAAATTTAAAAAAATTAAACCGTTGGTATAATCATGAGAATCAAAAAAGCAGAATATATTAATGGGCATAAAATAAAATTGCTGTTTAGTGATGGAATAACCAAGATTGTAGATTTTGAGCAATTTTTATCAACCACTAGAAAACTTCTTATCCCGTTATCAGATTTAGATTATTTTAAGTCGTTTTGTTTAGATGAAATAACAATATGCTGGTCTAATGGATTAGACTTTTCTCCAGACATCCTTTACAAGATCGGAAAAGAAGTAAAAGAAAAGAAAAAAATTATTCCGCAAAAACGTAGAGCAAGATTACCAGCAACATCAACAAAACTTAGAGCGAGCGTTATTGCTAAATCTAAACACTAAAAAACGAATGAAGAAATGATAAAAGCAGACTGATCACGCATCAAATCTTTTGGTGAATACAACTCTTTAGCCAAAACAATAATGTCTGTTCATGAAAACAAATCTTCCGACATAACGTGTAGCGCATATTCAGTGCATTACATCCTTCCCTAGCGCTTACTTCCAAGAAAAATGATTCAATTCCATACTGAAAAATATAGGCTCTTCATGCAAACAGTTCTTCCGACATAACGTGTAGTTTTTTTTCTTCTTCACTACATTCTTGCCTAACAATGCTTCTTAAATGCGATTATTCAGTTCTACAATGAAGATATTCACTCTGCCTGAAAAGAAAACTTCCGACATAACGTGCAGTCCATCCTCTCGTAGATCCAATTTTTTCTCATAAATTCCAAAAAAAAGATCATTTCGATTCTACACTGAAAATATCGGTTTTGCATTAAATTGGGATCTTCCGACATAACGTGTAGTTCAAATCTTCCGGATTAGCTTGATGATTAACAACCCTCTCTTTTCGACCACAATCGAATTTCGATACAGAGTATGGGGGGAACCGCAGTAAGAGCTTGCAAACGCAATGCATTGAAAAAGAAGTCTATTTAAAGGCCATGCCTATAACTCCCTTGAATGCCTGCCAAAAAGTAGTGATTGCATTACCCTTACATTTTTTATTTTTCAATCGATGCTGAATGATTCTGCATGAAAATAAATCTTCCGACATAACGTGTAGCTTCTCTCTCGGAAAAGTTATTTCCCCTCAAAAATTCACAAAAAAACTATATAAAAAACATAGCTTACTTCTATAGATAAAATTTTTTCCCATACATAAAAATGCATCTTCCGACATAACGTGTAGAATCTTCCGACATAACGTGTAGAATCTTCCGACATAACGTGTAGAAAAAGCCTGTTTTCACCGACATAACGTGCAGAATTCTCCGACATAACGTGTAGGTTTTGTCCCGAGAAAAGTGACTGATAGCTACTTAATAGCTTTTAATGCTATTAAATAGCTGCTTTATACAAGCTACAATAGCCTGGCCCCTAGGCGGGGCGGCTATTGGCTTGTTTGAACTAAGAACGTCTTTCATTTGACGATGCCATACGAAATTGTTATCGCATTTTTAAACCATTAAGAAAAGCTGATACTCTTGCGACATCTCAGCAAAACATTTCCAGTGATCGCGAAGCATGATAAAGAAAGCAAAAAGCTCCACACAGAAATTGGGATGCCAGCGACTAATAAAATTTTTGAGCAGTGGACTGGACTGCCAAACAATGCATGCTTGAAGGCCTCCATGTCCTTTGGAATGTTAACAATGCAAGGGTCAATAACAAGTCCAAGTTGAACGCACAAGTGATATGCTGCCAGAACACAACAGCATGAAGATAAGAAAGCCATCAGCCATAAAACAAAAATTTTGCGATGAATAAAAATCCCAATAAGAGAAATTACCGCCATCAAAAAAAATAAAATTCGCTGGACATTGCAGAGTCTACAAGAGGCCAGATCGAAAAACATTTCCAGCGTCAATGAGCTTGCGAGAGTAAAAAACGAGAGAGCCGATACAAAGGCGATACTTCGATTTAAAGAAATATGCAGTGAAATACTCATCTCATTCATTCAATCACTTCAATTTTACATTCAACGCCGTTCAGAGAATCAGAAACGATGGACTTTTCTCCAAATCCGTAATATTCACCGCGAAATCTATTCCATCGAAAGTTAAGTTGTTTTAGATGGTTTTTAACTTCTAGCGATGGCGGCTGTTTAAAGGATATAGCGATACGCACGCCGTTAATTTCTTTTTGCATTTTTTTTGAATTTTCTCGCCACTTTGTAAGATGTTCTGAGTTTCTTTCATTAGCGGAAATTTCGATAAATGCGCCAAAGAGAAGATCTGCATCGATATGAGTGATTTTAGCTTTTAAAGCTAACTTTCCAACATCCAGCAATTTTCTTTGAGAAGACAATCTTTCCCGATTCATTAAATTTTTCTTCTTTTCCTCAAGATCGCGTTTTTTTTCCTCTAGAGTTTTCTTTTGAAAAAATTCACCCACCTTTTCCTCCATAGAATGTTCGTTTGAACACCACACTAAAAAAAGCAAGAATTTTTGTCAACCTAACCAGGAAAAAAGAACAAAGAGCAGGAAATCAAGCAAAAGTAGAGTAATAGAGTCACGCAATATGTGTTGTGCCAACACGCAAGCGGAAAGCCACTTGACTTGAAACAAAAAGCGATGTAGATTTTCAAAAAAAAGGAGTGTGATATGGCGATCGGCTTTGCTCGACTTGAATTTGTTAAGCGGTCTTCAGGAAAAAACATGGTAACGAAGTCTGCATACAATGGAAAAATTAGGCTTGAATTTGATGGAAATTGTGTAGCTAATTCTTCTATTTATGATTGGACGGGACCTGGAAGAGGCGAGCGACCAATTAGTCATGCAATTTTACTTCCTGAACATGTGGATAAACGTTTTTACGATCCACAAGAACTTTGGAATTATGCTGAAAAAGTTGAAAAGAGAAAAGATTCTCAAGTCGGGCTAGAAATGTTATTAGCTCTTCCTGACGATAAATTAATTTCCGATGAGCAGCGAACTGAGATGGCTCATGCATTTGCAAAGAAGTATTTTGTTGCGAAAGGATATGGAGTGCAGGTTGATGTTCACCGGCCAAGTCAACGTAAAAGTTATGTCGAAGTGGATGGAGATAAGGAAAAAAATGAGAAAAATTTCCATGCGCATATTTTGATTACCACTCGACATTTTAATGAAGATGGAACGGGATTTAACGATAAAAAAGTAAACGATCTTAATCCTGAAATTCGAGGTAATAAGCGTTATGCTTTTGGCGGGATAGAGTGGACAAAATTATGGACTCAATTTCAAAACGAATATTTTGAGGGAAAAGGTTTGGATTTGCGCGTTGATCAACCTGGCGCCATATCTCAAATACACTTAGGTCCTGTTCGAATGCGCGGTAAGCGTTCCGGAGAAATTTTGGATTTACAGAATAGTCGGGAAGAACTAGGTCAATTGTTGTCTCAAGATCCAGAACATATGCTGCAGAGGCTTACTGAAAATAAAAGCGTTTTTACTGAATCTGACGTTGAAATTTTTCTTCAAAAAAACATTCCTGAAAATGAAATTGAGCAGGTCCGCGAATTGTTTTGGAAAAACCCTCAGATTGTACAACTTTTTGATAAGGAACTTTATCAAGCCATTCCGAAATTCAGCGCTGCTGAAGTTATTGAAGAAGAGCGAAAAATTTTACGTTTGGCGGATCGGATTCATCAAAAGCTTGGCCATTCAACCAAAAACGAGCCCGTTCCCTCTCATTTAAACAATGAACAATCTGTAGCTTTTGATAAAAGCATTAAAGAGAATTCCCTTATTTGCATTGAAGGATTAGCGGGTTCTGGTAAAAGTTATCTACTTGTGGCGTTAAAAGACCGCTATGAAGCCAATGGCTATAGAGTAAGGGCTTTTGGACCCGATAATGCGACTGTTAAAGTATTGCAAGAGAAGGGATTCAAAGATGTAAAAAACATCCATCAATTTCTCTTTAAAGATCATTTTTCAAAAAAGAAATCCATTAGTGATAAAGAAGTTTGGATTATTGATGAAGCGAGTAAAATAGGAAATCGTCCTCTACTTGAGTTATTAAAGTCGGCCGAGCGAAATGATGTTAAAGTTATTTTTTCCGGTAATTCAGCTCAATTGTCTTCTGTTGAACGCGGCGGCATGTTTAAGGCTCTATGTGATCGTTATGGTTATGCGTTTCTTGGCGAAATCCAAAGACAGAATAGCCAAGTGGATCGTGATATATCAAAGCGGCTAGCGCATGGCGATGTGGCGTCTGCTGTTAGCATGATTGCAAATACAGGCGGCTTTATTTGGAGCAAGAATAAGGATGAAGCCATTTTGCGCACTGTTGAAAAATGGGCTGAAGATTGTATTAATTTTCCCTATTCATCGAATCTTATTATCGCTCATACCAACAAGGAAGTAAGACAAATTAATGATCTTGTGCATACCATTAGAATGGCGCGAGGCGAAGTGGCGGAGAAAGAATTTGATTGCTATACGATTTTTGGCAATATCCGAGTAAGTGAAGGTGATTTGATTGAATTTCGTGATAATTCTAAAAAATTAAAAGTGAACAATGGAGAACGAGGCATTTTGATTAGCGCCTCTGAAAATCAGTTTGTGGTGGCCCTTGAGGAAAAAACCATTTCTTTTAATCCAAAAAAATTTACCGCTTTTCAATTGGCTTATGCGGCAACATATTTTCGTTCACAAGGAGGAACATATGACAATCTTTACATTACGTACAATCGGAACATGAACCAGAAATTATTGTACGTGGCTATGACAAGGCATCGTCGTAAAGCCCATTGTTTTGTCTCTAAAACAGACGCGTCATGTCTTATGGATTTAAAGCGTCAAGTATCACGTAAGAGCGAAGTTGAAAACACATTAGCTTATACGACGGCTACGGAAATTGAAAAACAACAAAAAAGTCAGCAAAGAGAAAAATCCTTACAAGAACTTTGTGAATCCGATAGTCTTATGTCGCGTACAAAGGGTTATAGTTTCAAAACTTGGGACTATCTTAAGGGTGGAGTGGGATCGTTTTTGGAGCAATTACAGGACTCAAAAACGGATAAGAATTTTTATGCTTTTCACGGTCAAGGCAAAGAAGGCGCAGGTCGCGTAGTTGAGATTAAAGAGGAAAAATTGGTTCTTTCCATTCTACGTGATAAAACGGGAACAGTAGACACACCTAAAAAAAACTATTCCCCGCGAACCAACGCCTTTCAAAAAAAGACGGATGAAAAAAAAGCGTTATATAAAAATTACTTCGACAAATCAGAAAATACATCAACTCTTCATGCTATAGTGCAATCTGAAGCAATAGCCTCTGCAGTCTCAAAAGAATCAACTTTAGGTTTTTCAGCATGGCAAAAGTCTTGTGCTGATCGAAATAAGGCTGCTTTTGAGTTGCTTAGAGGAGATACCCAACATAAGGCAGTATTAGGAGAAAAAGCGCTTCAGATTCTTCAAGATCGAGCTGGACGATATGAGCAATCAATTCAATCGAAAGATTCAATAGAAGCGCAACTTAAAGAAAATATTGATGGAGTTCTTTATAGATTATTTCCTGATGGTCCCCAGAGAAGGGATTCGCGTGGCTTTCGATTTGGTTCTAAAGGTTCTTTATTAGTGACTTGTATTGGTGAAAAAAAGGGCTGTTATTATAATTTCGAGACGCAAGAAGGCGGAAACATTTTGCAGCTTATAGAAAAAAAGCTAGGCCTTAACAGATCAGAAGCTATTTCCTGGGGGCATGACTTTTTAAAAAATTTTGGAGAAAAATCTGTTCCATCTCATTTTTCTACTAAGAGTTTCGTTAAATCAAGAGAAGAAAATTGGATTTGTTTGATGCCGCCATCGAATGCGCCTATTCCGCAATTGAACATTTTATCGCGTTATCTTGAAAGCAATTACAAATTAACCGCATCTTATTTATATCATGACGCAGATGGCTCGCCGGTTTTTTATACATTGCGATTGGAACACAAGGAAGATGGGAAAAAAATAGTCCTTCCTCTTAGTTATGGTAAAACTCAACAGCAAGATGAGCCTTCTTGGAAGCTTAAAAGTCACTCGGCAAAAAGCAAACTGCTCTATAACACTCATCTGGTCTGCCAACAGTCTAATAAGCCGGTATTGATTGTTGAAGGAGAAAAGACGGCGGATGCCGCACAGAAGCTTCTTGGAAAAGATTATGTGGTGGTGTCTTGGATAGGCGGAGCTGCGGCGGCAAAAGAGGCCAATTGGAAGTTGTTATTTGGGCGTGATGTAGTGATTTGGCCAGATAACGATTCTGCTGGATTTAAAGCCTCTGCTGATATCAGTAGAGCCTTGCGCCAAGTTGGCGTAAATTCGTTAAAGGTTATTGGCAGTGAAATGCTCAAAGATTTGCCATTGAAATGGGATCTTGCAGATGCGCTGCCTGTAGAAAAAACGCCACATTTTATATCAGACTGCCTTTTGCGTGCGGAAAGCAAAGCAATAAGTATGGATCGCTTGATGAGTGTTGCTTCTCAGCATGGTCTTACATTTCAGCAGCTTAACGAAGTTGTTTGTGATATTGACGATCGCATGCGTATTGAATTAGAGAAAAAACACGGTTTGAAAACATGGGAAATAGAAACTTCAATTTTGTCAGAGACAAATAAAGTCATTAAAGAAAAATCCTTGCAAATGGTTTCTAATTCTAAGAGTACTAACGAGCAAACCATTCAAAAAGAACGCAATAACAGATCTATTGATTTGACGCATGAAAGATAGTGCGGTGTAGTTATTGCGAATATTTAGTGTATTAAGAAGATGACCCTCGCCATGTGGAAGCACTGCAGCTCCTCGACTTCCATAGATCTTCATGGACGGTTTCTAGGAAGCGAGATCCGGCCCTGTTTTAAAAAACGAGACATTTTTGGCGACGATCGATTGAGGGGTGATTTTTATCATGGCATCTAATGGATCGACAACATTTGTGATAAACCAAGGATTCCAGTTTTGTCTATCTTCACCCAAGTATTTAGACACAAATCGCATGAGGCGCTCTTTATCCAATTCCGCAAAGGCTGCAGCTCCACGGATGCCAACATGTTTGAGAATCCCCTTGTCTAAGTCGTATTCTACGACGCCTGCAGCGCATTGCGGTTCGGCGCGCAGTCTTTTGACAAAGCTGTCCCCCAACGTTCCAAAAATCCAGAGGCAGGATTCTTCCCATAGAAACCAAACCGGAGAATCCCTCGGCGCTCCCTTTTCAACGGTCGATAAATGAGCCATCAAAGGCTTGCAAAGCACATCGTCGATTTCAAAATCCTGTTGAGTAAACATCACGCCTCCGATTTTGCTGTAAGCGATTCAAGATGCCGACGACTGAATTGATAAAGCTTTGAGTTTCTGGATTCCCAAGTTCCTCTTTTAACAGTGAAGCCGACTGCGGCAACAGCACGGCTTAAGCGCAGAAGAGGCATTATGGGCTTGTAGTTGGGAACTTTTCGGATGGAGGCATACCCTTCCAAAAAGGAATTTTTGTAGCAGGAACATCCCGGCCATTCTCCGAATTCCAAAGGACAGAAGTCGTCCTCGGCGAATCCTCCCCTTCCGGAAGACCAGTCGATGATTCCCTGCACTTTTCCATAAGCGGCAATGAGATTGCCCGGACGGAAATCGCGGTGTATGACGCAAGGGCCGTCGGCAGCTAGGAGAAGGTAAATGTCTTTTTCGAAATGGCGCCAGCATGTTGCAAGCAACCTTTCCGGCAGATGGCCTTTGCACTCTTCAAACCCTTCTTCGAACTTCATTGTAAAAGGAATCCGCGGATCGGCTCTCAAATGAGCTGGATCTGTCAGATCGCCGTAGCCTTCAGCATGCTCGAGATGGATGCGAGCGAGAAGCGATCCTATTTCCCATGCCATGACGCTGCTGACAGCTTCTGATTTAAGCAGAACGCCGTCAAGACATTGCATTAAAACAGCTCCGTCTATTCCGTCTTCAGGCTTTATAAGCCGGATGATGCGCGGAACAGGAATCTTGCCGGCAAAGCGGCTTAAGAAATAAGTCTCTCTTAAGAAGTCTCCTTTTCGAGAGCAGATTTTTAAAATCAAATCAGGGCTTCCGGATTGCGTGATCTTAAATACAGCAGCCACCATCGCATCTTCATGGTCGATGTATGTAAAAACAGCATTCGGAAGATTGAGCTTCCGGCGGTACAAATCGGTAAGATTATCCATTTTCTTCAAGCCATTTCAAGAGCTCTGCATTAAAAAGCTCGGGTTCTTCGTATTGAGGTGAATGTCCGCTGCGCTCGAAGATTTTAACGGTGAGATTTTGGAATTTGGGCCTCAAGGAATCCCAACACGAAACCGGGGCGATGATGTAATCAAACCGGCCTAATGCTAGGAATACAGGACGGTCGAAAGCTTTCAATCCTTTGGAGATGTCGATGTCCCTCAGGGCTTTACCATAGAAAAAATCCAGTATGGGCATGTTCGGAAACACTCCTTGCCAGAGGGCGGATGAATCGAAACGGAAATCGAACCAGCTCTGAGGAGCCCTCCTCACATTCCATTTTACAAATGCTTGATCAGTGGGCAATTTGGATAGTTCCTCATCAGGGAATTCGCGCATTCTTTCCGCAAGAGCGGTTTTCCTTTCTGGCCACACGGATTCATCCCAGTTGCGCTCCGCTATTTTGGCATGCTCAGGGCTGAGGCTGGGAGAGATGCCGATCATTGCAACATGCGAAACATGCTTGGGATATTTTTTTGCATACTCGATAGCGAGCAGAGCGTGTGCGGAATGACCGATGACGATGCACCTGTCCAAAGAAAGCTGTTTTCTCATGTGTTCTATGTCATTCACAAGCCTCTCGAAAGAGGGTGTTTCGTTTATGCCTGAAGCAGGAGGCTGGGCGAATCCTCTGTAATCAACGAAGTGAAGACGCAAAGACTTTCGAAGTTTTTGAGAAAAGCTGCGAGGATAATAAATAGAGCTTCCGAGAACCAAGACATCCGGCCCCTCCCCTTCAATGCGATATCTTAACTTGAACCCGTCTATGTCTATGCTGCCTGTATTTTCCATGGATTATTCCTAAATCAATTTTCTCATTTTACGGTGGGGGATGCCGTCTTCATCGAACGGAATCAAATCCGCCGATGCGATCCAACCAATCCAAGCTGTCGTCTTTCCTGGCAATGTATCCATCAATGCTTAGCGCAATATAAACTGAGATTTTAGGCCTTTCTTTTTTTTGAAAAATTTCTAATGGATCATAGCATTGACCGAGAGGAATTTCCAGAGAAAAGATTAACAATACTCTTCACTTTCTGTATAACAAAGGATTATTTTTTTGAAAGTACCATCCATTAGTTTTTGATTGGTTTTTAAACTTAAACAATAATCGATAAAAAATTGCCTTAATATATCCTAATCGCTAGAATACATTCTATCTATTGCGTGTTATATATTTTCCTTGAAAAAACAAGAATCACCAACTGTTAACTATAAGGACAATGATGAGCTGGCATGTGAATTTAAACAGACAAGGATCCTTTGGGATGGCCTGTATGTTTGTAGGAGCCACTATTGGCTATGTTATAAGCAACAGTAAAATTGTTAATACTGCATTAACGAGTTTACAAAAATTGATAGAAAGCACAACACAAAAAACATTAAGTATTGCGAAAGAAGAGAAAGAAAATAATAGTTTATTAAAATCAACTCAGAAGAAACCATTTAACTTTAGAGTGATGACCGTAAATGTTTGCACACCTCCTGAAGTACGAGGTGATGACAAACTATATGCTAAATTTTCTTGGCCAAGCAGGCAAGAACGGATTTTTAAACAAATTGTCGATGAATCTCCAGATTTAATAGGGTTTCAGGAAATTAGAAATGAAAAAGACAATTTTGCTGTTGCAGATTTATGGACCGGATTAGCAAAGCATGGATATGAACTCATTTCTTTTAGAAACAATCCTTCCGATTTATCGCCCATTAATGTCATCGCATATAAAACAAGCAAATTTGCTGTAGATAATACCCATAGATGGTGGGCATCCAAAACACCAGATCAATTTTCCGATTCCTGGGGCAATGGATGGGGACGCATTACGTTAATGGCTACGCTTTATCCTGTTACTACTATAGATATTCGAGGACAAAAAATTCCTTCCCCCGATTATGCTCGAGAACCGATACATTTTGTTAATTTACATAATGGTTTAAAGCATGAAGAAAAAATTAATTCAAATCGAGTCTTGATAGAACAGATTCAGAGAATCATAGATCAAAAAAAAGTGGGCGGTGTTGTTGTTATTGTTGGTGACTTCAATAGCTTTTCAGACGACGGTACAGATATACAAGAACTCGCTGTCATTACTGAAGTAGGTTACCGAGAAGCCTTAGAATTAAGAACTTTTAATGGAATCCCACTTTCCGGAACATTTATCGGCTATTCTTATGATAAATTTCGACCGAAACAAGGAAAGCTTGCAGGTCGACTCGATCACGTGTTTATAAAATCTTTTTCTGAAAACATATCGTACTCAACATCCTCATATCTTAATTTAAAAAAATATAATAATAAACCAGAAAGCTTAGCTAAAACCGAAGCCGAATTATTAACAGATGAAAATGGACTAGACACTAGGGATGATTTTTGCTCAGATCATGCTGCTGGAATTGTCGATATTCAACTAATTCCAAAGAATAAATGAGTGATATGATCGTCTAGTTGAAAATGGAAAAATGGTTGTTTACAATAATTTCAACTATTACATATATAATATAACAAAGATAATAAATAATATAGGTGCACAATGGTTATGTTTTTTAATAGTCGAATAATAAATAATTGTTATATGGGTTGCAAAACTTTTTTCAATATCCCGAATAAAGTCCAAACACACCCTTCTATAAATAAAGTAGTTGGCGGAATCTTGTCTCTATCCGTTACGGCAGGAATTTATTGGAAATCGACAAGTGATAGGAATAGCAAATTATCTTCTCCAATTAATCCAGTGATGCCTTTACATTATGAAAAAGTAAAAATGCTCCGCAATAAATGGGAGCATGAGATGAGGAAAAAGGAAGAGAGCCTGACTCTTTTTTCAAGAGCTAAAGACATTTGGAATCGTCGAGATGTATACCAACGTTTATCGAACGAAGAAGCAGTGGCGATTCTTTTTAGTAGGGCTGAAGAAATAAAAGAAATATATAAAGATACCCATTATGTATTTATCCATGCTCAAACAACAGCTATTACACCAATTACTTATTTAATAAATATACTTGCAAGAAAAAATGGTGTCGCAAAATCGCATTTTTTTAAATTCATCAGGACACCTAAAGAACACTCATCTGAACGGTCTGAACAAATCAGCTGGGCTGTATATGGCTCAACGAAAGGCAAAGACCATATTGATTCTATTCAAGAATGCGTTCTCTCTGCTGATATTTGTTTTTCTAATAAACAAGAAGGGGAATCAGCTTATTATTTTTTAAAAAATAATCATTCTGTTCTTACAAAGTACAAAAAAAACAAATCAATTTTAAATTTAACACGTTCGATTTTAAAAGATAATAATAAGATATCAGATACAAATAAAGCAGAGGCAATAGGAAAAAAAATACAAGATTTGAGCACATCTCTACAAAAGAGCTCGCCTTGCGGCAATCTCTGGGTATTTTGCATTCCTAAACCTTTGTTAAATGACCCTCAGGCTTGGCGTAATATTGCTTATCGTTCTCATCCGATGGGGACTGAATGTTACTGCCATGATTATAAAGGACGTAATCATGGTTTAAAAATCGTACAAAATTTAAAAATTGCACAAGATTTGCAAGATAATATTGTAAATGAATCTACAAGATGCAGCATATCTAGTGTACCGCAATACCGTTTAATTATTCCTGGCATGACACCTGAAAAAGGAGTGCTCTCCTTTATGCTCACTCCATTTAGTAAGCAGCAAAGAAGAAGAATCAAAAGGGATGTTGAACAATTATTAAAATAAAAAAATAATACCAACTTTAAAAAGTTATAAGGGTATTGACATTCTCGCAAGTCTCAAACTTGGATAATCAAAATGATAACATGCTCCCTGCTGAAAATAAAATGGAAGGCTATTTTCCGTAGCTACCCAAGTCATATCTTTACAGCCATGCAATTTTAAATCCCTCATAGTTGTTTGAAATAATCTTGTCCCAATACCTTGACGTCTGTACTTATCATTTACTTCGATATCTATCAATTCACATGCGCAAAAACTATATTTTGCAAAACCTATTTTTTGTTTCTCATTATTTAAAGCTGCAATTTCTTTAATTCCTAATTTTGTAGTTTTCTCTTCAATGGAGACGCTTGTTTTTTTAGAAAAATTCAAAT
>JABDEO010000008.1 GCA_013287015.1 Chlamydiota bacterium
AGTATTTTATGTCATTTAGAGTCGATAGTCCACCAAGTCCTACAAGCCCAAGCCCGATAAATCAGGAGCTCAGAGAAATCCATAAGGCCAATAAAGTACGCAGGGCTCATTCGCCGCAAAATTCGCCTCCACCGCAGCAACAGCAGCAACAAGTTCATCACATTCAGCAAATGCATGCGGGAGACGCGCCTATAGGCGTTCCGCCAGCTGGAGCCGGCAATGTCAGCGGCGGATCCTGCTGTGGACGTTGTTTCGCATGGCTTCGAGATCCAACAGTCATCAAGTGGGCTAAGATCATCGCCATCGTGCTGATTGCAGCAACCGCGATGGTATTGACCCCTTATCTTTTCGCATTTATTCCTGCTGCTATAGTGGCTAATATTTTAAGCATTGCCGCTGCCATTATCATTTCAATAGTAGCAGGAAAGATAGTGCAGAAAGTTTGGGCCGACCAGCCTATTTTCTCGTAATTTTTTTTTAAAAATAGGAGCTTCCGCTCCTATTTTTTTTATTCATGCTTTTACTTTTTTAATCCTCCCAAAAAACGATTTCGTTTACACTGAATTTAGGCAGGTGCAAACAGGGTAAGATTTTTCATAGAATTTCCCTATATGCGCACGAAAGGATAATAAAAAAATCGCGCAGCGTTTGGAGTGCGTGCGACTTGTCGCCGCTTTGGTAGACCTCGACTCGTCGAGGTCGAAGCGTAAATCTAAAACATCTAAGAGCTGGCATTTTGAACGTTGAACAGGTCATATTGTCGATAGCAAAACGCTTTCCAGGTTAACGTTAAGCTAGCTTCTAGGTGTTTTAGATTCACGCTTCGACCTCGACGAGTCGAGGTCTACCAAAGCGGCGACAAGTCGCACGCACTCCACACGCTGCGCGAAGGATATTGTAAAGTTATTTTTGAACAACTTGAGAGCTTATGCATATTATTCATATCGCTTCGGAGTTGGCGCCCATCGCTAAGGTTGGAGGGCTTGCAGATGTCCTGCTTGGCTTATCGCGCGAATTATCGTGGAAAGGTCATGACGTCGATATTGTCATTCCAAAATATGATTGTATGGACGGCAATGATGTACGCGATTTGGCGGTTGTTTATCCGGATTTGATGTCTTTCTATGAAGGAGAATGGCATAGCAATACGGTGTGGACAGGTTGGGCGGAGAATCTGCGCGTTTATTTTATCGATCCGCACCACCCGCGCTTTTTTTTTAATCGCGGCTGTTTTTATGGATGCGAGGATGATATCGAACGGTACCTTTATTTCTCGCGCGCCGCTCTGGAATTTTTATTTAAGAAGCAGTTGCAGCCCGATATTATTCATTTGCACGATTGGCAGACAGCTGTTGTTGCGCCGCTCTATAAAGATATGTACAATCAATTAGGCTTCAATAAAGCTAAATTAATTTTTACAATTCACAATTTAGAATACCAAGGGAAATGTGCAGTTCCTGATCTCGATAAAATAGGATTGGACGGAAAAAAATATGATACGCTGGAAAAACTGCAGGATCCTCATCAGCCGGCCTCCATCAACTTATTAAAGGGAGCGATCGTATATGCCGACTTTGTCACGACAGTTTCTCCGGGTTATGCTAAAGAAGCCCTTACTCCGGAAGGCGGACGCGGCTTGGACAAAACTCTTAAACAGTATGAAGACAAATTCATCGGAATATTGAACGGCATCGATTACTCTTATTGGAATCCGGAAATCGACCGTTATTTGCCTGTTCATTATTCGTCACGGGAGATGCCCGCAAATAAAAAAGATAAAAACACGCTCGATAGAAAAGCATACGTCAAAAAGCTTTTGCGCGAACGATTGATGCTGGATGAAGTCCACAGTCCAATCGTAGGTTGTGTTGCACGGTTGGTGCCCCAAAAAGGGATTGAGTTGATCAAACATGCTCTCAAACGGACAATAGAGAAAGGCGGGCAATTTGCGCTATTGGGTACGAGTCCCATCCCTAGCATCGCAGCTGATTTTCACGCTTTGAAGCAGCGCTATGCTGACCATCCGCACGTGCACCTCATGCTATATTATCAAGAAGAACTCTCTCACATGATTTATGCTGCATCTGATATGTTTATTGTTCCATCTCTTTTTGAACCATGCGGCTTAACTCAAATGATCGCTCTGAAATATGGTTCGACGCCCATCGTACGGCGCACCGGTGGATTGGCTGATACAATTTTTGATGTCGATTATTCGGGTCTCGAGTTTGATAAAACCAACGGCTATGTGTTTGACGACCCGAATGAGAGGGGCATGGAGTCAGCGCTTGATCGCGCAATTGAATGCTGGTTTCATCATCCGGATAAATGGCGGAAACTAATGATTAATGGAATGAATATCGATTTTAGCTGGAATAAGCCGTCAAATCTTTATCTGGAGATCTACCAGCGGGTTGCGGGCATACCTGCGGCCAAGTTGAATGCAACTAAAAAATTATAAGCATAAAAAAGGCATTCCCGTGAGCATCGCTAATTATCTTACATTGCTGCGATTGGTGATCACTCCAATCTTTTTGATTATTTATACAGAAGCTGAAACGTTTGGGATCGGTCCAATTGCGTTGCCCTATGTGTTGTTGGCGCTATTGACGCTCTCAGAGCTTTCCGACGCCTGTGACGGCTATATTGCTCGCAAATATAATCAAGTGACGGATTTAGGTAAAATCCTTGATCCAATGGCGGACAGCATCGCCCGCATTACTATTTTCCTAACCTTTACACAACCTCCTGTCAACCTGCCGATCACTCTGGTCTTTATTTTTCTTTACCGTGATTCTGTAGTCAGCACTTTACGCACAATTTGCGCTTTGAAAGGATTTGCTTTAGCCGCTCGCACCAGCGGCAAAATTAAAGCTGTCATGCAGGCTGCAGCCGCATTCATTATTCTGTTCTTAATGATCTTACATGCTGAAGGACAGCTGCCAATCGCCACTCTGCAACGAATCAGCGCGTGGATTGTCGCAATTGCAGGCGTATATACCTTTTTTTCCGGCGTCGATTATATCTATGCCAATCGCCGTTATATCGCTAAATTGCTTGTGCTTCCAAAACCCGGCGACATTGCCGCTAAATCACGGGCCTACTTTACTCATTTAAAGATCTCTCTAAAAGGAGATGGCGATGCAGCGTCCTAATGAAGACCTTGAAGCATTAGGCATAGGAGCTCCTTTTGTTGATTATATTATCGAAGTCAGCAATGAACAGCTTGTTCAGCTTGCGGGCAGCAAGGGAGGCATGGTCGCTGTAGATTATCCTACACTCTTGAATATCATTGAGGAAGCCGGAGGAAATAGATCGAGTGTTTTTTTTGGAGGCAGCGGCGCCAACACAATCAAAGGATTAGCCCATCTCGGATGCCGTTGCGGCCTTATCGGTCGCATCGGAACTGATACTGCCGGAAAAAATTTTTTGGAACAGATGGAGTCGCTTGGCGTCAAATCTTTTTTGCGCCATACGGAAACGCCGACCGGACAAGTCGTATGTTTAATAACGCCCGATCAGGAACGCACGATGCGTTCATTTTTTGGAGCCAGCCAAGAAATGTCCGAGAAGGATTTGGATCCAGCGGTTTTTGAGGGCGTGCGCCTTGTTCATATCGAGGGTTACAGTCTATTAAAAGGGTCATTGGTTCAACGCGCCATGGCGGTTGCGAAAGAAGCCGGCGCCAGGGTCTCTTTTGATTTAGGGAGTTTTGAGCTTGTTCATGCTTATAAGCCGCTCATCATTGACTTAATCAAATATGTAGATATACTTTTTGCCAACCGCGATGAGGTCTACGCTCTAACGCAACTCGATCCGCAAAAAGGCTGCGATGTTTTGAAAGATCTTTGTGAAATCGCTGTTGTATTAACAGGTCCGGAAGGGTGTTGGATAGGGCGTCATGACCGTCGGATGCATCACCCAGCTTTCCGCGTGGAGGCGATAGACAGCACAGGAGCTGGAGATCTGTTTGCCAGCGGCTTTTTGTATGGTTTTTTGCAAGGGCGCTCGCTCGATGAGTGCGCATATTACGGTTCGCTGACTGGAGCCGCGGCGGTTCAAGTGCGCGGCGCCGAGATACCCGATGAACGCTGGAATGAAATCAAAAAATTGTTAAAATAAAAATGAAAATAAAAAAAAGAGCGCAAGAGTGCAAAATTGTTGAGATAAAAATTCAACACAAAGACGCAAAGACACAAAGGCGCAAAGGAATTGAAAGGTGTTAAGTTAAAAAGTAAATTTCAGGATGGGCAGGATAGGAAAGATGGTTGGATTATTAAAATCTATGCAAAGAGCAAAGGAATTGATAGAGAAGATAAAAACACAAAATAGATTTTAATAATCCAATTATCCTTCTTATCCTGCCTATCCTGAAATTTATTTTTTTAGCTTAACACCCTTTAATTTCTTTGCGCCTTTGTGTCTTTGTGTTGAATTTTTATCTTAACAATTTTGTGTCCTTGCATCTTCAGCTTCAGGTTCGTCGCCGAGTTTAAAGCAGATCTCTTTACGTAAACGGAATATTCCATAACAGTTGATCACCAAGAGCAATCCGTTCACAATAGTCATCACAGTTTGAGCCTGCTCAACTCCAACAAATGAAAACGTCAGAAGCGCGATAACCGCATAAATGTAATAAATTTTACGCCCATATTTTGGCGCGACAAATTCGGCGCACTTCAAACCGACGCAAAAGTAGGCGTTAATGGTGGTATAGCCTAACAAAAATACAAACAGAGGCATGAAGAAATGCATATATGGAAAATACTGACTCAGGGCTGTTTGGACCATCATCCCTGATGCGTCGACCGGTTGATGCCAAACTCCAGTGACAAGAATGATCATTACGCTGGTCGTACAGATGCCGAAAGTGTCTAGAAAAATGTCAAAGATCGCAAGGGAAGCTTGCTCTTGCGGAACCTTTGCACTACTTTCACTATGAATGACAGATGCATAACCCACACCAAGATCTCCCGTATAGCAACCGCGGCGTACGCCATGCGAAATCGTCTTCATCAGCGCGCTTCCGGCAAACCCGCCAAAAGCCGCGGCTTCAGTGAAGGCTGAAGAAAACACCTGTCCTAAAGCGGTAGGAATTGCGGAGAGATTGTTAAACAAAACCCATAAGCCCATTCCAATGTACAGCGTGACAAACAGAGGGATCATTGTGCTTGCAATACTGCCTACGCGGCGAATGCCTCCGCTGCCGGCAATAAGGACCAAGCCTAAAAGAACAAAGACGACAACATACTGATTGATTCCAAGATTGGTCACGATGCTATTGGTGACGATGCTAAATTGGTAGACTTCCACGCCATAGATGCAAAGCAAGATGGACACAAAGGCGGGGATAAAGGGGGTTTTAAACACTCGCTGCAAAAAGTACATGGGACCGCCATTATAGCCGCCGGAGTCATTGGATACGCGATAACGCATGCCTAAGTAAACTTCGCTGTATTTAACGATCATCCCAATGATGGCGGTAAACCAGATCCAGAACAAAGCTCCGGGTCCTCCAATTTGAATCGCCGTGCAAATGCCCGCAATATTGCCCACCCCTACACATCCGCCGATGGCGGCGAAAAAAGCCTTTAAAGGATGGATGCCGCGTTCATTTCCTTCTCGCGTACTTAAAAGAGTGATAAATCTTCGAATCACATAAGGAAGCTTTCGGATTTGCAGAAAATTAGATTGAATCGTTAACCAAATGCCTAAAAATACAAGCATCGGCACGCCAACATATCCCCAAAGGAGATCTTCGAAAATATTTAGAAAATAAAAAATTTGGTCAAACATAAACAACTGTTGTTAAAATTTATATTGTCGAACTATCTATTATAATGTTTCTAGCTATTGCAGTCAAGTATTTCGTTTAATTTTATACCGGGTGAGGCTCCGCCTGTGGAAGCGGTTGCAAAATCTGCTGATGTTTGCCGAAATTATATGCATAACTGCCTAATCGGGCGCCTACAAAAAAGCAACTTGTCGCCAACGCCATCGGAACTGACAGGAGAACCATGCCTACAATGATTAGCGTCCCGATCCAAGGCTGTTTTTTCCACACTTCAATAATCCGTTGAATGGCTCGGTCCATCTGCTCCGACCATACAATGCCAACTAGGCATCCAACCAAAAACAGGGTGGAGTTAACAATGAAGAGTGTTGTCGCAACGGCTATAAATAAGATGACTTTAACGACCATCCATATCTTTTGGCAACAGGTCATCTGCGGCGCCTGCTGGATATTTTCAGGCGGAGGAGCGATGGCTTCCGCATGTTGCTGGGGTCCGATCTGTTGCGGCATCATAAGTTGACAATCAGTTAAAAACACATTGATGAATAGAGTTTATACTGCATGGCGCTGTTTTTGCACAACAAAATTTATGCTAAAAGATGATGTACGATTTTGCCATCACTAGTATTGACTTTTCGCAATAGTTTCTCATTAGAATTAATTCGATAAAACTGGATCTGATTTGTCTTAGAATTATGTAAAATGATAAACTTTGTCTTCGCATCTTTTGGAATTAAAGAATCTAAAACTGTGCTTTCAAAATCAAAATCATTGTTTATCGGGATGGCTTGTTGCACATCAGCGCCTGATTTAATACAAAGTTCCATTTTTTCTGAATTATTATCATTTGGAAAAGAGTCAATACTAACTTCAATAAAAGTGTTTTGCTTTATGCAAAAGGCGCTGACTTGAGATTTGCATGAGATTTTGGAAAGCAAATTTTGAAAATCTTGTAATGTTAGCTCCTCCCATTTTTTGGGCAAACCGACAGAACGATATGCCCAGGAATCCATAAAAGCTCTGTAAGAAGTGGATTTCACCGTAGATGCGTCTTGCATTCTATTGTCGCTATTACATTTATCGTAATCCTCAAATTGCTGCAAGCTGCCATTTGCAAAAGCTCCATGAATATCCTGGTAAGCGTCGAAGTCTTTTGTTTTTGCTATCTGATAAGCGTATAACGTTGCAAAACGTTGACATTCCACGCCTCCTTTTTGGAGATGAGTTGTAATGTATTTTCCTTGAAAATGGATAACTTCGCCATTAAAATTTTTGATCTGCGCCTCATTCAAAACGTTGGTTAACTTTAAAATAGAAATTGTATTATGAGACATGGAATCGATAATTTGAAAGGTTCCATCTGCTTTAAAAGCCGCTGTAACCGCATGAACATTATTAGATAGTCTGGCAACGACGATTTTTTTTCCCGCAGCGAATGCATTTGTGAGATTATTTTTTAAAAATACAAAGTTTTGATCTGTATAAGATGAATTTGATAATGATGAGTTAATCGGATCTAAATAGTACATATCCGGAATAAAAAACACCTCCGAATCATGTTCAAATTTTAATAAAAGATTAGCTAATTCCGCATCGGACTTAATGACAGACTGACCATCTGAATGCTGGAATTCCAAATATAAAGTAGTTAAACCGGTATCAATTTGTAATTTTTGCTTGTGCCTTTCTTTATGATATTTCTGCCAAAGCATATCCAGTTTTTGTTGGGCTTCCTTGCGAACAGCTTCAATAGCGGAGGGAGGATGATTGACGATGACGATTGGCGATTCAATTGGAGATTCATTTTTATCGACTGTCAATTTTTTTTGGAGTTGTTCCTGTCTTATGAGCTTTTCTCTAGCAATATAGGGAATATATACAAGATATTCATTTAGAGGGATGTTGTGATAACACAGCTCTGGCGCGGCCACCCCTAAAGCGGACTGTATGATCCCCCCTAACAGCGTTGCAAGATTTAGGAGGTTGATTTTCCATAAAGTCACAAATTGGCTTGGATGTCGAATGCTTTTGATAGCGCGGCCAACAAAACACACTATTGCATATGGCGTGTAGATGGCTACTTGGAAAATAAGAAATACAGCTGAAATCACGCGATTGACAACCGCCAACAATACGCCTTTTATTACAACGAGCAACACAAAAGCCGCTTTTTTCGCTGTAGAATCATTAGTATTTTTTACACATTTGCGAACGCAGCCTGTATTGAATTCTTGCCTCACACAGTGTGACATCACTTCATGAACAAATATATTTGTATCCATATTTTCTCTTTTTTAAATTATTCTTTTTTATAAAATATGCACTCATTGTATATTTTAATGATAAATAAAACAACTTTAATTTGATTAATCTTCTGAGACTAAAGAAGGTAGTCAGGGCGTCCCGCCCTGTCGCGTGTATTATCTTCAATGTTTTTTACCTATAAAGCAGGGCGGGACGCCTTGGCTACCTTCCTTAGCTCCCCTCACTTGTTAATTGCCCCCGCTGAATAATCCCAATTTGACGATAATACTATATTTTGGTACCATTAAAGTATGAACAAGAAACATCAACGCACATTGGAAGCGATTTTTAAACAACCAGTTCAATCAAATGTTGTCTGGAAGGATGTTGAGTCATTGATGCGACATTTGAATACCGAGATTACAGAGGGTGCAGGATCGCGGGTGCGATTTGCATTAAATGGAGTGCGCGCTACTTTTCATCGACCTCATCCCAAGAAAGAGACCGATAAAGGAGCATTGGTCTCTGTGCGTCGTTTCTTAGAAAATGCAGGAGTAAAACCATGATGAAATATAAAGGCTATACCGGCCATGTTGAATATGATGATGAGGCTAAAATTTTCCACGGCGAAGTGCTTGGCATCAAAGATGTGGTTACTTTTCAAGGTGTTACTGTTGATGAGATTGATCAGGCATTTAGGGATTCGGTGGACGATTACTTGGCTTTCTGTAAAGAAAGAGGCGAAGAACCAGACAGACCTTTTTCTGGAAAATTTAATCTACGCATTCCATCTGATTTGCATGCAAAACTTTATATTGGAGCACAACTTCAAGGAGAAAGCCTCAATAACTATATTACAAAGGTGTTACAAAGATTCGTTGCATAAACTTGTTGACAAGGCGCTCCGCTCCTCTTATTTTACATCTGGAGCAGTGGAGTGATAATGGAAGAAAATTTTGGAGAATTTGGAATCCCTGAAAAAATCCGTAAAAAACTTAAGGATAAAAAATGGCTTAAAAAGCAGTTGGATTCCGGTAAAACCGCGCAGGAGATCATTGGCTTTCCGGATGAAACCATGAATAAGTTCTACCATGCCGCCTATGTTTTGTTTGAAAACAAACGCTACGTCGATGCAGCTGACGCTTTTTTATTTCTAGTCACAATGAACCCTTATCACTATGATTATTGGCTCGGTTTAGGAGCAGCTACACAACGTTGCGGCGACTATGAAGCCGCTATCGATTCCTACGAGATGGCGGCCATCTGTCAGCTTGAAAATCCCATTCCTTATTTTCATCTAGCGAAGTGCTTATTCGCCATGCATGATAGAGAGAGCGCTCTACAAGCGATCGACCTTGCCCTGGAGTATGCCGAGGGCCGCAGCGAATATGATGAGATCTACCACCAAGCCCTTGCCGCCAAAGAGCTTCTTCACAAAGAGCAGTAGATCAATCGCTCATCTTACGTTTTAGCAGGTCATTGACCAGTTGGGGAGTCGCTTTGCCGCGAGACAATTTCATGACTTGACCTACAAGAAAGCCAAAAGCGCGATCACGGCCGGCCTTATAATCAGCTACCGATTGAGCGTTCGCCGCAATCACCTGGTCGACCAGCGACTCTATCTCAGCCGCATCGCTGACGGGGAGATAGTCGGGATTGGCGGCGACGATTTCCTCACAATCCTTGCTGGAATCAGCGAGCATGTCGTCGGCAACTGATTTGGCGATTTTGCCTGTTATAGCGCCCTTGTCGATCATGTTGACCAGCTTGGCGATTTGGCTAGGCAAAATGCCGCAAGTGAGCATCGTCTTGCCGGTGTCCTTCAGCCTTCCGGCAAATTCGACAATCAACCAGTTGCATAAACTGCGGGCGTTGCCGCATGTCTTCAAACACTCTTCAAAATAGTCGGCCAATGGTTTATCGCTGGTTAATACAAAGGCGTTATGCGGAGACAACCCGAGTTGATACACATAGCGGCGTTCGCGCTGAAGAGGCAGTTCCGGCAAGCCTTGGCGGATATCTTCGATATATGCATCCGTTAATACAATGGGAACGAGGTCTGGCTCAGGAAAGTAACGGTAATCATCGGCGCATTCTTTAGTCCGCATCAGAATTGTTTGCTTTTTTTCCGGATCCCATCGGTAAGTCGCTTGGTGAATAACCTCTTTATGGTTGAGGTGGGGATTATCCATATACGCTTTGATCTGACGTTTGATCTCCGACTCCAGCGCCATCTCCATATTGCTGAAAGAATTCATGTTTTTGATTTCAATCTTATTCCGTAAAATTTTTTCGCCATGTAATCGGACGGAAATATTGGCGTCGACGCGCAGAGATCCCTCTTCCATGTTGCAATCGGAGACGTCGATATATTGCAAAATGGCTTTAACAGCCATGGCGTAAGCGACGGCTTCGCGCGGATGATGAATGCAGGGTTCCGAGACGATTTCGATCAGGGGGACCCCTGCGCGGTTGTAGTCGACGCCTGCAAAAGTGGAGAAGTGTTTAAGCATTCCCGCATCGTCTTCCAAATGCACGCGATTGACGGCAAACGCTTTTTCTTCTCCATTGACCTCTGCAATCACCGTTCCGCCCACTACAATGGGTTCATCATATTGGGTGATCTGGAAGTTGCGTGGACTGTCAGGATAGAAATATGACTTACGGTCAAATTTGCTAAACTTGGCGATTGTTCCATTGATCGCGCAGCCAAATTGAACGGCTTTGCGCACGGCTTCGCGATTGAGCACAGGAAGAGCTCCAGGCTGCCCTGTACAAACTTCAGTGATGTTGCTGTTCGGCTCGTCGCCAAAACGGTTAGGCGCAACGCTGAAAAGTTTTGATTTCGTATTGAGTTCGGAATGGATCTCCAAGCCGATTACTGTTTCCCATTGTTTGGCGTGGCTCATAAAATATCCTTAATCCTTAAATCATTTAAAATTTGACGCGATGATGCGTGGCATTGGGGTCAGGCCTGACACTATGACACTTTAAGAGCGCCGACGGCGCTCTTAAAGTGTCATAGTGTCAGGCCTGACCCCAATGCCCGCTCAATCGGTTATTCTTCATCGCATATTGTTGTAGAGCTTATACATCGCTTGATGACCACAACAGGATACTTCCTGGCCGGCCATCCCACCACAACTATGCCCAGCACAATAGCCCCTCCTAACATCAGTTTGGCCATTCGAGGCCATAAGTCCTCAATGCTTTTGCTCTCAAGAACTCCGACTGTTGTAAGAATTGTTGCGCCAATGAGGCGTGCAGCATTATATGAAAGAGAAATGCATTTTTCCGTTATAACCCTACCGCAGATGGTTTGTTGAGGTTGTTTCTTTTGCATTACAACGAAGCGCGGCAGAAGAAGCTTCGTATTTTCATTACCAACTCCAAAGTTAGAATTAATATTCATAAGGTCTCCATATATGGGTGGACAGGAATGCGACTGATGATTAAGATATTGATCTTCAGAAACAATTATCAACCAATAGGTGCATAAGTGTTTTGCATTGGCGCCGATTATAGTGAGAATTCTTTTTTTTGCAATACCTGGGGATTGAATAGCGTCAATAGCCAAACCTTTAGCCATCACGGCGAGTGGATGGCTGTTGGTTTGGATTTTCTGCGTTTTGCAATGAAAATTTCATTTTTCGCGCTCGACATTTTAGGATATATTCCCGGAATTGCAATATTCTCCGGCTTGGTGAGAGTAAGCATGGGGCTCATTATCGCTGTCGCCGTCGAAATTGCGATTTGCAAAGGAAAAATTGCAGGTCCTTATATCCAAGAAGCCAGAGGAACCGCCCGAGGTCAGATGGTGAGAGGAATTCTTGAAATGATTCCTTTCTACGGTCAGTGCATTAATGGAGTATTGGATATTCTCCACACCATTAAAAACGTTCAACATGAATGCGTTTGATCAGGCTGCGCCAAAGGCAAGCGCAAGTTGCTGGATGTGCGCTTGTTCCGCTCCCCCTTCTAAAGGATCCATATGACCCGCGCCCTTAGCTTTTATTGAATTGAGCTGTTTTTTTAACTCTTCATTGCGGGCGATCTGACTCGCGTTATTAGGATTGTTTTTATTCACTTTTTTATAACCTGGGAGCCTGCGCTTTAAAAATTTGTAAAGAGTCCCATCGCCTCTCATCAGATGATCATGCGTGCCGGTGACGATCCACTTGCGGCCTGTGATTTTATTCCAGACTGACGCTGTGTTTATTTCCCAATTAGCGGTTTCTAAGACGTTGCGAGTCAACCAACCTGCAAGGCAGGCTGCAATGCAGGCCGCCGTTCGTCGCATGCAGGAAGGATGGTAATTCAGACGGGGGATTCCCTCGTCATCACGATCCTTCAAAACATAGCTGTATACTATGCCTTTTACGCAGTCTGTTAATGAGCTAAATGACTTCAAATTTGCCATGTGGGCCCCAGGATTAAACGCCGCCGCCTGCGCTCCGTTTCCTCCGCCGAGCGAGAGGCCCTCTAACACTACGTTTGCACCTTGGCTGTCCAGGAATTGATAAGCTGTATGGCAATCCAACGCTAAATCTCTACTGCAACGCGGATAACCTTCGCTGCCCAACACCCCGCGGTAATTAAAGACGAGGATATTGCAATTGCGGCTATAGGTTTCAATTCTTGACTCATTCAATTTGCTCTCATAGAATTCGCCATTGCCATTGCATTTGATGATCCAGTTGCTGTTTTGAAATACGTTGGAGCCGTTTTTTTTATATTCGTCAGCGGCTTCTTTTTCCTTGAGACGCCAAATTAAAGCGCCGTCGAGAATAACTCCATCAGGCGTCTTCAACTCTAAATGCACGGTCCGATAAACTGCAGAGTTAGGGTTGGCAAAAATAGAATCGCGCCTTTCACAGTCTGCTTTAATGAGCGCATCATCTTTATTGTATGCCAATGCTGGTAAAATGATCTGTTCGATGCCTCCGAATGTCTTTTTCAATATGCAAAGTACAATCAGGCAGAGAATTTTTTTCGCCACCCATGCAATCCCGATGGGGATGATGATAATAGCGAGAATGATTTTTGCAGCCTTCCATGCTTTAGCGCGGCATGAAACGGGCGGATTAAAATTTTGCGGATAGGTCGCCTGAAAGATAGCTTGAGCGGGAGCGGGTTGAGGCTGGACAATTGGAGCCGGCGCATTTCCCAAGTTATTTTCATGGTGAGGAGGAATAATATTGGGAAAATTCATTTTTTAAACCTATTTTAATCTGCTTTATGATATATGATAATCAAGGATTGTATATGATTTATGAAATATATTCAACGGTTAGTTTATATGGGGAGCAATTAAAAGTGAGGGGCTAAAGAAGGCAGCCAGGGCGTCCCGCCCTGGGGCTGCCTTCCTTAGCCCCTCACTTTTAATTGCTCCCGTTATATGTTCATTGTCTAAAGATAGGAGCGATATGTTTTCCAAAGAAGATTTGCAAAATACACAACAAGCCATTTCGCAATTTCAATTAGATGGATGGCTTTTGTATGACTTTCGACGTTCCAATGATCTCGCTTGCCGATTCTTAGCCATTCCTGACAATCAACTTTTAACACGACGCTTTTTTTATTGGATTCCACGTCAAGGGGAACCCGTAAAAATTGTTCACGGCATTGAGGAAAAAGTTTTAGACCATCTACCTGGCCGCAAGCTCCTTTACAATAGCTGGCAAGGGCTTGAGGAGCGCTTAGCTGATACATTAAAAATTTGTAAACGCGTAGCCATGGAATACTCGCCCCGCAATGCAATCCCTTATGTGTCTAAAGTGGATGCAGGAACAATTGACGTGGTGCGCGACTTTGGCATCACTGTAGTGAGTTCAGCGGATCTTTTACAAAAATGCATAAGCGTATGGGACTCTTATAAATTGCAGACTCACCTGGCTGCGGCAAAGACGCTTTGCTCAATAGTTGATAAGGCGTGGGCGTTGATTGCCCAGCGCGTCAAACAAGGAAAAACCATCACGGAATATGATGTTCAGGAATTTATTCTAGAAGAATTTACCAAGGAAAATTGCATAACGAGCGACTCGCCCATTTGCGCTGTCAACGCCCATTCCGCCAATCCTCACTATTGCGCTGAAAAAAAACAAGCGGAGACCATTAAGAAGGGCGATCTTATTTTAATTGATCTTTGGTGCAAACAGGATCTTCCAAAAGCAGTCTACGCTGATATTACGCGCATGGGAATTGCAGCAAAGGCTCCAACCCCAAGGCAGCAAGAAATTTTTGACATCGTCAAGCAAGCGCGTGACGCCGCCACGGAATTAGTTAAACAACGTTTTACTCAAGGCTTGCCCCTCATGGGATGCGAAGTTGACCAGTGCTGTCGGGATCACATCATCGATGCCGGTTACGGCCCCTATTTTATTCATCGAACTGGTCATAATATTGATGAAACGGATCATGGCAATGGCGCCAATATCGACAACCTGGAAACACAAGATAGCCGCATGCTCCTTGCCGGAACCTGCTTTTCCATCGAACCTGGGATCTATCTGCCTGGCGAGTTCGGCATCCGTCTAGAGTATGATGTTTACGTTCATCATAATGGACAAATTCAAATTACCGGCGGCATTCAAGAAGCGATTACCTGTCTTTTATAAGCAAAATTAAATTGAATCCAGTATCTCTTCTGAAGTAAAATCTTTAAAGTAATTGTACATTTCGTCGCATGCCGCTATGAAGCTCATCGCCCTATTTCTGTCTAGAGTTAATAGATAATTATAAATGTTATGAATAATTGTTTTATTCATTTTTTTAATATATTCTCTCATTTTAATTATTCGTATTTCTGATTGATTAGTTCCTTTATACAATACCGATAATTCCTCTATGCGGAGCTCAAATAATTGTTTTTTTAGCGCTTCGATTTTATTACATTTACCTGCGAGTATGGCTGCGAAATAAAAATCTTTTTTTTCAAGCGCATGATCAAAGAACGCGGCTATACTTATTTTGCTTTCAATATATGCCTTTTCCGGAGATACAGTTTTAGATCGTTCTTCTTCCGCCTCAATTCCTTCGTAAATTTTATAAATTTCTGAGAATGGAAGTTTTTCCAAATCGGACAGGTACATATATTTCTCAATAAACATTGCAAGTTTTTTATTACTATTTGATTTAGAAATAATTGGATGTAACTCATCTATCAATGTAATAAATTCAGCAGTCGACTTATGAAATAATTTCATCATATACATTTCTATTAAATTATAAAGACTTTCATCGCCATATCTATTTAGTTTAAAATTATCACAATTAATTTGTTTGTCACATGCGTGAACGACGATTCTTTTAAGCGCTTCGTGCAATTTATTTTTATCTCTAATTTTGGATAACATCAGATCGAGTCCCCAAAAAGTAGAAGAGAAGAAGTCATTCTTAATTTGATCAAAATCAGCCATAGGCGCCATTGACTGACACTTAATAAGGTTTGTTTCGTTCGACTGAACATGATCTTTCAAGCTCACATCAACTATTACATGATGCAGCATATCTACTAACTGTTTGCTTATAGAAAAATGTTCGGGAATATGCAGACTAAATTCAACAAAATTTGCATTGCTTTCAATAAGATATTTTTCATTTGCAGATTGGTTCCATTCTACTTGAGGAACTATGCCGTCTGTAAAATTCAATCCTTCAATTGCATTAACCATATAAGCAGCATGAAGAGTGGTTTGGTACCACCGTTCTCCTAAATTCATTCCAAACAACTGGACGTTAATATCTAAACCGCTATTCGGTTCACCAGGTTTATAGTCAATAGATATAGTAGCGGCATGTTCGCGTAGTGGGACTTGATAAACTATTGTAGTGTTGCTGCTGCGTTGATTAATTGCAGATATTGGCCTTGCAAATTTTGTTGCAACTAGCGAACTTATCTCTGCAGGCTGACCGCTAAGAATATCTTCATTTAATCCAAGTTTCATAGCGATATAGTCACTTAACAGTATAATATTTTGATGACGGAGCGTATGATGATGCACAAGCCGGGTAGGTGGAATAATACAAGAGCTCCCAGTTAAAGAGCCTAATACAATAGCGGAAACATTGAATTCAAGACCTGCCTCGAATTGTTCATTTAATTGTTGCTCATTCATTGCTTTTTCGCGCACCTGACGGGATAAATTCAAAAAACCAGAAAATGAATAACTCGTCATTGTGTCTGTGTGATACTTTCCTCCCTCTCTTAATTTTGTGAGATAGACATAAAAAGCATCATGATCTATTTTTTTTGGCACTTCCCTTCCTACCAAAGCATATGCATCTTTTGGATCGACTAAGGCCATTGCAGTTTCTTGGATTTCGTCGAGTCCTTCGATCAGATCAACGACAAGTTCTGCTTTAAGCTGCAGTTTGTTCGAAAATTCTTGGCTTTCAGTAATCTGTTTCATAATTAAATCATACGCATTGGTGGAACCACGCACAAACGAAACCATAGCCAATTGCGCCAGTTTGCCTGATTTAGCGTATCTCTCAGCTAATGATTTTTTTTCAGAACCATAGCCGAAACTTTCGGAAAAAAGTTTTTTGAGACTTGAAAGCCTATTTTGTGCAAATGTAGGATTATTCCAAAATTCCAATTCTTCATTCTTCGGTATTTTCTCACGGTTTGCAGCAACCCATTCCAGGCAAGCGAGATTTTCATCTGACAACATCTCTTTCTTAGCGTTTGCAAATACATTTTCTGCGGTTCCTGGCTGCCATGATGGTGCAAACATAATATTGAGCCAAGAAGAGAAAACATTAAGAGAACGCATTTTTTCAACTAATCGATAGAGGGCCGTCGTTGTTTCAGATCCTCCGCGCGCTTGCAATTCGGCAACGAATTCATTCCATTTGCGAGCCGCTTCAAGGCTGATCGCTGCTTCCTGTCCATGCGTTAAAAGAGGAATCAAAAACAGATCTTGACTGTCTGCAATCTTCAGCTGAGCTTCCTTTGAAACCTCTTGACAAACCTTATTTGCGCGTAGGAAGGCCGCAAAAGAAAAGCCATCCACGACATCATCTGGAGGCTGTTGAAAAATAGCGGCCTCAAGAAATTTAATGTAGTAAAGCCGCTCTAATGTTTGCGGGGCCTGCTCATTCAGCGCGGGAATAATTTGTCTTTTAGAAAGTTTAATGACATAGGAAAAAAGATGGTAGAGCTGTTCCAAATAAAGAGGCGTTATCGCCGTTGGATTTTTTAAATAATAATGCCACTTGTCATGGATCAACGCTAAGATTGTGGCTAGGGCGCGTTTTGCATCCTTGCTGTCCTTTGAAGAATCGCAGGCCATAATGTCAAGGAGATCCTCTAATTTCTTAGCGTTTTGACCTTGGGTGGGATAAAGCGCCTCTCCTTCAGCTATTAAGCTCTTTTGCAAATTTTGGTAATCTTTCTCGATGAATGTCACACCAGCTTTCCAATAGAGGTTTTTCGGAATTGAAACTTCCCTCGGGATAGGATAGCTGACATATCCTTCATTTATCAGACCTTCTGGATTTTGGATTCCCTTGGTGCGAAAAATCAACCCGCGCTGTGTGTCCACCATTATCGGGTGATCTGAACTTGCGTCATACGTGAATTTTTTCATTTGATGATAAGTTTCTTGATCTAAAAGAATCACGGTGACGCCCAAGCCGCTGAACTCAACAGCTTCATGAGAGAGATCTAGGGCGGATCGCCGCACAACGACCACCTTAATTTTGTGACTATCAGCGGTTTTTTTATATAACTTCAGGGCTTCGCTAAGGGAGCCTGAGAATAAAATCTCGTCGCTTCCTGTGACTTGCTGCACTTCGTTTTTAGTATCGACAATCACTCGGTGCTTAGAACGTGATTCAAAGTTTTTTTGTTGAGCGAGTGTTTGGATATTAATATAACTTGGCTTTATGGGCTGGGTCGACGTTCTTATTGAGCGTGTTTGTAAAAGATAAATGACAGGTTTATCGCTGTTTTTTTCTCTGAGCTTAACGGAAAATTCCATATCTAATGGCTTGAGAAAATTAAGTCCTTTGGAGCGATTTTTCGAGATGTGAGCGCCCATTTTTCTCACATCTTGCGCGATGCGATTAGGAAGCGCTTGGACATGGCAAGGATCTTCTCCATTTGCGCAATGGATGTCTTTATTGCTTACCACTATTGAATTTCCTTGGCTGTCGGATACAACGCGAGTCTTTTTGTTGCGGTTAACGACTTCAACATGGTTTTTATCATCGACAAAATAGCTATCTACGGCGACTTGACTGCTGACGACGCCGCTATTATTTCCGAAGCCGGCCTGAAAGAAAGTCACCCCTTTAGCTTTATTGGGCTGTCTGGTGAACATCACGCCTGATCGCGGAATATCCAAAATATTTTTCACTTGGTTGGAATCGCTTTCCAATACCATCGTCTGTACAAGGGCGGGAATAAGGGGAACTCCCCCAAGAAAGACGCTGATATCTCCATTTTCTAAACGTTGTGAAATTGATCGCTCGCCAAAATAAGAGATAATGACTGTCGCGAGCGCTTTAGAAATGGCTTCTGAATTAGGTTTAACAAATGGAACGCTATCATTTCCGCCGGCATTAGGTTTAGCCGCTGAAACGCCGCCGTTTTCTCCTATGGTAAGAACATCCTCCTCTTCATCTTCATTTCCCGTACTGCGCACAATCACTAATTCTGGATTTTCCTTTCGGAGCCATTCTTCAATCCTAAGAGAAAAATAACTTTCACTGGCAAACTGATTTCTAATGATCTCTTGAATTTCAAGAAGGATTTCCTCGCCTTCTCTTGAGATTTTTGGTCTGACAGTTTGAGCTTGATTTGGATTTTGATTCAAAAATGCTTTTCTGACGCCTCTGTCAAAAGTCTGTATAAATCGTTGCCATTTTATTAAAATTTCAGGACAGGATTTAAAGAGATAATTTTGCATTTCATAGTCGCTAATCGGCACAAACGGAGGCACCTTAACGATGCAGGAGGAGAGTTCCAGGCTGCGCGCTTCTTCTTCATTAATTAAAAGACTAGCCGCTTTATATCCATATCCAACCTCTCGAGCCAAATAATTCAAGTTTTCGGGGATCGCTTTTATTGTTGGATCTGAGGCTTTTTTTAGCCAATTGAGAAGCCCTTCATGTTTTGGTGAAACTTCATTAGGGAGTCTTGCTCCTTTCCCAATGAGCCAAAAAGCAGCTTCGGGTTGTTCATCTTCAATCGCTTTTACGAGCAATGCTTGCAATTGTTTTGGATTGGCGCCTTCCGCTTCCTTTCTAAGCGCTTGCTGATAGTTTGCATGTTCTGAACCAAGATCGGCTAAATCATCATTGATTTGAAGATAAGGGAATACATGATTAAACTGTTCAATTAATTTTGCATAACTTGTGCATAATTTCTGCCTTTCTGCGAGTGTATTATTAAGATTAACGATTTTGATTTTTTCTTTTAATTCCACGATGTATTGACGTTCATTTGCAGGAATAAAACTATCGAGGTTGAGATCTAAAGGAGACTTTTCAGAATGGTGATTTTCCTTTTTTTCCATCTCATTATTAATATTAGGAGAAATTAAAGAATCTGACAGATCAAAAGACATAAAGCACCATTTAATTACAGTAATATGTAAATTATAAACTTTAATATAAATACAAGTCAAATTAAATAGATAATTATATCGAACCTTCATGTCCAAGGCTACAATAAAGTCAGCGATTTGGCCAAAAAGCTGACGACTTGGTATAATGGCGTTATAACCAAGAAGGTATTTATGGGCGCACATGCTCACCCTGAAAAAACAAAAGTCACTTTCGATTGTTCTCTAGCTGAAAGAACTTACATTAAAATGCTTGCCGCAAAGGCTCACATGACTTTGGGCGAGTTCATTCTTTCCTATCTGAGAAAGGATTTTCCTGAAAAGACACCTAACCAAGAAACTCTAGAAGCGATGAAGGAATGCGAGGAAGGTCGCGGTATAAAGTGTGATTCTATTGAGGATTTTTGGAAAAAGATGGGGATGAAACCAAGTCTGTAAATAACACGTGCAAAAGGAAGGTAACAAGGCCGTCCCGGCCTTGGCTGTGTTGCATGGTCGTCCTGACCTAGTTGTTGATACATTCAAGGCCGGGACGGCCTTGTTGCCTTTTCTACCTATCCTGACATTTCTATACAATGTTGTTTTTAAACGATATTATAACTTATAATGCCTTTTATAAGCAGCATTATTTGGTAAAATTAGAAATTTCTTGACAATCATTGAAAAGGCCTGTTATTTATTGGATAATGCTTGTTTTGAGAGGCATTACACAAAATATAGTAGGATAAAGGCGACATTAATATGAAAAAAAATCCCATTCAGCTTTTGCCGCTGCCGGTTGAGAGAACGTTGAAGAAGTTTGGAGCTGATATTCGGATTGCGCGTTTGAAACGTGGTTTTACTGTTGAAATGATGGCCCAAAGAATTGGCATTCATAGGTCGACCTATAGCAAGATAGAGAAAGGGGACCCGATGGTCGGACTGGGCGCTTACGCAGCCGCATTATTCTCTTTGGGTTTTGGTACGCCTTTGGGTGATTTAATTGACCAACGCAATGATGATGCGGGGCTGCTGCTCGATTTAGAGAAACTGCCAAAAAGAGCTCGACCAAAGAAAAGTCCGCAGGGTTTATGAACAGACAAATAAAAGTTTATATTGGTAATGTAAAAAGACTTGTGGGGACCTTATTTTTTAACGCATCGGGTAATCGCGAGAGCAGTGGCTTGGAGTATAGTCTTGAGTGGATCGAATCCAGTAAAAGCTTCGAAATCGATCCGGCGCTGCCTCTTGGACATGGACGCGCTTTCCGATCGAAGAGAGGGGAAAGCTCTGTTTTTCATGGCGCCATTGCCGATTCCGAGCCCGATGGATGGGCCAGACAAGTGATTTTGCGAGCCAATGGCAAACACCGAAAAGAGAAGAAAGACCTTGGAATTTTTATTAATGATTCCCCGTTGACTTCCCTTGATTTCCTTTTGGCTGTTGACGATTTTTCTCGAATCGGCGCGCTTAGGTTTCGGGATGAAAACGGAGTGTTCCAACGAGGAGGGGGCAAGGGGAAACGAACAGCTCCACCGCTCATTGAACTCGATTCTTTATTGCGTGCAACTCGAGCGGTTGAAACCGATACGGAAACAGCTGCCGATTTGGAATATCTGCGTGGTCGAGGGACTTCACTTGGAGGCTTGAGGCCCAAATGCACTGTTGTCGACAAAGACGGCTCTTTGTCGATTGGAAAATTTCCAAGTGTTCATGATTCCTATTCTGTGACAAAGGGTGAAGTGTTGGCTCTGCGCATAGCAGCTGCGGCGGGCATTCAAGCAGCCGAGGCCCGTATTGTGGAGAGCGATGGAACTCCGATTGCCTTGATTAAACGTTTTGACCGGGGACCACGCGGCGAACGCATTCCTTATCTTTCAGCTGCAAGTCTGCTCGGTATAGAGGAGAGTCGGCAAGTCCACACTTATATGGAAATTGTCGATGCGCTCAAGCGATACAGCCCAGATTATCAGGCAGATGCGGAAGAGTTGTGGCGTAGGATTGCACTGACAATCTTAATCACCAATGTTGATGATCATATGCGCAATCATGGCTTTTTGCATGTGGAGAAAAATCAATGGCGTCTCTCACCAGCCTTTGATATCAACCCCTTTCCCGATAAACGGAGGGTACTTAAAACCTGGATTGCCGAATCAATAGGCGATGCCGCCAGCATTCAGTCATTAATGGAGGCTGCTCCTTATTTCGGTATTGAATCCAGACGCGCTTGCGCGCTCCTCTCCACCGTCGAAGGGGCGGTTGCTCGTTGGCGGCAAATCGGGAAAGAGATCGGTATGAAGGCCTCAGAGCTCAATGCATTCGAAACAGCTTTTGAGCATCAGGAGCGGCTCTCCGCTCGCCGAATCATCGGACTGATAAAATAGATGTGCGTCGCGAGCGCAAAAACAGTATTTATCTGAGGTTTTTTAATTAACTAGTTGACATATAATTTTAAATTCTATATATTAGTAGATAGATAACAGATTACAGAACAACACAGATTATAAAACAACATTTATAAATAATAAACGAGGGATTATGAAAAATATTAAATTAGCAGCATGGTTTTTAAGAGTAGGTTTGGCATTTGTATTTACATATGCTTCAATTGAGATGTGCATCAATCCACAAAATTTTTTAAAGTATACGCCGGCATTTGTTTTTGATATTCTCCCTGTAACTGCATTTTTATATAGTTTTGGCTTAGCGGAATTTCTACTAGCCGTATGGTTATTAACAAAGTGGAAATCCAAATATTCATCAATCATATCGGTTATGTTGATGGTAGGTATTGTTGCATTTAATCCTGAACATTTTCAGGTGCTTTTTAGAAACGTTGCGATCGCTTTTGGCGGACTAGCGCTTTTAATGCTTGAGACAAAGCATGAGATGCCGTCAGAAATGGCCAGACTTTAAATTAATGGAGGTAGACAATGAGTAGCCGTAAAGAGGAGATCTTAGACATCGCACAGCATCTGACCCAAACCAAAGGTTTTAACGGTTTCAGCTACAACGATATTTCCAATGAGATCGGCATAAAAACATCCAGTATTCACTATTATTTTAGATCGAAGGATGATTTGGCAATAGCGTTGATCGAACGCTATCATCATAATTTTAGACTGCAACTGAATGAAATCGATGCTAAAATCGTATCACCACATCAAAAGCTCATAGCATTCTCTGAGATTTTTAAATCTCTGGCTGAAGCCAAAGATAAATTTTGCCTATGCGGCATGATGGCCGCTGAGCATCAATCTATCTCTGCTGAAGCTCAAAATAAATTAAAATTTTATTTTAAAAATAGTGCAGATTGGATCGCTTCTAATTTCGCTATTTTAGGATCTAAAAAGCCTGATAACGATGCTAAAGCCTATCTTGCACTTTTGGAAGGAGCCCTTTTGATGGCTCGAATTGAAGGACGACCTTCTTTGCTGGAGCAGCTGGCGCTTGTCTTTATCTCAAAATTTGAACATCTTAGTTAGTGCGTTCATCCTGAACACTATAGCAAGTTTAATCTTATTGTCGTAAATAAGATAATAAGATATAATGAAGGTGCACCCGAAATTAGGAGGTGATTATGAGTGCACACAAAGATGTTGTTCGCTTTACATTTGATTGTCCTACTGATTTACATACCGTTGCAAAAATGAAAGCTTCCGCTCTGCATCAAAGTATGAAAGATTACTTAATTGGACTTTTGGTTAAAGACGCTGTAGAAAATCCACCGAAATATTTGGATAATGAATCTTTCAAAAAGGAGCTTAAAAATATTCTTCAAGATGATGCTGAACTCATGCAAAAGTTATCCGATCGATGATTTACCTATCTCTTGAACAAATTATTGAACTGCATGATGCCCTTATTGAAAAATTTGGTGGACTCATTGGAATAAGAGAGAGAGGCTTATTGGAATCCGCTGTAGCGGCTCCTATGATGATTGTATTTGGAAAAGAATTGCATAAAACCATTTACAATAAAGCTGCGGCTTATCTTTTCTATATAGTTAAAAATCATGCATTTCTTGATGGAAACAAAAGAACTGCGACCGCGGCTGCTTTAGCATTCCTTAGAGCCAATGGAAAGTCTACTAAATATGACGTGGATGAATTGCTTGAGTTTGTAGTGTCGGTTGCTGAAGGTCAAGCCGATTTGGATGCTATTAGTAATTACTTTAGAAAAATTTGTTCTTAAAGATGCTTTTTACATTCATCTGTCCTGCCCATTCTGACACCTATCCTACCCGTACGTCCTTAAAAAGTTATCGCAGCACAAGGAGAAAGTAGTCGGGCGTCCCGCCCTGACTCAGGCCGAGACGGCCTGGTTACCTTTTCAGACTTCGCCTTGCCATGACTTTTTAAGGACGTATTCCTACCCATCCTGACATTATTTTTTTTTAGATGAGGCGGGTGAACTCGGCCTCTTCTAAGATGCAGACGCCTAGAGCCCCGGCCTTATCGAGTTTCGAGCCTGGAGATTCGCCGGCGACGAGATAATCGGTCTTTTTGCTAATGCTTTCAGAGACCTTGCCTCCTCGTTCTTTAATCAAGTTGGCCGCCTCGACGCGCGTATAGTTTTGCAATGTGCCAGTAAGCGCAAATGTTTTGCCGCTAAATGGGTGATCGCGATAACTATGCTTGACAACAGTTTTTTGAGGCGCCACTCCGCACTCTAAAAGCTTGGCGATTTCATCCAGATTATGCTTATCGCGAAAATATTCGACGACTGCTGAAGCGACTTTTGGACCCACTCCTTCAATCGCCATCAATTCCTCCTCCGACCACTTTGAGAGGGAGTCAATATCTCCGGCATTGACGGCTAATAATTCGGCTGTGCCGGCGCCTACGTGTTTAATGCCGAGCGCCATGATAAAACGCGATAGAGGAATTTCCTTGGATTTTTCAATGCTCGAAAGCAGATTCTGAATGGATTTCTCTTTAAAGCCATCCAATTGACTAAGGTCATTGACAGTAAGCTTATAAATATCAGAAGGCGTCGTTATCAGACCTCGATTCGCCAACTGTTCCAGCGCTTTTTCACCTAGATGTTCAATATCCATTGCGCCTTTACTTGCAAAGTGGATGAGGCGACCCAATTTTTGGTCGTTGCAGTGAGGGTTGAGACAGCGTACAGCCACCTCATCAGCGTGTCGGACTATGGGAGCTCCGCAGCTTGGGCAAATGGCGGGCATTGTCCAGCGAACAGTATTAGCGGGACGCAAATTGAGATGTACACTAACCACTTTAGGAATGACATCGCCGCCTTTTTCGATAGTAACGGTGTCTCCAATGCGGAAATCTTTACGCTGGACCTCTTCCTCATTATGCAAAGTCGCGCGCGAAATTGTGCTTCCTGCAACTAGGACAGGCTCCAGTTCCGCTACGGGGGTAAGCACGCCTGTTCGTCCAACCTGAACAGTGATATCGCATATTTTTGTAACGGCTTGCTCAGCTGCGAATTTATAAGCGACAGCCCAGCGAGGATTTTTTCCGGTGGCTCCGATATGCTGCTGTTCGCGCAGATCGTCCAATTTAACGACAATGCCATCGATGTCAAAGGGCAGGGAGGGACGCTGCTTGCGCACTTTTTCTGCAAAAGCCCAGATCTCGTCCAAGGAGCGGCATTTGGCCAATAAAGGCAGAGCCGGTAGCCCATGAGAGGAGATAAAGGCATGTGTTTCGAATTGACTTTTGAGTTGCTGAGAAGAGTCTTCGGCGACTCCATAAAAAACGATCGACAGTTGCCGTTTTGCAGTTTCTTGCGGATCCAATAATTTCAATGATCCTGAAGCTGCGTTCCGAGGATTGGCCCAAAGGGCTTCCTCGGCATTTTTCTTTTGTTCGTTAAGCATTGCAAAGACTTTATGCGGCATAAACACTTCGCCGCGCACTTCTAATAGATCAGGCAAGTTCTCGCCATATAGTTGCAAGGGGAGCGCTGCGATGGTTCTGATATTCGCCGTGACATCTTCGCCCTTTTTGCCATCTCCGCGCGTCACTCCGCGTACATAAAGGCCTTTCTCATATCGGACAGAGACAGCGACGCCATCCATCTTCAATTCGCAGGAAAAGGCGATGTCGCTGCGGCCAACCAGCTTGTACATGCGATTGACGAATTCCGCCAACTCCTCTTCGCTATACGTATTCGCCAGCGACATCATCGGAATGGAGTGTGTGACTGTTTTAAAGCTTGCCGTTGGAGTTTCATTGACGCGTTGCGTAGGCGAGTTGGGCGTCACCCATTCGGGGTGCGCTTTCTCCATTTCGCTTAGCCTGCGCAGCAATGCGTCGAACTCCTCATCGCTGATTGTCGGCTTGCTGTCGATATAATAACGCTTATTGTGCTCCCAAATTTCTTGGAGCAAGCGTTCGTAATCCTGTTGAGACGTTGTATATTTTTCTGTGATCATTTCCAAAAATTCACTTTAAAAATCATGGTGGAAAGGGGAGCGATTTGAATATTTAATCCGACGGCATGTCCGTGTTCATTACATGCGATATGCGGCTGTGGCTGTGCGTTGAGTTTTCCTGACCCGCCGTATCGTTCAGCGTCAGTATTAAACACTTCCTGAATGGAAGCTAAGTTGCGCAGCGAGAGGAAATAATCGGCATGATAAGCGGGAGTGAAATTGTGCACGCACAGCAGGCATTCATGTTCGCTTTTGCGTAAGTAACTGATAATGCTGTTTTTCACATCGGAAAAATCAACCCATTCAAAACAAGTATAATGGAAGTCGCGCTCCCAAAGGGCGCGGTTCTGTTGATAAAAATGGTTTAAGTCTTCCACTAGGCGTTGAGTCTCCTGATGGGGAATAAACTGTAGAAGATCCCATTCGACGCCCCTATTGCATGACCACTCGTTCCATTGGCCGATTTCACCGCCCATAAAAAGAAGTTTTTTGCCTGGTTGACAGATCATATAGCTGTAGAGCAAACGCATGTTGGCGAATTTTTGCCAGACGTCGCCGGGCATTTTGCCCATTAAACTGTTTTTTCCATGCACGACTTCGTCATGGGACAACACCAAAATAAAGCGTTCGGTAAAGGCATATAGCAACCCGAAGGTAAGATCATTATGGTGATGGCTGCGATAGATCATGTCCTTGGAAAAATAACGTAGTGTGTCATTCATCCATCCCATATTCCACTTCATATCAAAACCTAGTCCTCCCTCATGGACAGGGTAGGAAACCTTGGTGAAAGCCGTGGATTCTTCTGCAATTGTAAGCGCTCCCGGCACGCGTTGATGCACAATGGAATTCATATGCTTCAAGAATTCGATCGCCTCTAGGTTTTCCTTTGCGCCATATCGATTTGGAATCCACTGTCCCTCTTCGCGTCCATAATCCAGGTAAAGCATCGAAGCGACAGCGTCGACCCGCAATCCATCGATATGCATCTGTTCAAGCCAAAATAGGGCGTTGGCAATGAGGAAGTTGGACACTTCACGGCGTCCAAAATTAAAAATAAGCGTGTTCCAATGCGGATGAAAGCCTTGACGGGGATCTTCATGTTCGTACAACGCTGTGCCGTCAAATCTGCCGAGTGAAAAATTGTCTGTTGGAAAATGCCCCGGCACCCAGTCCAAGATAATTCCTATGTCGTTTTGATGGCAGTGATTAACAAACCACTGGAAGTCTTCGGGAGAGCCATGCCGGCTGGTGACAGCGTAAAAGCCAGACACCTGATATCCCCACGATTCATCTAAGGGATGCTCCTGGATGGGCATCAGCTCCAGATGCGTAAAGCCCATCTTCCTGCAGTAGGCGGCGAGGTCGACGGCGATTTCGCGGTAGTTAAAAAAAGCTCCGTCTTTCTTTTTCCAAGAGCCTAGATGCACTTCGTAAATATTAACAGGCTGCGATTTTTCTTTATTTTGGGCGCGCCTTGCAATCCAATCTTGATCTTCCCATTGAAAGCGATCAACTGAAGCCACTACTGAGGCCGTAGCAGGTCTTAATTCGCTGGAATGCGCATAAGGATCGGCTTTAATTAAGAGTTCATCGGTTTGGGTTTTAATTTCGTATTTATACTTTTCACCTGTTTGCAAACCGGGAATAAAGAGCTCCCATATGCCTGATGTTCCCAAAGAGCGCATCGGGTTGGCGCGTCCATTCCAATGATTAAAATCACCAACTACGGAAACGCATTTAGCGCTCGGGGCCCATACGGCGAACTTAACTCCCGAAACGCCTTGATGTTCAATGGGATGGGCTCCAAGGATTTTATAAAGTTCATAATGCACCCCTTGCCCAAATAGGTAGAGATCAACTTCGCCGATGGTGGGTAAAAAAGAGTAGGGGTCGGAGGCCAGCAGTCCATTTTGGTGATAGACGCGGTAGTCGGCGGCTTTTGTGTCGTGCGGGACTTCACAGACGAATAGTCCTGCCGGATGCGCTTTGCGCGCAGGGATCTTTTTGCCAAGGAGTTCCAGAAAAAGCCAATCCGCCCCTGGACGCCATAAACGAATGACTTTTTTATCTTCATAACCATGCAAGCCTAAAACTGTATGCGGATCGTAATGCCCGCCTTCCGTTAACCTGCTTAAATCATGAGCTTCTACGGTTGCATGGCTGATGGCGTATAGCGTATTCATAATTTGACCGAGCCTTTATTGCAAAGCATATCCGATCATGAATTATTCCGCTTTGAAAAATACAATTATGGCTAAAAAATAGTTAACAATTTAACGCAGAGACGCGGAGACGCAACGGAGGCTCGTTCCTGTATTAAATTGAATAGTTCTTTGAATGAACAGTTTTAAGGCGATATACTACCACAGAGCCCACAGAGCGCACAGAGAGAGAGATTCATGTTAAAGCGAAGACTCGTGCAACTGTTCATTCAAAAGGCAATTCAACTCAATACTGGAATGGGTCTCCGTTTTAATATGATTCTCTCTCTGTGCGCTCTGTGGGCTCTGTGGTAGTATATCGCCTTAAAACTGTTCATTCAAAAGGCAATTCAACTCAATACTGGAATGGGTCTCCGTTTTAATATGATTCTCTCTCTGTGCGCTCTGTGGGCTCTGTGGTAGTATATCGCCTTAAAACTGTTCATTCAAAAGGCAATTCAACTCAATACTGGAATGGGTCTCCGTTTTAATATGATTCTCTCTCTGTGCGCTCTGTGGGCTCTGTGGTAGTATATCGCCTTAAAACTGTTCATTCAAAGAACTATTCAATTTAATACAGGAACGAGCCTCCGTTGCGTCTCCGCGTCTCTGCGTTAAATTGTTAACTATTTTTTAGTGGGGATTGCTGACTCCGGTGCACTTATTGTTTTTTTGCGACGCGCCATTCATCATCGATGCATGCCACTTTGCGAATCCAAGGGTTTTCCTCAATGCAAATGGGATCGACATCGACGCTTAGATTTGATTTCTCTTGAAGATAGTCAATTATTTTCTGAATAATGCCTTTTCCATTTTTCCAGCTTTTCTTTAGGTCTTGATCTGGAATGGAAAAAATTTGCCACCTGACTCTCACAGCATATTTTGTTGGGATGAACTTAAAATTTTCTGGACGTTGCATAGGTGAATCGCCATAATATGAATTCACTGCAAACACAGCGAGAATTTTATTTTTTTTAGGACAGAAGAAAGAACCCTCAAATACAATCGATTTTAGATTCCCTTTTGCGTCAACCACTCCTTCAATTACGAATTGTGCGCTATGCAATCTTAAGGGCGCATTAAAGGTGATTTTAATATTCGGGTGATTATAAGCAATCCCTTGAATCATGGGACACGGACGAATATTTTGACGCATGCGCGGACTGCTGACGCCGCTATTGAGATTAATAGTGGTGCAAATATTTTCACAGAGGTCGGCAAGCAATGGAGGGAGATTTGATATCGAGATTCCGGCCCGCATCTCAACAGACGCTGCAATTGTTTTAAGAGTTTGATCAAGAAATGTGAGAAAGTCTTCAAAAGAGTTTGGGAGCATAAACTGCGGTTCTTTTAAATTGCTTCCAAAAGCTGTCAGCCATAGAGGAAAATGCGAAGAAGAAAGCAATAATTCTGAAGAGTTTTTTTCTATTTTCGTCTGCAGTTGAGCAAACTTAAATGCTAGATATTTTTCTAAAAACTGAATTTGAATAGAAAAATTTTCTATTGACTCACCTGCCAACATCTCTTTATTCATTGCACTGAGAACAAATTTCAACATCTGATCGATTATTTTCGCCTTTTTTTTTGCTCTTAATAACGCATCATGCTTACATAAATCGCTATTTGTTAATTCATTGAAGTCATTAAAAGTTTTGAGAATGCATAAAAACGCCCGAGATAACAATACAGCGTTGAATTTTTCAGCCTTTTCCATCGCTGCAATGCAACGATCGGCAACGGGAATCAGTTCTGAGTCCATCTGCGTCAACACACGATCAAAATGATCGTCAAAGTCTTCACATGCATTAACCCGATCGCTCAATTTTTTGGCCGTTTTTTTGACATGATTTGATAGTTTACAGGCTTGAATTCTCTGTTCATCGCTGGCTTCCTTCATCATTAAATTGAAACATTTTTTAACATTTTTTTCAGAGCTGCTCCAAATTGTTTCAAATGAAAAATTCAACCAAATTTCCGTAACTTGTTGGCCTAGTGCATTAAATAGCTGGGATAGTTTTTGCAGCTGGTCGACATTTAATTCAGAAATAAATTCCTTCCAAGAATTTCTCGTGGTGGGCTTTAGAATAAATTTTTCGTAATTGAGAAAAGCTTCTTTATTAGGCGCCTCTTCTTTATTTTCTTTAGCTGAAACGTCCAATAAAAACTGTTCAGGCGCTTCACTTGCCAGCAAGACATTAGTCGATCCTAAACTTTGACGTTTTTTATTTGAATTTTGCATTATTTCAAATTTTGAATTTATCCACATCAAGGGATTTTCAAAATTTTTGCTTTCCTCAATAGATGTCGCTTTCAGCGATCTTTCTTTAACATTAACATTTAATTGCATTAAACTTTTTTTAATTAATTCCGAGGAAAAGCTGTGGCTTTGTAAGTTTTCTAGAAAATGTTTTTTAAATTCCGCCTCAATTTTAGGAATAACTTCTTTAATTTGAATTTTCCCCGTTTGCTTAAGTGAGCCGCTTATCACTGCCTCAAAGGAATGAGTTGTATAATTGACGTCGCCAATGTTTTTTTTTGTTATATCAACGTGGAACTTCTCCTGTTCTAAGCAAAATACAAAGTGAAAGTTATTGAATATCATGATTTTGTCCTTTTGGATAATCATTAATCCTAAATTTCCGCAAAAACATATATTTATAATTTTATTTACCTTATACGGAGCATAACTTAAAGAAATTTATTTTGCACTACAGAGTGAACAAGGCCTAAAATTTCTTGATGATTATTAAAATTTCCCGTAGCTTTCGCGC